>NZ_CP139195.1:3347011-3662682 GCF_034057115.1 Pseudomonas sp. AN-1 | reverse complement strand
CCGGGATTCCCTATACTTCGCCCTGCCCCCGCACCGCACAAGGACTCGTCCGCCATGAAGACCTTCGGCAAGTTTCTCGGCCTGCTCCTGCTCGGCCTGCTGCTGGCCATAGTCGCGCTGGGCTTCGCCTTCACCCACCTGTTCGACCCCAACGACTACAAGGACGAGATCCGCCAGCTGGCCCGCGACAAGGCCAACCTGGAGCTCGACCTCCGGGGCGAGATCGGCTGGAGCCTGTTCCCCTGGCTCGGCCTCGAACTGCGCGACACCACCCTGGCCAGCGCCGCCACTCCGCAGCAGCCGTTCGCCGAGCTGGACATGCTCGGCTTCTCGGTGCGCGTGCTGCCGCTGCTGCGCCGCGAGGTGCAGATGAGCGACATCCGCATCGACGGCCTCAAGCTCAGCCTCGAACGCGACGCCGAGGGCCGCGGCAACTGGCAGGACATCGGCCGCCCGGCCAAGGCCGCGCCGGCCACCCCGGAGCAGCCCGCTGCCGCCGCCCCGCCCGCCAGCCCGGCCCCGGCGCAGGCAGGCAAGGCCGCCCCGGCGCTGCGCCTGGACATCGACAGCCTGGCGGTGAGCAACTCGCGCATCGACTACCACGACGCCGCCAGCGGCCAGCGCTACACCCTCGAAGGGCTCGACCTGCGCAGTGGCGCGATCCGCGAGGGCGCCAGCATCCCGCTGACCCTCAAGGGCTACTTCGGCACCAACCAGCCGGTGCTGCGCGCGCGCGGCGAACTGACCGGCAAGCTGCGCTTCGACACCGCGCTCGAACGCTACTGGCTGGAGGACGCCCAGCTCAAGGGCGAGCTGTCCGGCGCGCCGCTGGCCAACCAGACCCTGACCTTCGCCGCCCAGGGCCAGCTGCTCGCCGACCTCGCCGCCCAGGTCGCCGAATGGAACAGCCTCAAGCTGACCGCCAACCAGCTCGACCTGCTCGGCGAGCTGAAGGTACGCGGACTGGACAGGACGCCGCAGATCGAGGGCGGCCTGTCGATCGCCGAGTTCGACCTGCGCGCCTTCCTCGAAGGCATCGGCCAGTCGCTGCCGAAGATGGCCGACGCCGACAGCCTGCGCCGCGTCGCCCTGGCCAGCGGCCTGAGCGCCACGCCGGACAGCCTGACCCTGCAGGACCTCAGGCTGCAGCTCGACGGCAGCAACCTCGGCGGCCAGCTGGCCATCGCCGACTTCAGCCGCAACAGCCTGCGCGCCCAGCTCAAGGGCGACCGCCTCGACCTCGACCGCTACCTGCCGCCGCCGGCCAGGGAGGCCGACGCCGCCAGCGCCACGCGCAAGGCCGAGGTGGCGAAAAGCGGTGCCGGCAACGGCACCACCCCGCTGCCGGAGCAGCCGACCAGCCACGCCTGGAGCGAGGAGAAACTGCTGCCGCTGGAGCGCCTGCGCCAGCTGGACGCCGAACTCGCCCTCAGCTTCGGCCAGCTGACCCTGCGCAAGCTGCCGCTGGAGAACGCCAGCCTCAAGCTCCGGGCACGGGACGGGCAGATCCGCCTCGACGAGCTGCGCGGCGAGCTGTTCGACGGCCGCTTCGCCCTCGCCGGCAGCCTGGACGCGCGCAGCGACATCCCGCAGCTGCAGTTCGCCCCGCAGCTCGGCGACATCCCGCTGGAGCGCCTGCTGGAAACCCTCAAGCCCGCGGAGAAGTCGCCGGTACGCGGCAAGCTGCAACTGGAGGGCAACCTCGCCGCCCGGGGCAACAGCGAGAAGGCGCTGATCGACAGCCTGTCCGGCAACGCCAGCTTCATCCTCGACGACGGCGCGCTGGCCGACGCCAACCTCGAGCAGCAGCTGTGCCGCGGCATCGCCACCCTCAACCGCAAGGTGCCGACCCGCGAGTTCGCCGAGAAGGACACCCCGCTGCGCGAGCTGCGCGGCAGCCTGCAGTTCGACCGCGGCGTGGCCAGCAACCAGGACCTGCGCGCGCGCATCCCGGGGCTGACCGTCAACGGCAAGGGCACCGTCGACCTGCGCGTGCTCGGCCTCGACTACCGCATGGGCGTGGTCATCGAGGGCGACCAGCGCGAGATGCCCGACCCGGCCTGCCAGGTCAACGAGCGCTACGTCGGCCTGGAGTGGCCGCTGCGCTGCCGCGGTCCGCTGGAACTGGGCGCCAGGGCCTGCCGCCTGGACCAGGACGGCCTCGGCAAGATCGCCGCCAGGCTGGCCGGCGAGAAGCTGACCGAGAAGCTCGACGAGAAGCTCGGCGACAAGGTCAGCCCGGAACTCAAGGACGCCCTGAAGGGCCTGTTCCAGCGCTGACCGTACGTTCCGTGGGGGCGAATTCGACCGCCGTGGCCTGTACCATGGCGGCCGGATTCCCCCTGCACGCTCCTGCCATCGCCCCTATGACCAGCCTTCCCACCGTTTCCGCCTTCGCCGACCGCGTGCTCGCCTGGTTCGACCGCCACGGCCGCCACGACCTGCCCTGGCAGCAGGACATCAACCCCTACCGGGTCTGGGTGTCGGAGATCATGCTGCAGCAGACCCAGGTCGCCACCGTGCTCGACTACTACCAGCGCTTCATGGCCGCGCTGCCCACGGTGCAGGCGCTGGCCGAAGCCGGCGAGGACGAGGTGCTGCACCTGTGGACCGGCCTAGGCTACTACAGCCGCGCGCGCAACCTGCACAAGACCGCGCGGATCGTGGTCGCCGAACACGGCGGCGAGTTCCCTCGCTCGGTGGAGGCGCTGACCGGGCTGCCCGGCATCGGCCGCTCCACCGCCGGCGCCATCGCCAGCATCAGCATGGGCCTGCGCGCCCCCATCCTCGACGGCAACGTCAAGCGCGTGCTGGCCCGCTACCTGGCCCAGGACGGCTACCCGGGCGAGACCCGGGTGGCGGCGCAGCTGTGGGAGGCCGCCGAGCGCCTGACCCCGCACGCGCGGGTCAACCACTACAGCCAGGCGATGATGGATCTGGGCGCCACCCTGTGCACGCGCAGCAAGCCGAGCTGCCTGCTCTGTCCGCTGGCCGCCGACTGCCGGGCGCACGCGCTCGGCCGCGAGACCGCCTACCCGCAGGCCAGACCGCGCAAGGCGCTGCCGCAGAAACGCACGCTGATGCCGCTGCTGCACGACGGCGCCGGCGCCGTGCTGCTCTACCGGCGGCCGTCGAGCGGCCTGTGGGGCGGACTGTGGAGCCTGCCCGAACTGGACGAGCGCGCGCAGCTCGGCGAGCTGGCCGAGCGCCACGGCCTGGCGCTCGGCGACGCGCAGGAACTGGCGCCGCTCAGCCACACCTTCAGCCATTTCCAGCTGCACATCGAGCCGCTGCTGGTCGCCGCCAGCGCCCGCACCCCGTGCGTGGCCGAAGGCGACTGGCTCTGGTATAACCTCGCCACTCCGCCGCGCCTGGGGCTCGCCGCCCCGGTGAAGAAGCTGCTCAAGCGCGCGGCCACCCTCCTCCACCCGACTCCAGGAGCGCCGCAATGACCCGCATGGTGAAGTGCCGCAAGTACAACCAAGAACTGCCCGGCCTCGACCGTCCGCCCTACCCGGGCGCCAAGGGCGAGGACATCTTCAACAACGTCTCGAAGCAGGCCTGGGACGAGTGGCAGAAGCACCAGACCATGCTGATCAACGAGCGCCGGCTGAACATGATGAACGCCGAGGACCGCAAGTTCCTCCAGGCCGAGATGGACAAGTTCCTCGCCGGCGAGGACTACGCCCAGGCCGAAGGCTACGTGCCACCCGGCGCGTGACCCCTCCACCGTCGCCAAGTGCCTGAAAAAAACGATTTTTTTCGCGGCGACGGTTGACTGTACAACGGGAAAGGCGGTTTAATGCCGCCCGTTGTTGCCCAGGTAGCTCAGTTGGTAGAGCAGGGGATTGAAAATCCCCGTGTCGGCGGTTCGATTCCGTCCCTGGGCACCACTTCCTTCAGGTGCCCGATCCCTGATTTGCCCAGGTAGCTCAGTTGGTAGAGCAGGGGATTGAAAATCCCCGTGTCGGCGGTTCGATTCCGTCCCTGGGCACCACCGAACATCGTCGAGAAGCCCCGCCCGCATGCGGGGCTTCTTGCTTTCCGCCCTCCGCGAATCCCCTCACGACCGCGGCGCCAGTTCGCCGCAGTCGGCGCCCAGCCAGCGTGCATGGGTCTGCATCCGCGAGCTGCCGGCCTGGCCGGCGGCACTGAAGCGGCTGTCGATGCGGGTGACGAACTCGCGTTCGCTGACGAAGCGGGTCTCGCCCTCGCCTTCGGCGTCTGGGCAGCGGAAGCGGAACTTCCACAGCCGCTCGCTGCGCTCGGTGATCTCCTGGGTGCAGCCGGACTGGGCGTCCTGCAACGGCAGCTCCTGGGCCTTGACCTGCGCCTCGCTCAGGCACACGCGCAGGCCCTGGCCGCCGGCCTGGATGCCCTTGCCGGCCATCGCCTCCTCCAGCATCTGCCGCTGCTCGGCCGGCAGCCCCTCCAGCTGGCCGAGCAGCTCCTGCACCGGCGGCAGCTGCTGGCCGTTGACCTGCATGCTGTCGCTGCTCAGCTCCCACAACCCGGGGAGGACTTCCTGGGCCTGGGCCGACGCCAGGCCGCCCAGCAGGCTGACCACTGCGGCCAGGCGGAGCAGAGGTTTCATGGCGCACTCCTCATCGCAATCGACTGCAGCAAGCCTAGCCCCGCCACGGGTCAGCACTCGAGCTCCGCCGAACCACTGGTCGGCCGCGCCTGGCCGGCCGGCGGCGACCTGGAGCGCTGCTGCAGCCGGCCGAAATAACCACACGCTTTTTAAGGCTGGATTCAGCGCGACGCCGGAGGATGGCGCCACATCGCTATCGGAGCCCCTCATGAAACGCATCGGCATCGCCCTGCTCCTCGGCCTGACCAGCTCGCTGGCACTGGCCGACCCCGTGGCCCTGCAGCCGCTCGCGCTACCCGCCGACGCCCCGCAAAGGTGGATGACCGCGTGCGGCAGCTGCCACATGGCCTACCCGCCCGGCCTGCTGCCGCCCAGGGCCTGGGAAATGCACATGGACACCCTGAGCCAGCACTACGGCATCGACGCCTCGCTCGCCCCGGCCGAGCAGCAGACGATCCGCGACTTCCTGCTGCTGGTATCCAGCAACAACCGCCAGCCGCTGGAAGGCGTCGTCGGCACCGGCGAACAGCCGCGGATCACCGCGACCCGCTGGTTCGCGCGCAAGCACCACAGGGTCGACGCGGCGCAGTTCGCCCGCAGATCGGTCGGCGGCGCCGGCAACTGCGGAGCCTGCCACCGCAGGGTCGAGCGCGGCTCGTTCGCCCGGGTGAGGATCCCCCGCAGCTAGCGCTCCAGCAGGCGCAGCACCCAGCGGCCGATCAGCCCGGCGAACAGGCCGGCGCCGGCGGCGATCGCCCAGTCGGCCAGGTGCAGCGGCTGCAGGTGCAGGCGTGCGGCCAGCGCCGGCAGCTGGACGAACAGCAGCAGCGAAGCCAGGCCGAGCAGGCAGACCACCCGCGCCATCGCGCTGCGCAGCCGGCTGAGACTGGCGGTGACGGTCAGGCTGGCGACCACCAGCACGGCGATGGCCATGCTGCGCGCGTGGCTCACCCGCGCCCCGTCCGCCACCCCCTCGCCCAGCGCCTGCCACCAGGCGGCGAGCACCACCAGGCTGATCGCCGCGCCGCCGAGGAGGATCGCCCGCCAGGCGCGCGGCGAGAAGAAGCGCGCCGGGCCGCCGCGCCCGAGCGGTGTCAGGCGGCCGTCCGGCGCCAGCTCCTGAAACACCAGCAGCGCGGTGGGATGGATCAGCAGCTCCAGCCAGACCACGTGGATCGGCAGGTAGAGCAGCGGCGCGCCGGTCAGCGGTACTAGGGTGGCGCTGGCCACCAGCGGGATGTGCACCAGCAGCAGGTAGGCGAAGCTCAGCTGCAGGTTGCGGAACAGCTGGCGGCCCTCGCCGATGGCGCGCACCAGGGTGGCGAAGTCGTCGTCGAGCAGGACGATGGCGGCGGTCTCGCGGGCGCTCTGCGTGCCGCGCTCGCCCATGGCGATGCCGACATCGGCGGCCTGCAGCGCCGGCACGTCGTTGACCCCGTCGCCGGTCACCGCCACCGTCTCGCCGTCCGCCTGCAGGGCGCGCACCAGCTCGAGCTTCTGCGCCGGCACCGCGCGCGCCACCACGTCGACGTCGCCCTCCCAGGCGCAGCCCGGCTCGGCCACCAGCACCCTGGGCGCGCCGTCGCCGAGGCCCAGCTCGGCGGCGATGGCCCGCGCGGTCAGCGGATGGTCGCCGGTGACCATCACCACGCGGATGCCCGCCGCCCGGCACTCGGCCAGCGCCTCGCGCACGCCAGCGCGCAGCGGATCCTCGAAGGCCAGCAGGCCGGCGAACACGAAGCCCTGCCCCGGCTCCCGATCGAGGCGCGCGTCCGCGTCCAGCCGGCGGCTGGCGACGGCGATCACCTTGTGGCCGCCGGCGGCGTAGCCGTCGGCCTGGCGACGCCAGTCGGCCAGCGCCACCGCGTCGAGGTCGCAGAGCGCGAACAGGGTTTCCGGCGCGCCCTTGCTCACCGCCAGCCACTGTCCCGCCGCGGCCGGCCACAGCGCCGTCTCGCGGCGGCGCTGCTCGGTGAAGGGAAACAGCGCGACGCGCTGCGCCGGATCGGGCGCCGCGCCGCCGGCCGCCAGCAGGGCGGCATCCAGCGGGTCGTCGGCCTCGCCGCGCACCGCGTGCAGGGCGAGCTGCAGCAGGCCGGCGTCGTCGAGACCCGCCGCAGGCGCGCGGTGGGTGAGCAGCAGGCGGCCGGCGGTGAGGGTGCCGGTCTTGTCGGTGCAGATGCAGGACACCCGGCCGATGTTCTCCACCGCCACCGCGCGGCGCACCAGCGCCTGGCGCCGCGCCAGGCGGTAGACGCCGACGCCGAGGAAGAAGGTGAACACCACCGGGAACTCCTCCGGCAGCGCCGCCACCGCCAGGGTCACCGCGCTGAGCAGGGCGTCGACCGCACCGAAGCCCTGGGCCAGGCGGATCGCGGCGAGCAGCAGGCAGGTCGCCAGCGCCGCCCACAGCAGGGTCACCACCAGACGGGCGATGGCGAGCTGCAGCGGGGTGCGCGCCTGGCGGCCGCTGCGGGCGACGCGCACCAGCTCGCCGTAGCGCGTCTCCGCCCCGGTGTAGAGCACCCGCAGCACCGCGCGTCCGCCGAGCAGGCGGGTGCCGGCGCAGGCCCAGTGCTCCTCGCCGGCGCTGTCCGGGAAGGGCGCCGCCAGCACCTGCTTGCGCACCGGGAAGGACTCGCCGGTCAGGCTCGACTCGTCGGCGAGCATCTGCGCGCCGTCGACCAGCACGCCGTCGGCGGGGAAGTAGTCGCCGGGGCCGACCAGGGCCAGGTCGCCGGGCAGCAGCTCGCGGGCGGCGATGCGCTGCTCCACGCCGTCGCGCAGCACCCGCGCCGTGCCGGCCAGACGGCTGGCCAGGCCGGCGGTGGAGGCCTGCGTGCGACGGTGCAGCCAGGCGTCCATGCCCAGCAGCGGGACCACCGCCAGCAGCAGGGTCAGCGCCTCGGCGCGGTCGCCGAGCAGGGCGAACAGCAGCGCGGTGCCGAGCAGGAACCACAGCATCGGGTCGCCGAGGGTCTCGCCGAGCAGCGCGCGCCAGCGGCCGGCGTCCTCGGCAAGGATGTCGTTGGCCCCGTAGCGGCGCCGCTCGGCGAGTTCGGCGCCGTTCAGGCCGCGCGCGGGCGACTCCAGCCCGGCCAGGCGCTCGCCGGGAATGGCGCGGCGCATCGTTCAGCCGCGCCGCGGCACGGCGGTGGGGAGGACATGCGGCATGGGCGATCTCCGGAGCGGCCTGTCACGAGCATAGGCAGCGGCCGGGCACCTGCGCGAGGGGGCGGACGATCGGCCTGGCCAGCGCGGCGAGCTGCGGCGACACTGCAGGGAATGCGGCAGGCGCCGCGCACGACGGGAGAAAGGCGATGCGCTGGAAACGGGCACGACGCAGCGACAATGTGGTGGACGCCCGCGGCGGCGGGCGCATCGGCGGCGGCAAGCTGAGCCTCGGCGGCATCGCCGCCATCGTGGTGCTCGGCCTGCTGATGGGCAAGGACCCGCTGCAGATCCTCGGCCAGCTCGGCGGCGAGCTGATGCAGCAGCAGCTGCCGGCGCCGGGCGCGGACGGCGGCCAGCCGGGCGACGAGGCCAGCGAGTTCGTCCGCGCCGTGCTCGGCGACACCGAGGACACCTGGCACGCGCTGTTCCAGGCCGGCGGCCGCCAGTACCAGGAGCCGCGCCTGGTGCTGTTCAGCGGCAGCGTGAACTCGGCCTGCGGCTTCGCCAGCGCGGCGGTCGGCCCCTTCTACTGCCCGGGCGACCGTCAGGTGTATCTCGACCTCGAGTTCTTCCGCGAGCTGGAGCAGCGCTTCGCCGCCGCCGGCGACTTCGCCCAGGCCTACGTGATCGCCCACGAGGTCGGCCACCACGTGCAGACCCTGCTCGGCGTCTCGGCGCGGGTCAATGCCGCCCGCCAGCGCGGCGAGCGGGTCGAGGGCGCCAGCGGCCTGCTGGTGCGCCAGGAGCTGCAGGCCGACTGCCTGGCCGGGGTCTGGGCGCACCACGCCCAGCGTCGCCTCGACTGGCTGGAGCCGGGGGATCTGGAGGAGGCGCTGAACGCTGCCAACGCCATCGGCGACGACCGCCTGCAGCACCAGACGCAGGGCCAGGTGGTGCCGGACGCCTTCACCCACGGCACCTCGGCGCAGCGCGTGCGCTGGTTCCGCATCGGCTTCGACACGGGCGAGCCGGGGCGCTGCGACACCTTCCAGAGCGCGCGCCTGTAGCGCCGGCGGCCGCCGCCGTCAGCCGAGCAGGCGCTGCAGCTCGGCGCAGTCGCGGGCGAACAGGTCGGTCAGCTCCGGCCAGGGGTTTTCCGGGTGGTTGACCAGCACGCTGCGCGCGCCGGCGGCGCGGGCGCAGGACAGGTCGTGGAGGTAGTCGCCGACCATCGCCAGCTCGGCCGGCACCACCGCCCAGCGCGCCGCCAGCTGCAGCAGGCCGTGCGGCTGCGGCTTGGGCGGCGCCTCGTCGCGACCGAGGATGTCGTCCACCGCGAAGCAGTCGAGCAGGCCGACCGCCTCCAGGGTGACCAGCGCCAGCGGTCGCGCATTGCGGGTGAGGATGCCCAGGCGGCAGCCGCGCCCGTGCAGGCCGCGCACCAGCTCCAGCGCGCCCGGCGCCGGGCGCGCGGCCTCGGCCAGCTCGCGCTCGTGGGCCAGCAGCCAGGCGTGCTTGGCCGCCGCCTCCGACGCCGGCAGCGCGGCCAGGTGGGCGAGGATGTCGTCGCCGGGCGGAATGTCCAGGGCACGACGGATCGCCGCGAAGTCGTGCACGGCGACGGTCAGGGTGCCGTCCATGTCGAACACCCAGTGGCGCAGCCGCGCCAGGCGCATCGCGCTGCCGGCCACGTTCAGGCCCAGTCCGGGCGCTGGCGGATCAGGCCTTCCTGGACCACCGAGGCGAGCAGCTCGCCCTCGCGGCTGAAGATGTTGCCGCGGGTGAAGCCGCGACCGTTGCCGGCCCACGGGCTGTCCAGGGCGAACAGCAGCCACTGGTCGGCGCGCAGGTCGTTGCGGTGGAACCACAGCGAGTGGTCGAGGCTGGCGATCTGCATCGAGCGCTGCCAGAAGGACACCCCGTGGGGCAGCAGCGCGGTGGTCAGCAGGCCGAAGTCGCTGGCGTAGGCCATCAGGTACTTGTGCAGCGCCGGGTTGTCCGGCAGCGTGCCGGCGGCGCGTACCCACAGGTACTTGTAGGGCGCGCGCGGCTGCGGGTGGCCGACGTCGGCCGGCTCGACCGGACGGATCTCGATCGGCATCTCGAAGTGCAGGCGCTCGCGCATGCCCTCCACCGGCTCCGAGCCCAGCGCGCCGCACAGCTCCTGCTCGGAGAGCAGTTCCTCCGGCCCCGGCACGTCGGGCATCGTCGGCACCTGGTGGCTGAAGCCCTCCTCCTCCTGCTGGAAGGACACGCTGCAGCTGTAGATCGGCCGGCCCTTCTGGATCGCCAGCACGCGGCGGGTGGTGAAGCTGCCGCCGTCGCGCACCCGGTCGACCTGGTAGACCACCGGCTGGGTGGCATCGCCCGGGCGCAGGAAGTAGGCGTGCATGGAGTGCATGTGCCGGTCCGCCGCCACCGTCTGGCTGGCCGCCGACAGCGACTGGCCGATCACCTGGCCGCCGAACAGCTGGCGGAAACCGAGGTCCTGGCTGACGCCGCGGAACAGGTTTTCCTCGATGGTTTCCAGGCTGAGCAGGGCCACCAGCTCGTCGAGCACTTGGGTCATGCTGTATCTCCTTCAGATGCGGGGAGGCCGGCGCCCCGGGCGCGGGCCGGAATGATCGCCCGGGCGGTCGGAGCCGCGTCACGGGACCGTGCAATGGTGACGATGGTAACGATTTTCCCGGTGGCTGTCGGCTGCGCCGAGGGCCGATGTTGCAGCGCAGGACGCGCCGACCGACGGCAGGCCGAGCCTCTCTCCCCGGCGCGTCGCGCCACGGCGCATAATGCCGTTCCGTCCCGCCCGCTGGCCGCCGCCCATGCCCCTGCCGCTGGTCTACCACCCCGACTACAGCCCGCCGCTGCCGGCCGGGCATCGCTTCCCGATGGAGAAGTATCGCCTGCTCCACGAGCACCTGCGCGCCAGCCTGCCGGCGGCCGCCTGGCACAGCCCGCAGCCCTGCCCGCTCGACATCCTCGCCCTCACCCACGCCGCGGACTACATCGAGCGCTTCGTCGCCGGCGCGCTGCCGCGCGAGCTGGAGCGCCAGCTCGGCCTGCCGTGGAGCGAGGGCCTGGTGCGCCGCACCCTGCGCGCCCAGGGCGGCTCGCTGCTGACCGCCGAGCTGGCCCTGCAGCACGGCCTGGCCTGCCATCTGGCCGGCGGCACCCACCACGCCCATCGCGAGCGGCCCTCGGGCTTCTGCGTGTTCAACGACCTGGCGGTGGTCGCCCGCCAGTTGCTGGAGAGCGGCCGGGTGCACCGCCTGCTGATCTTCGACTGCGACGTGCACCAGGGCGACGGCACCGCCACCCTGCTGGAAGACTGCCGCGACGCGGTGACCGTGTCGCTGCACTGCGAAGGCAACTTCCCGCCGCGCAAGGCACGCAGCGACTGGGACTTCGACCTGCCGGCGGGAATGGGCGACGCCGCCTACCTGCAGACGGTGGACGAGGCGCTCGGCTACCTGCTGCACCTCTACCAGCCGGACCTGGTGCTCTACGACGCCGGGGTGGACGTGCACAAGGACGACGTGCTCGGCCTGCTCGCACTCAGCGACGCCGGCATCGCCGCGCGCGACCTGGCGGTGCTGCGCCACTGCCTGTCCCGCGACATCCCGGTGGCCTGCGTGATCGGCGGCGGCTACGACCGCGACCGCCAGGCGCTGGCGCGCCGCCACGGCATCCTCCACCACGGTGCGGCGCAGGTCTGGGAAGAATTCGGCCTGGGCTGAGCGTCCCTTGAGCCGCGGTGCGCCATCACGCCAGCGGCTGCGCGCGCTCCCAGCGCTCGTAGGCGTGCGCCGGCGTCTCGCCGTCGGCCGCGTGCGCCTCGCGCCCGGCCAGCCGCCAGTCGTCCTCGGCGAACGCGGGGAAGAAGGCATCGCCCTGCGGGGCGAGGTGCACCCGGGTCAGGTACAGGCGCTGCGCCAGCGGCAGGCCCTGGGCGTACAGCTCGGCGCCGCCGATCAGCATCAGCTCGTCGACGCCCTGCGCGCGCGCCCACTGCTCGGCGCGGGCGATGGCCGCCGCGAGCGAGGGCAGCACCTCGGCGCCGTCCAGCGCGAGGCCGGCCTGGCGGCTGACCACCAGGTTGAGCCGGCCCGGCAGCGGGCGGCCCAGCGAGTCCCAGGTCTTGCGGCCCATGATGATCGGCTTGCCGAGGGTCAGGGCCTTGAAGTGCCTGAGGTCCGCCGGCAGGCGCCAGGGCAGGCGGTTGTCGATGCCGATCACGCGGTTGTCGGCCAGCGCGGCGATCAGGGCGAGGGGGAGCGTCGGAGTGTTCATGGGGCGCGAGGATAGCAGCCGACAGCGGCCCTGACGATGCCGGCGCCGGCGCGCAGCGGTTATCCTCTGCCCATCAGCCCCGCCGACATGGAGTCCCCTTGCCGCTCGAGTCCATCCCCGAAGCCCTCTGGCTCGCCGAAACCCTGCGCCTGACCGAGGAGCAGGCCGGCCCGCTGGAGGACGCCGAGGCCTGCCGCCAGGCGCGCGCCGGCGGCGGCGACCTGCGCCGGCGCATCCTCGCCCGCGCCGAACGGCTGGCCGGCCGCGACGGCCTCGACCTGGCCGTGGCGCACTGGCGCCAGGGCGCGCGCCTGGCCCTGCTGCTGCTCGCCGTGCTGGCGCTGGCCAGCGGCGCCGGGCTGGCCCTGGCGGCGCTGGGCGACGGCGCACGCCCGGTCAACCTGCTGTGGGCGCTGGGCAGCCTGCTCGGCCTGCATCTGCTCAGCCTCGCCGCCTGGGCGCTCGGCGCGCTGCTCGGCGGCGACGCCGGCAGCGCCCTCGGCCGCCTGTGGCTGGACCTCGGCGGCCGCCTGGCCCGCGACAGCCGCAGCGCCCGCCTCGGCCCGGCGCTGACCCTGCTACTCGCCCGCGCCGGCCTGCAGCGCTGGGCGCTCGGCCTGCTCAGCCACGGTCTGTGGCTGCTCGCCCTGCTCGCCGCGCTGGCGGTGCTGCTGGCCCTGCTCGCCAGCCGCCGCTACGGCTTCGTCTGGGAGACCACCCTGCTGCCGGCGGACGGCTTCGCCGCGCTGATCCACGCCCTCGGCGCCCTGCCCGCCCTGCTCGGCTTCCCGCAGCCGGATCTCGAGCTGCTGCGTGCCAGCGGCGAGGCGGTGGTCGGCGGCGAGGCGGCGCGGCAGACCTGGGCCGCCTGGCTGCTCGGCGTCTTCGCGGTCTACGGCCTGCTGCCGCGCGCGCTGCTCGCCCTGCTCTGCCTGTGGCGCTGGCGGCGCGGCCTCGCCCGCCTCGACCTGGACCTCGCCCAGCCCGGCTACAGCCGCCTGCGCGAGCGCCTGCTGCCGTCCAGCGAGCGTCTCGGCGTCGGCGATCCGGCGCCGGCGCAGCTGCACCAGCCGCGCGCCGGTCACGCCGAACGCCCGGCCGGTGGCGCGCTGCTGGTGGCGGTCGAGCTCGATCCGCGCCGGCCCTGGCCACCGGCGCTGCCGCCCGGCGTCGAGGACGCCGGCCTCCTCGACGACGGCGCCAGCCGCCGCGCCCTGCTCGAACGTCTCGCCATGCGCCCCGCGGCGCGCCTGCTGGTCGCCTGCGACCCGCGCCGCTCGCCGGACCGCGGCACCCTCGGCCTGCTCGGCGAGCTGGCGCGCAGCGTTGGCGAGGCGCGCGTCTGGCTGCTGCCGGCGCCGCCGGACGAAACCCTCGACCCCGCGCGCCTGGGCGACTGGCAGGCGGCCCTCGCCGCGCTGCAGCTGCCCTGCGCCACCGAGGCCCCCTGGCGCTGGCTGGAGAGCGGCCATGACTGAAGCGCTGAAACTGGCCGTGGTCGGCCACACCAACGTCGGCAAGACCTCGCTGCTGCGCACCCTGACCCGCGACGTGGATTTCGGCGAGGTGTCGCACCGGCCCAGCACCACCCGCCACGTCGAGGGCGCGCGCCTGTCGGTGGACGGCGAGGCGCTGCTCGAGCTGTACGACACCCCGGGCCTGGAGGACGCCATCGCCCTGCGCGACCATCTCGACGCCCTCGCCCCGGCCGCCGCGCGCCTCGACGGCCCGGAACGCCTCGCCCGCTTTCTCGCCGGCCCCGAGGCCAGCGGGCGCTTCGAGCAGGAGGCCAAGGTGCTGCGCCAGCTGCTGGTGTCCGACGCCGGGCTGTACGTGATCGACGCCCGCGAGCCGGTGCTGGCCAAGTACCGCGACGAGCTGGCGGTGCTGGCCGACTGCGGCCGGCCGCTGCTGCCGGTGCTCAACTTCGTCGCTGCCCCCGGCCACCGCGAGGACGACTGGCGCGCCGCGCTGGCCCGCCTCGGCCTGCACGCGCTGGTCGCCTTCGACAGCGTGGCGCCGCCGGCCGACGGCGAGCGGCGCCTGTACCAGAGCCTGGCGCTGCTGCTGGAGCGCGCGCGGCCGCAGCTGGAGCGGCTGATCGCCGACCACCAGGCGCAGCGCGGCGCCCGGCGCACGGCGGGCGCGCGGCTGATCGCCGAGCTGCTGGTCGACGCCGCCGCCTGCCGGCGCCTGGTGGACGGCGACCCCGCCAGCCTGAGCGCCGCCGTCGAGCGCCTGCGTGGCGAGCTGCGCGGGCGCGAACAGCGCTGCGTCGAGGCCCTGCTCGCCCTGTACGCCTTCCGCCGGGGCGATGCCGCCGCCGGCGAGCTGCCGCTGCAGGACGGGCGCTGGGGCGACGACCTGTTCCATCCGGAAACCCTGAAGCAGCTGGGGGTGAAGGTCGGTGGCGGCATGGCCGCCGGCGCGGCGGCCGGGGCCGGCATCGACCTGCTGGTCGGCGGCCTGACCCTGGGCGCCGCCGCGGCGCTGGGTGCGCTGGCCGGCGGCACCTGGCAGACCCTGCGCAACTACGGCGAACGCCTCAAGGGCAGGCTCACCGGCCAGCGCGAGCTGAGCGTCGACGACGCCGTGCTGCGCCTGCTGGCCCTGCGCCAGCGCCAGCTGCTGACGGCGCTGGAAGGCCGCGGCCATGCCGCACAGCAGCCGATCCGCGTGGACACCCCGCAGCAGCAGGCCTGGCGCGAAGGAAAGCTGCCGGAGGTGCTGCAGCGGGCCCGCGCCCATCCCGAGTGGTCGACGCTGAATGCAGGCGCCCGCCCGCAGCAGGCCGAACGCCAGGAGGAAATCCGCCGGCTGGCGGCGCAGCTGCAGGAATAGGGCTACTGCCCGCCCTGCAGTCCGGCGCGGATCGCCTGCAGCGCCGCGCGGTAGTAGACCTGCCCCTCGACCGACTCGGCGAAGGCCACGTACTCGGCCAGCTGGGCGTCGTCGAGGTCGCGATAGACGTACAGCAGGGTGTTCTCCAGCTGGCCGGCGATCTGCTGCATCACCCGCTCGCGCTGGCCGCCGAGCAGCTCCTGCGGCATGCCGTCGCCCAGCAGCGTGCCGGACAGCCCGGGCAGCATCTGGCTGAGGCTGTCGGCGGCCACCCCGGCCAGCGCCACGCTGACCTCGGCGCCGGCCTCGCGCGCCGGCAGCGCCTTGCCCAGGCGCTGCACCAGGGCGCGCCGCGCCGCAGCGGCACTCACCTGCGGCAGACCGTCGGCATGGCGGTTCAGCTCGGCGGGCGCGGTGGCGCGCACCTCGCGCTCGACCACGGCGCGGCCCAGCGGGCTGTCGAAGAAGCGGATCGCCGGCAGCGGGTCGGGCAGCTCCTGGCGCAGGCTGGCCAGCGCCCGCTGGTCCATCGCCTGCGGCGCGAAGCGGCGGTTGCTGTTGTCCACCAGCGTCTGGTACACCGCCGGCGGCAGGCTGCCCTGGTAGCGCTGCTGGGCGGCGAGCAGGGCGGCGCTGAAGTGCTCGCGCTGCTGCGGCCAGCCGGCCAGTTCGTAGAGCAGGTCGTGCTCGTCGGCCCGGCTCAGCAGGCTGACGACGCAGAGGACGAGGGCAATCAGGACACGCATGGCAACTCCCGCGAAACAGGCTCGTATTGTCGGTGCCGGGCCCGGGGCTTGTCGAGGCGCGACTGCGGCCGGACGTCGCACCGCGCCCGCCGGGACCGCACGGCAGCGGCGCGGCGCACGACGAATGGGCGGCGCCCACTTCTGTAGGCGGGGGCGGCCCCGCTAGAATGGGCCATGGACATCGATACCGCCTCCCCGCCGCTCCTCGAGCGGATTCTCGACGATCTGGCCAGCCAGGGCTGGTCGGTGCAGCCCCTCGCCCTGCCGGCCGGGCTGACCGCCGAGCTGGCCGCCGAATGCCGCCGCCGCCACGCCGCCGGCAGCCTGGCGCGCGCCTCGGTGGGTCGCGGCAGCGGCCAACTGATCGACGACGGCATCCGCGGCGACCACATCCAGTGGCTGGTGCCGGGCGAGTCCGCGGTCACCGACCGCTACCTCGGCGTGCTCGATGCGCTGCGCGAGCGCCTCAACCGCGAGCTGTTCCTCGGCCTCGAGGACTACGAGTGCCACTTCGCCCTGTACCCGCCGGGCAGCTTCTACCGCCGCCACCTCGACCGCTTCCGCGACGACGACCGGCGCACGGTGACCACGGTGTTCTACCTCAACGACGACTGGCAGGCGCAGCACGGCGGCGCGCTGCGCATCGCGCTGCCGGACGGCGAGGAGCGCGACGTGCTGCCCGCCGCCGGCACCCTGGTGGTGTTCATGTCGGGCGACTTCCCCCACGAGGTACTGCCGGCCAGCCGCGAGCGCCTGTCGCTGACCGGCTGGTACCGCCGGCGCGGCAGCGGGCCGCTGTAGGCGTGCAGAAACGAAGAAGGGAGGCCTCGGCCTCCCTTCTTCGTTCATCCGGCTGCGCTTAGAACAGCACGCGGCAGCGGATGGTGCCGTTGACTTCCTGCAGCTTCTGCTGCGCCAGGTCGGAGTATTCCTTGTCGACGTCGATCACCACGTAGCCGACCTTCTCGTTGGTCTGCAGGAACTGGCCGGCGATGTTGATGCCGTTGTCGGCGAACACCTTGTTGATCTCGCTCATCACGCCCGGGATGTTCTGGTGGATGTGCAGCAGGCGGTGCTTGCCCGGGTGCGACGGCAGGGCCACTTCCGGGAAGTTGACCGAGGACACCGAGGTGCCGTTGTCGCTGTACTTGACCAGCTTCTCGGCTACTTCCAGGCCGATGTTGGCCTGCGCCTCGGCGGTGGAGCCACCGATGTGCGGGGTGAGGATCACGCGATCCAGGCCGCGCAGCGGGCTGACGAAGTCTTCATCGTTGGATTTCGGCTCGACCGGGAACACGTCGATGGCGGCGCCGATCAGGTGCTCGTCCTTGATCGCCTCGGCCAGGTGGTCCAGCTCGACCACGGTGCCGCGCGCGGCGTTGATCAGGATGCCGCCCTTCTTCATCGCGCGGATTTCCTTCTCGCCGATCATCCACTGGGTGGACGGCAGCTCCGGCACGTGCAGGGAGACGATGTCGGCCATGCCCAGCAGCTCGTGCAGCGAGCCGATCTGCTGCGCGTTGCCCAGCGGCAGCTTGGTCACCACGTCGTAGAAGTACACCTGCATGCCCATGGCCTCGGCCAGCACGGAGAGCTGGGTGCCGATCGAGCCGTAGCCGACGATGCCGAGCTTCTTGCCGCGGATCTCGAAGGAGTTGGCCGCCGACTTGATCCAGCCGCCGCGGTGGCAGGAGGCGTTCTTCTCGGGGATGCCGCGCAGCAGCAGGATGGCTTCGGCGAGCACCAGCTCGGCCACCGAGCGGGTGTTGGAGTACGGCGCGTTGAACACGGCGATGCCGCGCTCGCGGGCGGCGTTGAGGTTGACCTGGTTGGTGCCGATGCAGAAGCAGCCGACGGCGACCAGCTTCTTGGCGCAGTCGAAGACTTCCTCGGTCAGCTGGGTACGCGAGCGGATGCCGATGAAGTGCACGTCGGCGATCTTCTCCTTCAGCTCCTCCTCGGACAGCGCGCCCTTCAGGTACTCGATGTTGGTGTAGCCGGCGGCCTTGAGGGTATCCACGGCGTTCTGGTGCACACCTTCGAGAAGAAGGAACTTGATCTTGCTCTTGTCGAGAGAGGTCGTCTTGCTCATCTGCGTAAACCTGTTGTCCCGGGGGTTGTCTGGGCGGTGGACAGCGCGGGCTGTGCCGACCCGCAAGTCGGCGGCGGGCGCGATCGGCGGGGTGCGTATGCTACCATAGCGCCCCCGCGAAGCGCCCATCCCCGAGCATGAAGCCTGCTCAGGGTGACCATGAACCGCCCGAGATTTCCGCAGATGAGCCAAGCTGCCCTGATCGAAGAACTGAAGACCCTGGTCGAGCCCGGCAAGGTGCTGACCGACGCCGCCTCCCTGGACGCCTACGGCAAGGACTGGACCAAGCAGTTCGCCCCGGCGCCGCTGGCCATCGCCTTCCCCAAGTCCATCGAGGAAGTGCAGGCCATCGTGCGCTGGGCCAACGAACGCCAGGTCGCCCTGGTGCCCTCGGGCGGCCGCACCGGCCTGTCCGCCGGCGCCGTCGCCGCCCACGGCGAGGTGGTGGTGGCCTTCGACTACATGAACAAGGTTCTCGAGTTCAACGCCTTCGACCGCACCGTGCGCTGCCAGGCAGGTGTGGTCACCGAGCAGCTGCAGAACTTCGCCGAGGAGCAGGGCCTGTACTACCCGGTGGACTTCGCCTCGGCCGGTTCCAGCCAGATCGGCGGCAATATCGGCACCAATGCCGGCGGCATCAAGGTGATCCGCTACGGCATGACCCGCAACTGGGTGGCCGGCCTCAAGGTGGTCACCGGCAAGGGCGACATCCTCGAGCTGAACCGCGACCTGATCAAGAACGCCACCGGCTACGACCTGCGCCAGCTGTTCATCGGCGCCGAGGGCACCCTGGGCTTCGTCGTCGAGGCGACCATGCGCCTGGAGCGGGCGCCGAACAACCTCACCGCCATGGTCCTCGGCGCCGCCGACCTCGACTCGATCATGCCGGTGCTGCACGCCTTCCAGAGCAAGCTCGACCTGACCGCCTTCGAGTTCTTCTCCGACAAGGCGCTGGCCAAGGTGCTGGCCCGCGGCGACGTGCCGGCGGCCTTCGAGACCGAGTGCCCGTACTACGCGCTGCTCGAGTTCGAGGCCAGCAGCGAGGAGGTGTCCAACGCCGCGCTGGAGCTGTTCGAGCACTGCGTCGAGCAGGGCTGGGTGCTCGACGGCGTGATGAGCCAGAGCGAGCAGCAGCTGCAGAACCTGTGGAAGCTGCGCGAGTACATCTCCGAGACCATCAGCCACTGGACCCCGTACAAGAACGACATCTCGGTCACCGTGTCCAAGGTGCCGGCGTTCCTCAAGGAAATCGACGCCATCGTCGGCGAACACTACCCGGACTTCGAGATCGTCTGGTTCGGCCACATCGGCGACGGCAACCTGCACCTGAACATCCTCAAGCCCGACGCCATGGCCAAGGAAGACTTCTTCGCCAGGTGCGCCACCGTCAACAAGTGGGTGTTCGAGACCGTCGAGAAGTACCACGGCTCGATCAGCGCCGAGCACGGCATGGGCATGACCAAGCGCGACTACCTGGGCTACAGTCGCTCGGCCGAGGAAATCGCCTACATGAAGGCGGTCAAGGCGGTGTTCGATCCCAACGGGATCATGAACCCCGGCAAGATCTTCCCGGCCTGATTCGCCCGGGGTGGCAGACCGCAGCGCGTCTGCCACCCCGACCGCGAACGGTGGAGCCAGCCTGCGGCCGTTTTCCGCGCCAAGGATCATCAGGAGTCAGTCATGAGCTACCAGCACCAGTACGTCGACGGCACCCGCATCCACTTCCCGCTGGGCAAGGTGGTCTGCGTCGGCCGCAACTACGCCGAACACGCCAGGGAACTGAACAACCCGGTACCCAGCGAGCCGCTGCTGTTCATCAAGCCGGCCACCGCGGTGGTCGACCTCGAGGGCGGCTTCGCCATCCCCGAGGGGCGTGGCGAGGTGCACTACGAGACCGAGATCGCCGTGCTGATCGGCAAGCCGCTGTCGACCCAACCGGACGACGAGGAAGTCCGCGGCGCCATCTCCGGCTTCGGCGTGGCGCTGGACCTGACCCTGCGCGAGGTACAGGCGCGCCTCAAGGACAAGGGCCATCCGTGGGAGATCGCCAAGGCCTTCGACGGCGCCTGCCCGCTGTCGCCCTTCGTCCCCGCCGACGCGGTGGAGGATCTGGCCGACATCGGCGTGCGCCTGACCGTCAACGGCGAACTGCGCCAGGACGGCAACAGCCGCGACATGCTGACCCCGATCCTGCCGCTGATCCGCTACATCAGCGGCCACTTCTCCCTGCAGCCGGGCGACGTGGTGCTCACCGGCACCCCGGCCGGCGTCGGCCCGCTGGGCCGCGGCGACCAGCTGCTGCTCGAACTGCCCGGCCTGTGCGCCTTCGAGAGCCGCGTGCTCTGAAGCCGGCCGCCGCGGGCGGACCCGCCGGGTCCGCTCGCGCCTTCACGCTTTTTTCATAACCCACCGCCGCGCCTCTGGCATCCTGTCGCGCCCGACCAACGGAGTGCGTCACCCCATGCCTGCTTCCCGCCGCCGGCGCCTGCTGTCCGCCAGCCTGCTGCTGGCCCTGGCCACCGGACTGATCGCCGCCCACCTGCTGCACCTGGACGACCGCCTCGGCCTGTACTGGCAGGAGCAGTCGGTCAGCGAAGCGGACCGCGCCGCCGGCATCTGGCTGCCGGACTACCGTCTGGTGCTGGAAACGGAACTGGCCGGCCTCGCGGAGGACGAGACCTCGGGGCTGACCTGGAACCCGCTGACCGGCACCCTGTTCACCGTCACCGGGCAGAACCCGCAGCTGGTCGAGTTCACCCCCGGCGGGGTGATCCTGCGGCGCATCCGCCTGGAGGGTTTCTCCGATCCCGAGGCCGTCGAGGCCCTCGGCGACGGCCGTCTGGCCATCGTCGACGAGCGCCGCCGCCTGCTGGCGGTGTTCCATCTCGAACCGGGCATCGAGCATCTCGACCTGGCCACGCTGCCCAGCTACGACCTGGGCTTCGCCGCGGCCGGCAACAAGGGCTTCGAGGGGCTGGCCTGGAACCCGCACACCCGGCGCCTGCTGCTGGCCAAGGAGCGCGACCCGCTGGGCCTGTTCAGCCTGCCGTTCCCCGGCGAGGACGGCGCCGCCGGCATCCTCGAGCCGGTCCCCGGCGCCCACCTGCTGGTGCACGACCTGTCCTCGGTGACCATCGATCCGCGCAGCGGCCACACCCTGCTGCTCTCCGACGAGTCGCGCCTGCTGGTCGAGCTCGACCTGGAGGGCAAGCCGCGCAGCTTCATCAGTCTGTTCGGCGGCCTGCACGGCTTGGTACGCGGCATCGCGCAGGCCGAGGGCGTGGCCATGGACGCCGCCGGCAACATCTACGTGGTCGGCGAGCCGAACCGCTTCTACGTGTTCAGTCGCCGACCGCAGCAGCACTAGCCGGCCAGGGTTTCGTCGACCAGCTCCGCCTCGGGTGCATGCTTCTTCACCGACTCCATGCCCTGCTTGCAGCTGGCGGCGCTGGCGTACAGCTGGCTCTGGCCGATCACCTGGCCGTTGCTGGCCTTGAGCACGAAGTAGGGCCGCCCGTCCTTGGCGGTCAGCGGCTCGAAGGCGCCCTCGCGCAAGGCGTTGCGGCGCACCGAGGCGATGCCGTTGAGCGCCGAATCCTTGGCCTTGTACTGCTCGCCGGACAGGATGACCTGACCGTTGCCGGCCTCGAGATGGAAGTGGAACTGGCCGTTGGCGGCCTTGCTCAGACGGAACTTGCCGGACATGGTCTGTCTCCTCGCATGACGCTGTGCCTGCGATAAAGCTAGACGGCATGCGCGCCGGCTGCCGGCCGCGCAGAAAAAACGCCGGCCTGCGCGAGGCAGGCCGGCGTCGGGATCAGCCGGGGACGGGGCTCAGCGCTCGAGGCGGCGCACGCCCTCGGCGGTGCCGAGCAGCAGCAGGTCGGCCGGGCGGGCGGCGAACAGGCCGTTGGTGACCACGCCGACGATGTTGTTGATCTCGCGCTCCAGAGCCACCGCATCGGTGATGTACAGGTTGTGCACGTCGAGGATCAGGTTGCCGTTGTCGGTGACGAAGCCCTCGCGGTACACCGGGTCGCCGCCCAGCTTGACCAGCTCGCGGGCCACGTGGCTGCGCGCCATCGGCAGCACCTCGACCGGCAGCGGGTAGGCGCCGAGACGCTCGACCAGCTTGCTCTGGTCGGCGATGCACACGAAGGTGCGCGCCACCGCCGCGACTATCTTCTCGCGGGTCAACGCGCCGCCGCCGCCCTTGACCAGCTGCAGGCGGGCGTCGGCCTCGTCGGCGCCGTCGACGTAGAACTCCAGCTCGGCGATGCCGTTGAGGTCGTAGACCGGGATGCCGTGGCTCTTCAGACGCGCCGCGGTGGCCTCGGAGCTGGCCACGGCGCCGTCGAAGTCGTGGCGGATCCTGGCCAGGGCGTCGATGAAGCAGTTGGCGGTGGAGCCGGTGCCGACGCCGACGATGCTCTTGCCATCGAGACGCGGGCGAATGAAGTCGACGGCGGCCTGGGCGACTGCCTGCTTGAGCTGATCCTGGGTCATGACGGATTCCGCGAAGAAGGAGGGAGAAAACGGCCGGCATTATAGCGCCAAGCCGCGCAAAGTGCGGCCTTTGCCTTGGCCGTCCGGCGCGTGCAGGAGTAGACTCGGGCCTATTGTGCCAGCCCGCCTGCGAACCCTTCCGATGCTCGAACAGTACGTCAAGAAGATCCTCACCTCGCCCGTCTACGACGTGGCGGTGGAAACCCCCCTGCAACCGGCGCGCAGCCTCTCCGAGCGGCTGAACAACCAGATCCTGCTCAAGCGCGAGGACCTGCAGCCGGTGTTCTCCTTCAAGATCCGCGGCGCCTACCACAAGGCCGCGCTGCTCAGCGAGGAGGAGAAGGCGCGCGGGGTGATCGCCGCCTCGGCCGGCAACCACGCCCAGGGCCTGGCCCTGGCGGCGAAGAAGCTCGGCATCAAGGCGGTCATCGTCATGCCCAGGACCACCCCGGATATCAAGGTGCAGGCGGTGCGCGCCCGCGGCGCGCGCGTGGTGCTGCACGGCGAGGCCTTCCCCGAGGCGCTGGCGCACTGCCTGAAGCTGGTCGAGGAGAAGGGCTACACCTTCGTGCATCCCTACGACGACCCCGAGGTGATCGCCGGGCAAGGCACCGTGGCCATGGAGATCCTCCGCCAGCAGCCGGGGCGCCTGGACGCCATCTTCGTGCCGGTCGGCGGCGGCGGCCTGATCGCCGGCATCGCCGCCTACGTCAAGTACCTGCGCCCGGACATCAAGGTGATCGGCGTCGAGCCGGAGGAGTCCGACTGCCTGCGCGCCGCCCTGGCCGCCGGCGAGCGCGTGGTGCTCAGCCAGGTCGGCCTGTTCGCCGACGGCGTGGCGGTGGCGCAGATCGGCGCCGAAACCTTCCGCATCTGCCGCGAGCACGTCGACGAGGTGGTCACCGTGACCACCGACGAGATATGCGCGGCGATGAAGGACATCTACGACGACACCCGCTCGATCACCGAGCCGGCCGGCGCCCTCGGCGTGGCCGGGATCAAGCGCTACGTGCAGCGCGAAGGCGTGTCCGGGCAGACCCTGGTGGCCATCGATTCCGGCGCCAACGTCAACTTCGACCGCCTGCGCTACGTCGCCGAGCGCGCCGAGCTGGGCGAGCAGCGCGAGGCGATCATCGCGGTGACCATCCCGGAGAAGCCGGGCAGCTTCAAGGCGTTCTGCCAGGCGCTGGGCAAGCGCTCGATCACCGAGTTCAACTACCGCTTCAACCGCCCGGACCAGGCGCACATCTTCGTCGGCGTGCAGACCCACCCGGAGAACGACCCGCGCGAGCAGCTGGTCGCCGGCCTGCGCGAGCAGGGCTTCCCGGTGCTCGACCTGACCGACAGCGAGCTGGCCAAGCTGCACATCCGTCACATGGTCGGCGGCCACGCCCCGGGCGCGGAGAACGAGCGGGTCTATCGCTTCGAGTTCCCCGAGCGCCCCGGCGCACTGTTCAACTTCCTCAACAAGCTGGGCGGGCGCTGGAACATCTCGATGTTCCACTACCGCAACCACGGCGCCGCCGACGGCCGCGTGCTGGTCGGCATGCAGGTGCCGGACGCCGACCTGGCGCTGCTCACCGAGGCGCTGGACGGCATCGGCTATCCGTACTGGTGCGCCAGCGACGATCCGGCCTACCGCCTGTTCCTCGGCTGACGCCGCGCACGATCACAGGGAGGTGATCGCCATGCCCTGCCCGCTCCCCCTGCCGACCCGGAGGACGCACTGATGCGCATCCTGCTGGTCGGCGCCGGCGGCTTCCTCGGCCGCCACCTGCATGTCGCGCTGCGCGCGGCCGGCCACCAGGTCCTCGCCACGTCGCGCCAGCCCGATCCGGCCGCCAGCGGCGACTGGCTGGTGCTGGACCTGGCCGAGCTGGCCCGCGACCCGCGCAGCTTCGCCTGGCCGGACGGCATCGAGCTGGTGATCAATGCCGCCGGCCTGCTGTCCAGCGACCGCACGCAGCTGGACGAGGTGCAGCACCTCGGCGCCTGCGCGCTGTTCGAGCTGGCCGCCGCCCATGGCGCACGGGTGCTGCAGATCTCCGCACTCGGCGCCGAGGACGGCCCCGACACCGCCTTCCTCGCCAGCAAGGCCGCCGCCGAACGCCACCTGCTCGGCCTCGGCATCCCCGCCGTGGTGCTGCGCCCCTCGCTGGTGCTCGGCCCCGGCGCGGCCAGCAGCCGCTGGCTGCAGCGCCTGTCGCCCTGGCCGTGGACGCCGCTGCTGGACAACCGCGCGCGCCTGCAGCCGCTGCACGTCGACGACCTGTGCGCCGCGGTGCTCGCCCTGCTGGCCAGCTGGCCGGCGCAGCCGTGCAGCCTGGCGCTGGTCGGCCCCGAGGCGCTGACCATGGGCCAGATCGTCGACCGTCTGCGCGCCGCCCAGGGCTGGGGGCCGGGGCGCTACTGGACGCTGCCGCGCCCGCTGGCCGCCCTCGGCGCGCTGCTCGGCGAGCGCCTGGGCTGGCGCGCGCTGAACCGCCAGACCCTGCGTCTCGCCCGGCGCGACAACCTGGCCTCGCCCGAGCCGCTGGCCGCCGCCTGCGGCCACCGCTGCCTGCCGCTGGAGGCACGCCTGCACGACTGGCCGCAGGCGAGCGAGAGCCTCGGCCTGATCATGCAGCCGCTGCTGCTCGCCCTGCTGGTGCTGGTCTGGCTGGGCACCGCGCTGGCCTGCCTCGGTCCCGGCTTCACCTGGGGCCTGCGCATCCTCGCCGAGGCCGGCATCGACGGCTGGCCGGCGCGCATCGCGGTGGCCGGCGGCGCCCTGCTCGACGGCGCCCTCGGCCTCGGCCTGCTGTGGCGACGCTGGCGCCGCCGCGCGCTGCAGGCGCAGGTCGCCCTGATGCTCGCCTACACGGCGCTGATCTCCTGGCTGCTGCCGCACTACTGGTTCGATCCCTTCCAGGGCGTCGGCAAGAACCTGGTGCTGCTGGCGGTCAGCCTGTGGCTGCTGTGGCTGCCACCCGCTCACGGACGGAGCGAAGCATGACCCTCTACCTGCTGCTCAAGACCCTGCACATCCTCTCCTCCACCCTGCTGTTCGGCACCGGCCTCGGCTCGGCGTACTACGCCTGGCGCGCCTGGAAAAGCGCCCAGGTGACGACCATCGCCACCACCTTCCGCCACCTGGTCGCCGCCGACTGGCTGTTCACCACGCCCACCGCCATCCTCCAGCCGCTCAGCGGCCTGGCCATGGTCCACCTGGGCGGCTGGCCGCTCGGTCAGCACTGGCTGCTGGTGACCCTCGTCCTCTATGCGCTGGCCGGGCTGTGCTGGCTGCCGGTGGTGTGGCTGCAGATCCGCGTGCGCGACCTGGCCGTGCAGGCCGAGCGCGACGGCACGCCGCTGCCGGCGCTGGCCGGGCGCTACATGGCCTGGTGGTTCGCCCTCGGCTGGCCGGCGTTCGCCGCCTTCGTGGTGATCTTCGGCCTGATGGTGGTCAAGCCCGCCTGAAGCCGGAAACGAAGACGGCGCCCGCAGGCGCCGTCGGCATTGCTCCGTGGGCATCAGCCGCGCAGCGAGATCACCGGCCAGCCGCGCTGTTCGGCGACGGAGCGCAGCTCCGCGCAGGGGTCGACCGCCACCGGCTGGTCGACCTGCTCGAGCAGCGGCAGATCGTTGCGCGAGTCGCTGTAGAAGGTGCTGCCGGCCAGGCTCATGCCGTTCTCCAGCAACCAGCGCTCCAGGCGGGTCACCTTGCCCTCGCGGAAGCAGGGGATGTCTGTGGTGCGCCCGGTGTACTGCCCGTCCTGCATCTCGCACTCGGTGGCCAGCAGGGTGTCGACGCCCAGGCGCGCGGCGATCGGACCGGTGACGAAGCGGTTGGTGGCGGTGATGATCACCAGCCGGTCGCCGGCGGCGCGGTGCTCGGCGAGCAGCGCCTCGCCCCTGGGCAGGATGATCGGCTCGATGCACTCGGCCATGAACTCGCGGTGCCAGGCGTCCAGCTGCGCGCGATCGTACTGGCCGAGCACAGCCAGGCAGAAGTTCAGGTAGGCCTGGATGTCCAGGCGGCCGGCCAGGTAATCCTCGTAGTACTCGTCGTTGCGCGCCTTGTAGGTGGCTGCGTCGAGGATGCCGCGCCGGCACAGCCAGTCGCCCCAGGCATGGTCGCTGTCGCCGGCCAGCAGGGTGTTGTCGAGGTCGAACAGCGCCAGACGCACGGTGGGAATTCTCTTCGGACAGGGATGGGAACGACCAAGCCTACCCCGTTTTGTCGGGGCTGCCCACGCGCCGCCGCATCCGCGTTGCCGCTGTGACGGGCTTTGTGGAACAATCCGGGCATATATGTTTCGAGGTATCCGCCGTGATCGATCCCGATGGTTTCCGACCGAATGTCGGCATCATCCTGGCCAATGAAGTCGGTCAGGTGCTGTGGGCGCGACGCATCAACCAGGATGCCTGGCAGTTTCCCCAGGGTGGCATCAACCCGCAGGAGTCGCCGGAAGAGGCACTGTTTCGCGAATTGAACGAGGAAGTCGGCCTGGAGCCCCAGGATGTGCGCATCCTCGCCTGCACCCGCGGCTGGTTGCGCTATCGTTTGCCGCAGCGCCTGGTGCGCACCCACAGCCAGCCGCTGTGCATCGGCCAGAAGCAGAAGTGGTTCCTCCTGCACCTGACCGGCGACGAGCAGCGGGTGCGCATGGACCTGACCGGCAAACCGGAGTTCGACGGCTGGCGCTGGGTCAGCTACTGGTATCCGCTGGGCCAGGTGGTGTCCTTCAAGCGCGAGGTGTACCGCCGCGCCCTGAAGGAACTGGCGCCGCGCCTGCCGATCCGCGACTGAGTCCTTTAATCCGAGGCCGACCTGTAGAGGAGCGCCCAACCTTTGACCATGCTCCACACGCTGCGCAAGATCATCCAGGAGGTCAACGCCGCCCGGGATCTCGATACCGCCCTGGCGATCATCGTCGAGCGCGTGCGTGCAGCCATGGGCACCCAGGTCTGCTCGGTGTACCTGCTCGACCCGCAGAGCAACCGTTTCGTGCTGATGGCCACCGAAGGCCTCAACAAGGACTCCATCGGCCAGGTCAGCATGGCGCCCAGCGAGGGCCTGGTCGGCCTGGTCGGCACCCGCGAGGAGCCGCTCAACCTCGAGGACGCCTCCAGCCACCCGCGCTTCCGCTACTTCGCCGAGACCGGCGAGGAGCGCTACGCCTCCTTCCTCGGCGCGCCGATCATCCACCACCGCCGGGTGATGGGCGTGCTGGTGGTGCAGCAGAAGGAGCGCCGCCAGTTCGACGAGG
Source organism: Pseudomonas sp. AN-1 (assembly GCF_034057115.1). Taxonomy (NCBI): domain Bacteria; kingdom Pseudomonadati; phylum Pseudomonadota; class Gammaproteobacteria; order Pseudomonadales; family Pseudomonadaceae; genus Pseudomonas; species Pseudomonas sp. AN-1. The sequence continues at coordinate 3,635,247 of NZ_CP139195.1, read as the reverse complement.
GCGAGGAAGCCTTCCTGGTCACCATGAGCGCCCAGCTCGCCGGGGTGATCGCCCACGCCGAAGCGACCGGCTCGATCCGCGGCCTCGGCAAGCAGGGCAAGGCCACTCCCGACACCCGCTTCCTCGGCGTACCCGGCTCGCCCGGCGTGGCCCTCGGCAGCGCCGTGGTGGTGCTGCCGCCGGCCGACCTCGAGGTGGTGCCGGACCGCCCGGTCGACGACATCGACGGCGAGATCGCCTACTTCTACAACGCCGTCGAGGCGGTGCGAAAGGACATGCGCGAGCTGTCCGCGCGGCTGGCCAGCCAGCTGCGTCAGGAGGAGCGCGCGCTGTTCGACGTCTACCTGATGATGCTCGACGACGCCTCGATCGCCGGCGAAGTCATCAAGGTCATCGAGACCGGCCAGTGGGCCCAGGGCGCCCTGCGCCAGGTGGTCAACGGCCATGTGCAGCGCTTCGAGCTGATGGACGACGCCTACCTCAGCGAGCGCGCCTCGGACATCAAGGACATCGGCCGGCGCATCCTCGCCTACCTGCAGCAGGCCCGCCAGCAGAAGCTGGTCTACCCGGACAGCACCATCCTGGTCAGCGAGGAGCTGTCGCCGGCGATGCTCGGCGAGGTGCCGTCCGGCAAGCTGGCCGGCCTGGTTTCGGTGACCGGCTCGAGCAACTCGCACGTCGCCATCCTCGCCCGCGCCATGGGCATCCCCACGGTGATGGGCGCGGTCGACCTGCCCTACACCATGCTCGACGGCATCGAGCTGATCGTCGACGGCAACCGCGGCGACGTGTTCACCAACCCCTCTCCCGGCCTGCGCCGCCAGTTCAGCGAGATCGCCGAGGAGGAGCGCCAGCTCAACCGCGGCCTCGATGCCCTGCGCAGCCTGCCCTGCGAGACCACCGACGGCCACCGCATGCCGCTGTGGGTCAACACCGGGCTGTTCGCCGACATCGCCCGCGCCCAGGAGCGCGGTGCCGAGGGCGTCGGCCTGTACCGCAGCGAAGTGCCGTTCATGACCAACGAGCGCTTCCCCAGCGAGAAGGAGCAGGTGGCGATCTACCGCGACCAGCTCAGGGCCTTCCACCCGCTGCCGGTGACCATGCGCACCCTCGACATCGGCGGCGACAAGGCGCTGTCCTACTTCCCGATCAAGGAAGAGAACCCCTTCCTCGGCTGGCGCGGCATCCGCGTCACCCTCGACCACCCGGAGATCTTCCTGGTCCAGGCGCGCGCCATGCTCAAGGCCAGCGAGGGCCTGGAGAACCTGCGCATCCTGCTGCCGATGATCAGCGGCCTGCCCGAACTGGAGGAGGCGCAGCGCCTCTTGCACCGCGCCTGGAGCGAGGTGCGCGAGGAAGGCGTCGACGTGCCCATGCCGCCGGTGGGGGTGATGATCGAGATCCCCGCCGCGGTGTTCCAGACCCGCGAACTGGCCCGCCAGGTCGACTTCCTGTCGGTCGGCTCCAACGACCTGACCCAGTACCTGCTGGCGGTCGACCGCAACAACCCGCGAGTGGCCAACCTCTACGACTACCTGCACCCGTCGATCCTGCAGGCGCTCAAGCGCGTGGTCGACGATGCACACAGCGTCGGCAAGCCGGTGAGCATCTGCGGCGAGATGGCCGGAGACCCGACGGCCGCCCTGCTGCTGATGGCCATGGGTTTCGACTCGCTGTCGATGAACGCCACCAACCTGCCCAAGGTGAAGTGGCTGCTGCGCCAGCTGTCGCTGGAGCAGGCGCGCGAGCTGCTCGACCTGGTGCTGGCCCTCGACCACGCCCCGCTGATCCACAGCACCCTGCAGCTGCACCTGCGCAACCTCGGCCTGAGCCGCATGCTGGCGCCGGGCGGCAGCGTGCAGGGCTGAGTCCGGCGCGCGATTTCACCCGGAGCCTAGAGCCGCGGGCGGCCAATCCGGTACCATGCCGCTTTGCCTGCGGGGAGTGGCAATGGAGTTCGTCATCTATCTGATCCTGGGCGCCGCGGCCGGCGTGCTGGCCGGGCTGTTCGGCGTCGGCGGCGGCATGATCATCGTGCCGGTGCTGGTCTACAGCTTTCAGGCCCAGGGCTTCGCCCCCGAGGTGCTCACCCACATGGCGGTCGGCACCTCGCTGGCCACCATCGCCTTCACCTCGATCAACTCGATCCGCGCCCACCACAAGCGCGGCGCGGTGCGCTGGGAGATCGTGCGCTGGCTGACCCTCGGCATCCTCGGCGGCAGCGTGCTCGGCGGCCTGACCGCCTCCTTGCTGCAGGGCGAGTGGCTGCAGAAGATCATCGGCGTGTTCGCCATCAGCATGGCCGCGCAGATGGCCTTCAACCTGCAGCCCAAGGCCAGCGGCGGCGTGCCCGGCAAGGCCGGTCTCGGCGGCGCCGGCACGGTGATCGGCTGGGCCTCGGCGATCATCGGCATCGGCGGCGGCTCGCTGACCGTGCCCTTCCTCAGCTGGCGCAGCGTGCCGATGCAGCAGGCAGTGGCCACCTCGGCGGCCTGCGGCCTGCCCATCGCCGTGGCCAGCGCGCTGAGCTTCATGTGGCTGGGTCACGGCGAAGCCCAGCTGCCGGACTGGAGCCTCGGCTTCGTCTACCTGCCGGCGGTAGTCGGCATCGCCGCCACCTCGATGTTCTTCGCCCGCTTCGGCGCGCAGCTGGCGCACAAGCTGTCGCCGCTGGTGCTCAAGCGCCTGTTCGCCCTGCTGCTGCTTGCCGTCGGCCTGAATTTCCTGCTCTGAGGACCTGACATGCTGGTTTTCCCGCAGATCGACCCGGTGGCCGTCGCCCTCGGCCCGCTGAAGATCCACTGGTACGGCCTGATGTACCTGGTCGGCATCGGCGGCGCCTGGTGGCTGGCCTCCCGCCGCCTGGCGCGCTTCGATGCCGCCTGGACGCGCGACACCCTCTCCGACCTGGTGTTCTGGGCCGCCTGCGGCGTGGTCCTCGGCGGCCGCTTCGGCTACGTGGTGTTCTACAACTTCGAGCAGTTCCTGGCCGACCCGCTGTGGCTGCTGCGCATCTGGGAAGGCGGCATGTCCTTCCACGGCGGCTTCCTCGGCGTGATGCTGGCGATGTGGTGGTTCGGCCGGCGCACCGGCAAGCACCTGTTCGAGCTGCTCGACTTCATCGCCCCGCTGGTACCGCTGGGCCTCGGCGCCGGGCGCATCGGCAACTTCATCAACGCCGAGCTGTGGGGCAAGCCCACCGACCTGCCGTGGGCGATGCTGTTCCCGGCCTGGAGCGATCCGGCGCAGCTCGCCCGCCATCCCTCGCAGCTGTACCAGTTCGCCCTCGAGGGCGTGGCGCTGTTCGTCATCCTCTGGCTGTACTCCAACAAGCCGCGGCCGACCATGGCGGTGTCCGGGCTGTTCGCCGCCTGCTACGGCTGCTTCCGCTTCATCGTGGAGTTCGTCCGCGTGCCGGACGCCCAGCTCGGCTACCTGGCCGGCGGCTGGCTGACCATGGGCCAGCTGCTCAGCCTGCCGATGATCCTCGGCGGCATCGGCCTGATGGTCTACGCCTACCGGCGCCAGGCGCAGGCGGCCTGAACCGCCATCCTGCCGGACACACCCTGTAGGGGCGAATTCATTCGCCAGCGTGGCCCCGGTCAGGCGAATGAATTCGCCCCTACGGTCATCCGGGAATCCTTGAAGGCAAGGCGTGCGGCTCTTACCATTGGCCGCTTTCGCCTGCCCCGGTGTTCCCGATGAAACAGTACCTCGACCTGATGCGCCGCGTGCGCGAGACCGGCACCTTCAAGGCCGACCGTACCGGCACCGGCACCTGGTCGGTGTTCGGCCACCAGATGCGCTTCGACCTGGCCGACGGCTTCCCGCTGGTGACCACCAAGAAGTGCCACCTGAAATCCATCATCCACGAGCTGCTGTGGTTCCTCAGGGGCGAGACCAACATCCGCTACCTCAAGGAAAACGGCGTCTCCATCTGGGACGAGTGGGCCGACGAGAACGGCGAGCTGGGCCCGGTGTACGGCTACCAGTGGCGCAGCTGGCCGGCGCCCAACGGCGAGTCGATCGACCAGATCGCCAACCTGATCGAGATGATCCGGAAGAACCCCGACTCGCGCCGGCTGATCGTCTCCGCGTGGAACCCGGCGCTGGTCGAGCAGATGGCCCTGCCGCCGTGCCACGCGCTGTTCCAGTTCTACGTCGCCGACGGCAAGCTCTCCTGCCAGCTGTACCAGCGCTCGGCGGACATCTTCCTCGGCGTGCCGTTCAACATCGCCAGCTACGCCCTGCTGACGATGATGGTGGCGCAGGTCTGCGACCTCGAGCCCGGCGAGTTCGTCTGGACCGGCGGCGACTGCCACCTGTACGCCAACCATCTGGAGCAGACCGACCTGCAGCTGTCGCGCGAGCCCCTGCCGCTGCCGCAGATGAAGCTGAACCCGACGGTGAAGGACCTGTTCGCCTTCCGCTTCGAGGACTTCGAGCTGGTCGGCTACCAGAGCCACCCGCACATCAAGGCGCCGGTGGCGGTCTGACCCCCCGAATGCACGAGGCCCCGCGCGGCAGTTGCCGGGCGGGGCCTCGTGCCGTTCAGCGGCCGATCAGAGGCTGAGCAGCCACAGGCTTATGCCGGGGAACAGCGTCAGCAGGACGATGCGCAGGATGTCCGAGGTGATGAAGGGCACCACGCCCCTGGCGGTTTCGGTCAGCGCCACGTTGCCGGCGGCGCGCTGGACGATGAACAGGTTCATCCCCAGCGGCGGCGTCACCAGGCCGATCTCCACCACCATCAGGGCGAGGATGCCGAACCAGATCGACTTCTCGGAAGGATCCAGGCCGAAGAAGTCCAGGCCCATGATCACCGGGTAGAAGATCGGGATGGTCAGCAGGATCATCGCCAGCGAGTCCATCACGCAGCCGAGCAGCAGGTAGAGGATGAGGATCGCCGCCAGTACCAGCATCGGTGCCAGACCGCTGTTCTTCACCCACTCGGCCAGCTCGTTGGGCATCTGGGTCAGCGCCAGGCCCGAGTTGAGCAGATCGGCGCCGAGCAGCACGAGGAAGATCATCGCGGTGGTCTCGGCAGTGCCGAGCAGGCTGGTGCGGATGCCTTCCCAGCGCATGCCGCCCTGGATCACCGCGAGGATGCCGCAGGCCGCGGCGCCGATGGAGGCCGCCTCGGTGGGGTTGGACCAGCCGCCGTAGATGCCGACGATCACCACGATGAACACGCCGACCACCGGCAGCACGCCGATCGTGGCCTTGATCCGCTCGCTGGCGGTGGCCTTGCGCTGCTCGTTGGCATGGCCGCCTTCACGGGCGACCATGATGCGCAGCACGATCATGTAGCCGATCACCGCGAGGATGCCGGGGATCACCGCCGCGACGAACAGCTTGGCGATGGACTCCTGGGTCAGCACGGCGTAGATGATCAGCGGCACCGACGGCGGGATGAGGATGCCCAGGGTGCCGCCGGCGGCCACGGTGGCGGTGGCCAGGCGGCCGGAGTAGTTGTAGCGGCGCAGCTCGGGCAGGGCCACGTGGCTCATGGTCGCCGCGGTGGCCAGCGAGGAGCCGCAGATGGCGCCGAAGCCGGCGCAGGCGCCGATGGCCGACATGCCCAGACCGCCCTTCCAGTGGCCGATGAAGGCCGCGGCGCAGCGGAAGATGGCGCGCGACAGGCCGCCGTGGGTGGCGAACTGGCCCATCAGCACGAACAGCGGGATCACCGCCAGGTCGTAGTTGGACAGGCGCGAGTAGGCCAGGTTGTTGAGGGTGAACAGCAGCGAGGACAGGTCGCCGTCGTTGACCGCCCAGAAGCAGGCGGCGCCGCCGATCAGCATGGTGATGCCGATGTGCACGCGCAGGGCCAGCAGGGTCAGGGTGATGGCCAGGGCGATCAGGCCGAGACTCAGACCGCTCATGGACGACCTCCGGACAGACAGACGGAAACCCGGTAGGCGCTGGCCAGTGCCAGCAGGATCAGGCTGGGCACGATCAGCCCCAGCGGGATCCACATCGGGATCGACAGCAGGGTGGACACGTCGCCGTACTCCAGGTTGTCGCGCAGCTGCAGCGCGGTGCGCCAGGCCAGGATCAGCGCCCCGCTCATGCACAGCAGATGGGCCACGGCATCCAGCAGGCGCTGGGCGCCGGCGGGCAGCTTCATGGTGAAGGTATCGACCTTGATGTGGGTGGCGCGCACCTCGCACAGCGGCAGGAAGGCGGCGATGGCGATGGACGCACCGATCTCCATCAGCTCGATGTCGCCGCGGATCGGCGTGTTGAACAGCTTGCGGCCGATGATCGACACCAGCGACATGTTGATCAGCGCCAGCAGCACCACGCCGCCGGCAAGTGCGAAAGCTTGGCAGGCCAGATAAAGAACGCGGCCCAGAGGGCCGCGTTGCAGTTCCAGGCCGCCTTCGAGGGAAAGCGACTCAGCCATGATGGATTACCGGGCCTGGGCCTGAACCTGGGCCTGAGCCGCGGCGATCTCGCGCACGCCCTTGAGCATGGCGTCGCCGTCGACGCCCTTGGCGGCGACTTCCTTCACCCAGTTCTGCGCCACCGGCTCGGCGGCCTTCTGCATGGCCGCGTAGTTCTCGGCGCTGATGTTGACGATCTGCTCGGCCGGGGTGGCCTTGACCGCGCCTTCCATGTGCTTGTCCCAGACGTTGCTGATCATGTCGTTGAGCGCCGGGCCGCTGTTGCGCTCGATGACCTCTTGCAGGTCCTTGGGCAGGCTGGCGAACTTCTTCTCGTTCATCAGCATGGTCAGCACGGTGCTGGTCAGCGACGGCGAGCCGGCCGGCGGCTCGCTGTGGAAGCTGGTCACTTCGTCGACCTTGACGTCGCGGATGGTGCTCCAGGTGAACAGCACGCCGTCGATCACGCCCTTGGACAGCGACTCGGTCATCTGCGGCGGCGGCATGCTCACCGGCGCGGCGCCGAGCGACTCGACCAGCAATGCCGAGGCGCGGTGCGAGGCGCGCAGCTTCATGCCCTTGAGGTCGTCGAGGCTGGTGATCGCCTTGCTGCGGGTGTGGAAGCCCATGCCACCGTCGCCGTGCATGGCCAGCACCTTGTAGCCCTTGAAGTCGTCCTTGGCGTACTGCTCGTAGAACTTCCAGATGATCGGGTCGCTGTTGCGCGCACCGTAGGGCATCAGGAACGGCTGCTCGACCGCCTCGATGCGCGGGAACTTGCCGGGCGAGTAGGACGGTGCGGTCCAGACGATGTCGGCCACGCCGTTGCGCACCATGTCGGCCAGCTTGGCCGGGGTGCCACCGAGCTGCATGGACGGATAGATCTGGCACTCGAGTCGACCGGCGGACTCCTCCTTCAGCTTGGCGCACCAGGGCTCGAACATCTCGCGCTGCTGGTAGGAGGTGGAAGGCAGGAAGTGGCCGAACTTGAGGGTATAGGTCTCGGCGGCCTGGGCGGAGGCGGCGCAAGCGAAGGCGGTGACCAGTGCGGCCAGCTTGAGGCGTTTCATGTGATGCTCCCGAATTATTCTTGTATCGGCTTGTAGGGCTCTGAGGCTCTGATCAGCACGCGGCAGCGCGGGGCGGATAGCGAGCCCTTGTCGCCGAGCATACCCAAAAAGAGACACAGATCAACAAGCAAAAAGTCTATTTCGGTATCCCTTGCCGACATGCGCAGGCCTCGCAGCACCCCGCACAAACCGCATGACCAGCCACATTACCGCATGAAACCTGCATTCCAGAGCCATCGCAGGAAACAAGAGCAGATTCACGAGCAGCCGGCAAACGATACAAAAATCATGAAAACCACCTCCGCACCTGAACAAATATTCTGAGCCCGGCCCCTCCTCCCCTGCGGCGAAACGCCCGTCCCCTCCGCCCGCGGCCCCGCGGCAGGATTTTTCCGAAAGTGTGGCGGGCATCGAGGAGCGGCGGGCCGCCATCGCGCAGAATCCGCAACCCGGTGCAGGAGCGCATCGACTCCTGAGCATTGCATGGACGCTACATGGACGCACGAGGAATGGGCGCCGCCTCTCCGGCGCTCGATACGGGCCTGGCCTGCCTGGTCATGCTCGCCCGCTTTCACAACCTGGCCGCCTCGCCCGAGCAGCTGGCCCACGAGTTCGCCGAGGACGGCCGCGCCTTCGGCCGGGCTGAGCTGCTGCTGGCGGCCAGGAAACTGGGCCTCAAGGCCAAGACCGCACGCAGCCGGGTCGGGCGCCTCGCCCATACCCCGCTGCCCGCCATCGCGCTCGACAACGACGGGCGCTTCTTCATCATCGCGCGCATCGACGACGGCAAGGCGCTGATCCACGCCCCGCAGGCCCAGCGCCCCGAGGTGCTGGACTTCGCGGAACTCGAGGCGCGCTGGAGCGGCGAGCTGGTCCTGCTCCGCTCCGAGGCGTCGCTGGCCGGCGAGCTGGCGAAGTTCGACTTCACCTGGTTCATCCCGTCTATCGTCAAATACCGCAAACTGCTCGGCGAAGTGCTGCTGGTGTCCTTCGTCCTGCAGATCTTCGCGCTGCTCACGCCGCTGTTCTTCCAGGTGGTGATGGACAAGGTGCTGGTGCATCGTGGCCTCAGCACCCTGGACGTGATCGCCATCGGCCTGCTCGGCATCATGCTGTTCGAGACGCTGCTCAGCGGCCTGCGCAGCTACGTGTTCGCCCACACCGCGAGCCGCATCGACGTCGAGCTGGGATCGCGGCTGTTCCGCCATCTGGTCAGCCTGCCGCTGGCCTGGTTCCAGGCGCGCCGGGTCGGCGATTCGGTGGCGCGGGTGCGCGAGCTGGAGAACATCCGCAGCTTCCTCACCGGCAACGCCATCACCCTGCTCCTCGACGTGCTGTTCTCGGTGGTGTTCATCGCCGTGATGTTCCACTACAGCGGCTGGCTGACCCTGGTGGTGGTCCTCTCGCTGCCGCTGTACTTCCTCATTTCCCTGCTCGTCACCCCGCTGCTGCGCGCCCGCCTGCAGGAGAGCTTCAACCGCGGAGCGGAGAACCAGGCCTTCCTGGTCGAGACGGTCAACGGCATCGACACCCTCAAGGCGATGGCGGTGGAACCGCAGATCGGCCGCAAGTGGGACAACCAGCTCGCCGGCTACGTGGCAGCCAGCTTCAAGACCCAGACCCTGTCGACCATCGCCAACGAGAGCGTCGGCCTGGTCGGCAAGCTGGTGACCGTCGCCACCCTCTGGCTGGGCGCGCGCCTGGTGATCGACGGCGACCTCACGGTGGGCCAACTGATCGCCTTCAACATGCTCGCCGGACGCGTCGCCCAGCCGATCATGCGCCTGGCCCAGCTGTGGACCAGCTTCCAGCAGACCGGGGTGTCGGTGCAGCGTCTCGGCGACATCCTCAACACGCGTACCGAGCTGTCCCAGGCCACGCGCAGCGCCCTGCCGCCGCTCAAGGGCGAGATCGAGTTCGACCAGGTGCACTTCCGCTACCGCCCGGACGGCTCGGAGATCCTGCGCGGCATCGGCCTGCACATCCGTCCCGGCGAGGTGATCGGCGTGGTCGGCCGCTCCGGCTCCGGCAAGAGCACCCTTACCCGCCTGCTGCAACGCCTCTACGTGCCCGAGCGCGGGCGCGTGCTGGTCGACGGCATGGACCTGGCGCTGGCCGACGTCTCCTCGCTGCGCCGGCAGATCGGCGTGGTGCTGCAGGACAACATGCTGTTCGCCCGCAGCATCCGCGAGAACATCGCCCTGACCGACCCCGGCGCGCCCATCGAGGCGGTGATCCAGGCCGCCCGCCTGGCCGGCGCCCACGAGTTCATCCTCGAACTGCCGGAAGGCTACGACACCGTGGTCGGCGAGCACGGCGCCTCGCTGTCCGGCGGCCAGCGCCAGCGCATCGCCATCGCCCGCGCGCTGATGGGCAATCCGCGCATCCTGATCTTCGACGAGGCCACCAGCGCACTGGACTACGAGTCGGAGCGGATCATCCAGCAGAACATGAAGGCCATCTGCCAGGGACGCACGGTGATCATCATCGCCCACCGGCTGTCCGCCGTGCGCGACGCCAACCGCATCCTGGTCATGGACCGCGGGCAGATCGTCGAGCAGGGCAGCCATGCCGAACTGCTGACCCACCAGGCCGGCCACTACTCGCGGCTGTACCGCCTGCAACAGGGGGACGCCGCATGAGCCAGCCATCCGCCACCCGCGCCTTGCTGCGCCGCTACCGCAGCGTCTGGCGCCACGCCTGGCGCCACCGCAAGGAGATGGACGCACCGCAGCGCCTGAGCCATGAAGTGCAGTTCCTGCCCGCCGCCCTGGCCCTGCAGGAGCAGCCGGTGCACCCGGCGCCGCGCTACATCCAGTGGGCGATCATGGCCTTCGCCGCCCTGGCCCTGCTGTGGGCCTGTCTCGGCGAAATCGACGTGGTCGCCACCGCCAGCGGCAAGATCGTGCCCAGCGGCAAGAGCAAGGTCATCCAGCCCAGCGAGGTCGCGGTAGTCAAGGCCATCCACGTGCGCGATGGCCAGGCGGTGAAGGCCGGCGAACTGCTGGTCGAGCTGGATGCGCAGATCACCGGCGCCGACGTCGAGCGACTGAAGAATGACCTGCTGGCCGCTCAGGTCGACAGCGCCCGCGCCGGCGCCCTGCTGGATGCGATCCAGAATCGCCGCGAGCCGCCGTCGCTGGCCGAGCGCCTGGCGCAGGCCAGCGCCGAGCAGCAACTGGCCGCCCAGCGCTGGCTGCAGGGCCAGTACCTGGAGCTGCGCAGCACCCTCGCCCAGGTCGAGGCGGAGATCGAGCAGCGCTCCGCGGAAATCCGCGCCGCCCAGGCCAGCGTGGCCTCCCAGCAGAAAACCCTGCCGATCACCCGCGAGCTGGCGGCGGACTACCACAACCTGCTGGAGCGCAAGTTCATCTCCAAGCATGCCTGGCTGGAGAAGGAGCAGCAGCGCCTCGACCAGGAGCGCGAACTGGCGGTCCAGCAGGTGCGCATCGCCGAGCTGAACGCGGCGCGAAAGGCCGCCGAGAGCCGCCATGCCGGCGTTCTCGCCCAGACCCGCCGCGCCATGCTCGATCTGCAGCACGAATCCGAACAGCGCGCCGCGGCGCTGACCCAGGAACTGAAAAAGGCCGAACAGCGCAACCGCCTGATGGCCCTCACCGCCCCGGTGGACGGCACCGTCCAGCAACTGGCCATCCACACCCAGGGCGGCGTGGTCACCGAGGCCCAGCCGTTGATGGTCATCGTGCCCAGCGACGCGCCGGTGGAAGTGGAGGCCATGCTGGAGAACAAGGACATAGGCTTCGTCCGCCCGGGGCAGGAGGTCGAGATCAAAGTCGAGACCTTCACCTTTACCAAGTACGGGGTGGTGCACGGCGTGGTGACCAGCATCTCCAACGACGCCATCGAGGACGAAAGGCTCGGACTGGTGTACAGCGCGCGGATTCGGCTCGAGGAGAACCGGCTTCGCGTGGGGGATCGGGATATTGCGCTGTCGCCGGGGATGGCGGTGCGGGCGGAGGTCAAGACCGACAAGAGAAAGGTGATCGACTACTTCCTGAGTCCGCTCAAGAAATATCAGAACGAGAGCTTGATCGAAAGGTAGCCCCACCCAGCAAACCAGCAAGACAGCCCTGAATATCCGGCACAAATGAAATCACTGACAACCACGAAGAACATACATCCATCATCCGCACTGCATGTCTGTCTTGTTCAAAAACAGCATGAACATGGATTTTTGAATCCATCGAACATACCACGACCTGCAGAGCAAATCCCGGAACACCCCTGAATCAGAGCTTACCAACCAGCCATTCACACTCAAGAAATTTCATCCCTCTGAGACTATGGGCATGGCGCAGAAAACACCTTGGCGAACCTTACGACAGAGCGCTTACTTTCTAATTGGCCTGACAGTACCTGCCAGCTATCTTGCCTGGAAAACCCAAGCAGCCGAGAGTTTGACAGCCGGCGCTCACTCGCCGCAAAGGGGTCTTGACCAACACGCCCAGAACTATTTCATTGGGGATCTTGGAGGAATGAAGGTCCATATCCCGAAATACTGCGCAGAGCATGTTGAATACGATGCAGACCCGGGCTTTGGCGAACGCCGGAAAGGACCTGAACCAGAGCGCACCGTCGACTCAAGGCTACGCAGCTTTGGAATTGACGCGCGTTTTCCAGAAATGGAATGCAAGCAGAGCAAGGCAATGCAGGAGGATTACCGTCATCAGTTTTTGAACCAGAACAACAACTGGGTCAGCATCGGCATAAATGCCGGCGAAATATATCCTGGCGCAGAGGCTGCGAACAGGCATGCAGGATATGTCACGCGCAGCATTGAAAAGCCAACCGAGTTCTGGTTCGAGAACTACGAACGAATTCCTGAATTGATCTATGGGCTGGATGCTTACGTAGTGAAGGGCATCGATCCCTACTCTGGCAGTCCAGCCAGGGAAAGCGAAAAAACCAACGACAAATTCTTCAGTTACGACAAGTCTGGTGCTGCCGACACATACATCTCGTGCAGCAAGACAAATGTATCTGGCGGCGTATCAACCTGCGCCATGAAATTCAGCATGGAGCCGACCGCCAAAGCCCTCGTCAACATTCGTTTTGCCAGATCACTACTTCCACAATGGCGCAACATCCGGCAGTCGACCATTGACCTGCTAACGAGCTTTGCCACCCCAAAAGAGGACCTTGATCGATCAGCCAGACAGAATTCAAACAGGAATTGACTCCACACTTACACGAATAGAAGGAACTGGACCATGCCACAAGCAGTAACGAGTACCCAACTCAACAACCTTCAACAATCCGTTCAATCCGGCGGGGTAGGTGCCGCCGCGCAAGCATATGGCAACCTCTATGCGCAAGGATACAACTATGCCGGCTGGGCAGGAGGCGTTGCCACAGGAGACACCATCAGCGGACAGGCCGCCTTGAGCTATCTGCAAGGAACAGCCATGATGGGCATGGGCGGTGACCAGTGCCGAAATCTGACTCAGCAGCAGATCGACAAGATCCGCACCGACATGGCAAATCAGACTTTGGAAAAATACAAAGAGATTGCCAGAGACAATGGCGGCATCCTTGATCGCGACTTGACATACCAAGAGACAAAAGATATCCACGACAAGGTCTTTCGGGAAAACTCCCTGAGCCTTGACAACTGGACTCTGAATACCCCCATGGAACTCATCCGCGAAAAGTATGGAGACCAAGCGGTTGAGAACCTGTGGAAACAAATACGCGATACTGGCGGAGATGGTGCCGACGCAGCAATGATCAACTCCATCTTGCTGACATTCATGAAGGGTGCGCAGGACTCGCAAAACCCCGAAACACGACAGAAGGCCGATTCATGGCTGGATCAATTCGATGAACTCTCCGAATGGTGGGACGTAATCAGCGATTTCGTCTCCACAAACTTCACTTCTGCCCTGAACTTCATCCAACGCAGCGACCCTCTAACCCTTGATGTTGACGGCGATGGCATCGAAACTGTCTCTGCAAACTCAGGCATCACCTTCGACTTCGACGGCGACGGCCTGAAAACCGGCACCGGCTGGATCAAGGGTGACGACGCCCTGCTGGTTCGCGACCTCGACGGCAACGGCCGGATCGACAACGGCAGCGAGCTGTTCGGCGTCGACACCATCAAGCGCGACGGCAGCAAGGCCAGGGACGGCTTCGACGCCCTGCGCGAACTGGACAGCAACGCCGACGGCGTGTTCGACGCCCAGGACGAGCACTTCGCCAGCGTACGGGTCTGGCAGGATCGCAACCAGGATGGCGTATCCCAGAGCAACGAACTGAAGACGCTGAACGAGCACGGCATCGCCTCCATCAGTCTCGGCTCGACGGCCGCCAGCCAGAACTCCAACGGCAACCTGATCAGCGCGACCGGCAGCTACACCCGCAACGATGGCACGCAAGGCTCGCTGGCCAATCTGGACTTGGCAGCCAACGCCTTCTATCGCCAGTTCACCGACCGCATCGCCCTCGACGACACCGCGAAAGCCCTGCCCAACATGCAAGGTTCCGGCGCCGTACGCGACCTGCGCGAAGCCAGCATGCTCAACGCCGGCCTAAAATCCGTCCTTGGCGAATACGGCGCGGCCGAAACGCGTCAGGAACAGCTCGCGCTGCTCGATCGGCTGATTGCCGAATGGGCGGGTAGTTCGGGCTATCGGACCTTCGACCAGCGGGTCAGCGATCTCGGCACCGATGCCTACAAGGTCGAATTCGCCTACTCCTGGGAAAAGCCGACTGCCAGCTTTGCCGTAGGCAGCACCAGCGGCGGCAGCGGAAGTGGCGGCTCGATAGCCATCACCGAAGGATTGACGTCCACAGGACCCACGGCAGCGCAACTCGAGAAGGCGGCGCTGCTGGAGAAGATCAAGTTCCTGGAGGTTTTCAACGCCCAGAACTTCTTCAACTTCACTCGGCCCGCCAGTACCAGCGACAACGACGGCCTCAGGTTCAGCGCCAGCATCTCCAGCGGAAGCATGAACGGCGGCAGCGTCGGCGGGAGCATCAGCATCGCCGGACAGACCTTCTACATCACCGAGCAAGACATCTCCATCAATGCCGGGCAGGCAGCGCTCATCAATCAGGCCTATGCCGCCCTGCGCGAATCCATCTATCAAGGACTTCTGCTGCAGACCCGCCTCGAGCCATACATCAAGGAGATTTCGCTCGACCTCGGCGAGAACGGCTTCACCTTCGACTTCAGCGGCATTCTTGCAAAGCTGGAAGAAACTCGCGCAAGCGACCCGGTCAAGGCGACCGTCGACCTGTTCGAGTTGAGCAAGGAAAAATTTGCCGGCGTCAGCGTTGCCATCCACGAATCGGCCCTGATCGGCGAGTGGATACAGCAACTCACCTCCGCGCAAATCGAAGAACTCAAGGCTCAATTCGGTCCTGAAAGCCGGGTCGTGATCGATACGGCGAATGCTGGAAGCCTGCAAGGCGGCAACGGCACCGACTTCCTGCTCGGGATCGGCGGCAACGACACCCTGCGCGGCGGCGAAGGCAACGACTATCTGGACGGCGGCGCCGGCAACGACTCCCTGCAGGGCGGCAACGGTAACGACCTGCTGCTCGGCGGCGAGGGCAACGACTACCTCTACGGCGAGAACGGCAACGACGTCCTCGACGGCGGCGCCGGCAACGACTACCTCAGCGGCGGCGCCGGCTCCGACGTCTACCGCTTCGCCCGCGGCTGGGGGCAGGACACCATCAGCGACTACGACACCAGCGCCGGCAAGCTCGACGCCATCGAGTTCGCCGCCGACATCGCCCCGGACGACATCCGCATCACCCGCTCCGGCGACAGCCTGGTGCTCTCGCTGGCCGGCAGCACCGACCGGGTCACCGTCTCCAGCTACTTCCACCAGGACGCCAGCGGTCCCTACAAGGTCGAGGAGATCCGCTTCGCCGACGGCACCGCCTGGTCGGTCGAGCAGGTCAAGGTCATGGCCCTGCAGAGCACCGACGGCAACGACACCCTCTACGGCTACGCCAGCGACGATGCCATCGCCGGCGGTCTGGGCAACGACACCCTCTACGGCCGCGCCGGCAACGACGCCCTCGACGGCGCAGCCGGCGACGACCGCCTCTACGGCGAGGACGGCAACGACGCGCTGAGCGGCGGCGCCGGCAACGACTCCCTGCAGGGCGGCAACGGCAACGACCTGCTGCTCGGCGGCGAGGGCAACGACTACCTCTACGGCGAGAACGGCAACGACGTCCTCGACGGCGGCGCCGGCAACGACTACCTCAGCGGCGGCGCCGGCTCCGACGTCTACCGCTTCGCCCGCGGCTGGGGGCAGGACACCATCAGCGACTACGACACCAGCGCCGGCAAGCTCGACGCCATCGAGTTCGCCGACGACATCGCCCCGGACGACATCCGCATCACCCGCTCCGGCGACAGCCTGGTGCTCTCGCTGGCCGGCAGCACCGACCGGGTCACCGTCTCCAGCTACTTCCACCAGGACGCCAGCGGCCCCTACAAGGTCGAGGAGATCCGCTTCGCCGACGGCACCGCCTGGTCGGTCGAGCAGGTCAAGGTCATGGCCCTGCAGAGCACCGACGGCAACGACACCCTCTACGGCTACGCCAGCGACGATGCCATCGCCGGCGGTCTGGGCAACGACACCCTCTACGGCCGCGCCGGCAACGACGCCCTCGACGGCGCAGCCGGCGACGACCGCCTCTACGGCGAGGACGGCAACGACGCGCTGAGCGGCGGCGCCGGCAACGACTCCCTGCAGGGCGGCAACGGCAACGACCTGCTGCTCGGCGGCGAGGGCAACGACTACCTCTACGGCGAGAACGGCAACGACGTCCTCGACGGCGGCGCCGGCAACGACTACCTCAGCGGCGGCGCCGGCTCCGACGTCTACCGCTTCGCCCGCGGCTGGGGGCAGGACACCATCAGCGACTACGACACCAGCGCCGGCAAGCTCGACGCCATCGAGTTCGCCGACGACATCGCCCCGGACGACATCCGCATCACCCGCTCCGGCGACAGCCTGGTGCTCTCGCTGGCCGGCAGCACCGACCGGGTCACCGTCTCCAGCTACTTCCACCAGGACGCCAGCGGCCCCTACAAGGTCGAGGAGATCCGCTTCGCCGACGGCACCGCCTGGTCGGTCGAGCAGGTCAAGGTCATGGCCCTGCAGAGCACCGACGGCAACGACACCCTCTACGGCTACGCCAGCGACGATGCCATCGCCGGCGGTCTGGGCAACGACACCCTCTACGGCCGCGCCGGCAACGACGCCCTCGACGGCGCAGCCGGCGACGACCGCCTCTACGGCGAGGACGGCAACGACGCGCTGAGCGGCGGCGCCGGCAACGACTCCCTGCAGGGCGGCAACGGCAACGACCTGCTGCTCGGCGGCGAGGGCAACGACTACCTCTACGGCGAGAACGGCAACGACGTCCTCGACGGCGGCGCCGGCAACGACTACCTCAGCGGCGGCGCCGGCTCCGACGTCTACCGCTTCGCCCGCGGCTGGGGGCAGGACACCATCAGCGACTACGACACCAGCGCCGGCAAGCTCGACGCCATCGAGTTCGCCGCCGACATCGCCCCGGACGACATCCGCATCACCCGCTCCGGCGACAGCCTGGTGCTCTCGCTGGCCGGCAGCACCGACCGGGTCACCGTCTCCAGCTACTTCCACCAGGACGCCAGCGGTCCCTACAAGGTCGAGGAGATCCGCTTCGCCGACGGCACCGCCTGGTCGGTCGAGCAGGTCAAGGTCATGGCCCTGCAGAGCACCGACGGCAACGACACCCTCTACGGCTACGCCAGCGACGATGCCATCGCCGGCGGTCTGGGCAACGACACCCTCTACGGCCGCGCCGGCAACGACGCCCTCGACGGCGCAGCCGGCGACGACCGCCTCTACGGCGAGGACGGCAACGACGCGCTGAGCGGCGGCGCCGGCAACGACTCCCTGCAGGGCGGCAACGGCAACGACCTGCTGCTCGGCGGCGAGGGCAACGACTACCTCTACGGCGAGAACGGCAACGACGTCCTCGACGGCGGCGCCGGCAACGACTACCTCAGCGGCGGCGCCGGCTCCGACGTCTACCGCTTCGCCCGCGGCTGGGGGCAGGACACCATCAGCGACTACGACACCAGCGCCGGCAAGCTCGACGCCATCGAGTTCGCCGCCGACATCGCCCCGGACGACATCCGCATCACCCGCTCCGGCGACAGCCTGGTGCTCTCGCTGGCCGGCAGCACCGACCGGGTCACCGTCTCCAGCTACTTCCACCAGGACGCCAGCGGTCCCTACAAGGTCGAGGAGATCCGCTTCGCCGACGGCACCGCCTGGTCGGTCGAGCAGGTCAAGGTCATGGCCCTGCAGAGCACCGACGGCAACGACACCCTCTACGGCTACGCCAGCGACGATGCCATCGCCGGCGGTCTGGGCAACGACACCCTCTACGGCCGCGCCGGCAACGACGCCCTCGACGGCGCAGCCGGCGACGACCGCCTCTACGGCGAGGACGGCAACGACGCGCTGAGCGGCGGCGCCGGCAACGACTCCCTGCAGGGCGGCAACGGCAACGACCTGCTCCTCGGCGGCGAGGGCAACGACTACCTCTACGGCGAGAACGGCAACGACGTCCTCGACGGCGGCGCCGGCAACGACTACCTCAGCGGCGGCGCCGGCTCCGACGTCTACCGCTTCGCCCGCGGCTGGGGGCAGGACACCATCAGCGACTACGACACCAGCGCCGGCAAGCTCGACGCCATCGAGTTCGCCGCCGACATCGCCCCAGACGACATCCGCATCACCCGCTCCGGCGACAGCCTGGTGCTCTCGCTGGCCGGCAGCACCGACCGGGTCACCGTCTCCAGCTACTTCCACCAGGACGCCAGCGGCCCCTACAAGGTCGAGGAGATCCGCTTCGCCGACGGCACCGCCTGGTCGGTCGAGCAGGTCAAGGTCATGGCCCTGCAGAGCACCGACGGCAACGACACCCTCTACGGCTACGCCAGCGACGATGCCATCGCCGGCGGTCTGGGCAACGACACCCTCTACGGCCGCGCCGGCAACGACGCCCTCGACGGCGCAGCCGGCGACGACCGCCTCTACGGCGAGGACGGCAACGACGCGCTGAGCGGCGGCGCCGGCAACGACTCCCTGCAGGGCGGCAACGGCAACGACCTGCTCCTCGGCGGCGAGGGCAACGACTACCTCTACGGCGAGAACGGCAACGACGTCCTCGACGGCGGTGCCGGCAACGACTACCTCAGCGGCGGCGCCGGCTCCGACACCTACCTGTTCTGCAAGGGCGCGGGCCAGGACACCGTCTACAACTACGACACCAGCCCGGACAGCCTGGATACCCTGCTGTTCGGCGGTGACGTGGGCGTGGAGGACATCTGGTTCCGCCGCAGCGGCTCGAACCTGGAGGTGAGCATCATCGGCTCAGGCGACAAGGCCACCATCAGCAACTGGTACTCGGGCGGCAGCTACCACCTGGACCAGTTCAAGACCGCCGATGGCAAGACCCTGCTGGAAGGCCAGGTGCAGAGCCTGGTCGACGCCATGGCCGCCTTCGGCGTACCGGCCGGCAGCGAGGGCAACCTCGGTGCCGAGCAGAAGCTTCAGCTGGAGACGGTGATCGCCGCCAACTGGCAGTGATCGTTCCGATCTGAACAGCGGCCGGGGCATTCGCTGCGAATGCCCCGGCCGTTCCGTTTCAGCCCTGCAACCCGCCAAAACGCCGGTAGAAGCTCTCGCCGGCCTCCGGCAGCGGACCGTCGGCGGTTTCCAGCACCTGGTTCAGCCACTGCTCGGCCGGCGCGCAGATCAGCCGGTAGATGTTGCGGCACAGCTGGCGCGCGGCGCGGCCTTCCCAGTCGCCGGGGAGCAGTTCGTCGGGCAGCTGCGGGTCGCGCAGCAGCAGCTTGCGGTATTCGTGGATCAACAGGGTGCGGGCGAGGAAGCAGTCCTGCGGCTCGAGCCGCTCCTGCTCGCGCAGCGCCTGCCACAGCGGGCGGAACAGCTGGATGAACTCGCTGTAGTGCTGGCCGAGCACGTCGATCTTCCAGCTCTCCTTGACCTGCAGGCGCAGCGCCCGCGAGGCCAGCACCTCCTGGGCGGTGGTCTCGAACAGGATGGTGTCGTCCAGCGCCTCCAGTTCCTGCAGGGTCGCCGCCACGTCGGCGCGGTCGCAGCGCGGGCTGGCCAGCACGGTCGGCGCCAGCGCGCCGAAGCCCTGCCACTCCAGCTCCTCGCGCACCTGCTTGCGCTTGTCCGCCTCCAGCTGCGACAGCACCGCCAGGCACCAGGCGCCGTCCCAGGCCGGCACGCTACTGCTGTAGACCCGCTTGAAGGCCTTCTCGAAGCGCCGCCGGCCGGGACCGGTCAGGCTGTAGTAGCTGCGCCGGCCGACCTTGTCGGCCTTCAGCCAGCCGTCCTTGGTCAGGCGGAACACCGAGGTGCGGATCAGCCGCTGGTTGATGCCCATCGGCTCGAGCAGCTGGATCAGGCTGCCCAGCCACACGGCGCCGCCATGCGGCTCGATGGCGTCGCCGTAGACGGTGACGATCAGCGAGCTGGCGCGGATGGGGGTCTGCTGCTGGAAGCGCTGGATCAGGTTTGCCAGAGGAGCGAGGGAAGTCATGGATACGGGATTGGCCGGAAAATCGCGACTATACCTAGGGGATCGGGCGTAAGGCTACCGTCCTACCGTGCCACTCGGGCATTCGGCCGACGCGCCGCGCATGGCACTGGCAGACAAGTGCTTGGCAGGCACAGCCATGCAGGTCGACGGCAGCCCCGGCAGACTCGGGGACGCCAACCGCTGCGCTCGCCATCGCGGCCCAATACCCAGAACAAGGGAGCCATCCCATGCGAATAACACACCTCCTTGCACGCACCACGCTGGCCCTCGGCATCGCCCTGGCCGGTGCGGCCCAGGCCGAGCTGCCGGTGGAAAAGGAAGGCCAGGTCACCCTGCCCTTCCCGCCGGAGCCGCACCGCGCCTACATCGTCGACGTCGAGTTCACCAACATGATCGCTACCCGCGTGGTGGTGGTCGATCCGGACGCCAAGCGCATGCTCGGCATGCTCAGCACCGGCGGCATGGCGCCGATGGTGCCGGCGCACGACCAGAAGACCCTCTACACTGCCGACACCTACTGGTCGCGCTACGTGCGCGGCACCCGTACCGACATGCTGACCGCCTGGGACAGCTCGACCCTGTCGCCGCTGTGGGAGGTGGAGATTCCGCCCAAGCGCACCAACAGCATCACCGAGCGCTACGCGCTGAACACCAGCAGCGATGACCGCTTCGTCTACATCTACAACTTCACCCCGTCGACCTCGGTCACCGTGGTCGATGCCAAGGCACGCAAGACGGTCAACGAGATCGCCATCGGCGGCTGCATCCTCAACTACCCGGTGGGCGCGCGGCGCTTCGCCTCGCTGTGCGGCGACGGCAGCCTGCAGGTGGTCACCCTCAACGACGAGGGCAAGGAGATCGGCCGCCACCAGACGCCGATGTTCGACCCCAACCAGGTCAAGATGGTCGAGCGCGCGGTGGCCAAGGGCGACGTCTACTACTTCACCACCACCGAAGGCGAGATCCATCCGGTCGACCTGTCCGGCGACAAGCCGAAGTTCCTGCCGACCTGGTCGCTGGTCAGCGCGGAAGAGAAGAAGGCCGGCTGGGCCCCCGGCGGCTGGCAGACCATGGCGCTGGCGCCCAAGCTCGACCGCCTGTACGTGCTGATGCACCCGGACCATAAGCCGCTCAACTGGGAAGACCCGAGCAACACCGTGTGGGTCTTCGACCTGAAGACCGGCAAGAAGATCGGTACCCTGGAAGCGCCCGGCCTGATGTGGAGCCTGCACGCCACCAGCGACGACAAGCCGCTGCTGCTGGCCAGCACCGTCACCGGCGACCTCGAGGTGTTCGACCTGAACAGCGGCAAGCACACCGGCACCATGACCGGGATCGCCAAGACGCCGACCCTGGTGCAGAGCCACTGAGGAGGTTGCCATGCCACTCGATCCGATCCTGATCTACGCCTGTGCCCTGGCGCTGGCGGCGATCCTGGCGACCGCGGCGACCCACAAGCTGCGCGCGCCGCGCTGGTTCGCCGCGCAGCTGGAGGCCTACGCCCTGCTGCCGACGGCGCTGATCAGGCCGGCCGCGCGCGCCCTGCCGCTGCTCGAGGGCGCCGTCGCCCTCGGCCTGCTGCTGCCGTTCAGCCGTGGCGGCGCGGCAGTGGCCGCCGGCGCGCTGATGGCGCTCTACGCCGGCGCCATCGCCGTCAACCTGTGGCGCGGCCGCCGCGACATCGACTGCGGCTGCGCCGGCCCCGGCGAAAGCCAGCCGCTGCGCCCGCTGCTGCTGCTGCGCAACGCCGCACTGCTCGGCCTCGCCGTGCTCGCCGCACTGCCGCCGCTGGCCCGTGAACTCGGTGCCTTCGACGGCTTCGTCGCCATCGCCGCCGCCGCGGTACTCCTGCTGCTCTACGCGGCGGCCGACGGTCTGCTGACCAACGCCCCGCGCCTGCTCAAACTGACTGGAAGGTGAAACCATGGAAGCTCTGATCGTTTCCAACATCCTGCTCTGGCTGCTCCTCATCGCCCTGGCCTTCGTCCTCATGGGCCTGGTGCGCCAGATCGGCGTGCTGCACGGCCGCCTCGCGCCGGCCGGCGCACTGATGATCGACAAGGGCGTGGCGGTCAACGAACCGGCGCCCAGGGTCACCGCCGCCGACCGCAACGGCCGTCCGGTGAACTTCGGCTACCCGGCCGACAAGGGCCAGCTGCTGTTCTTCCTCGCCCCCAGCTGCCCGGTGTGCAAGTCGCTGCTGCCGGCGATCAAGGCGGTGGCCAAGGAGCGCCCCGACCTCGAGGTGATCTACGTCAGCGACGGCGAGCCGGAGGCCCAGGCCGCGCTGATCCGCGAGTTCAAGCTGGAGGACGCGCGCTACGTGGTCGGCCCGGAAGTCGGCATGACCTACCAGATCGGCAAGCTGCCCTACGCCGCGCTGATCGATGCCGCCGGCATCCTGCGCGCCAAGGGCCTGGTCAACTCCCGCGAGCACCTGGACAGCCTGTTCGAGGCCGAACGCATGGGCATCGCCTCCCTGCAGGACTACCTGCACACCCCTGCCCACGCGCACGACAGCGCCGTGAAGATCCACCAATAACAAGGTCCGAGGAGACACCCCATGAAACTGCTGGACATCCTGTTCGAACGCTCCGCCCGCCGGATCGCCGACGTCACCTCGCGCCGCCAGGCACTTTCCCGCATCGGCTCCTGGCTGGTGGCCGGCGCCGCCCTGCCGCTGCTGCTGCCCATCGACCGCGCCTCCAAGGCGCACGCCGGCGAAACCGGCAACCCCGGCGATCCGGGCGACCCGAACAGCTGCGACTACTGGCGCTACTGCTCGGTGGACGGCTTCCTGTGCAACTGCTGCGGCGGCACCGCCACCAAGTGCCCGCCCGGCACCGAAGTCTCCCAGGTGACCTGGATCGGCACCTGCCGCAACCCGGCCGACGGCAAGAACTACATCATTTCCTACAACGACTGCTGCGGTAAGCAGGCCTGCGGCCAGTGCGCCTGTACCCGCAACGACAGCGAGGAGCCGATGTACCGGCCGTTCAACAACAACGACGTCAACTGGTGCCTGGGCGCCAAGTCCAACAGCGTCTACAACTGCACCATCTCGGTGATCCGCGGCGTCGCCCAGTGAAGGAGAGAGCCGTCATGCGCCTGCTGATCCTCGCCGGACTGGCCACCGCACTGTCCGCCGTACTGGCGGCTCCCCCGGCCCTGGCCCGCGCCTTCCCCGATCCGCACCAGAAGCCGGCGCCGGGCAACGAGGCGCCACAGACGCCCATCGCCCAGGCCGGCTACAGCGTGGCCACCAACTACCAGCTGCAGTGCGCCGGCTGCCACCTGGGCAGCGGCGAGGGCTCGGCGCGCAACGACACGCCGAAGATGAGCGGTTTCGTCGGCAACTTCCTGCGCGTCGAGGGCGGCCGCGAGTTCCTCGTCCGCGTCCCGGGCGTGGCCCAGGCCGCGCTCAGTGACGCGCAGATCGCCGAACTGCTCAACTGGATCCTCGATCCGCAGCACGGCATGGCCGGCGCCAGCACCCCGGCCGGCTTCCAGCCGTACACCGCCGAGGAAGTCGCCCGGGTACGCCACAACGCCCTGCTCAACCTGCCCGGCACCCGCGCCGGGCTGATCGCGCGGATGCGCGCGCAGGGCATCGCCATCGACGACGGCATGGGCCAGCCCTGACCGCCAAGGGCCGATGCGCGGGCCGGCAGCGATGCCGGCCCGTTTCTTTTCCGGCCAGCCGCCCGCCCTGCCCGCCAGCCCCCAGAACGCCCCCTGCCCCACGCCCGGGTACCCGCCTGGCGCCCCCGACATGCCCGAATCCCGCAAGCCGCGCAGCCGTTGCGCGTCAGCGAAAGCGACTCCTGCACCGACGTGCAGACGCAAGAAGGCCGCTCCCCACCGGAGCGGAGAGCGGCCTCGTCTGTCAGCCGAATAGCGCTTAGCGGGTGAACACCTGGGTGGTGGCGATGGCCATGTCGCCGCCGGGCAGCTCGATCTTGCCGACAGGCTCCAGGCTGTCGGCGTCGAACACCGCCAGCTCGTTGTAGGTGCCGCCCAGGTAGACCTTGCTGCCAGCCTTGTTCAGCGCGATGCAGTAGTAGGAATGATCGAGCTTCGCCGTCTTCAGCAGCTTCTGCTCCCTGATGTCGTACTTGGCCAGACGGTTGAGCACGCCGAACATCAGGTTCGGGTCCTTGGGCGAGCGCATGCCGGTGAAGTAGATCTCGGTGAGCGGCGCGAAGTCCTGCACCGTGGTCTTGCCGGTCTTCAGGTCGATGCTGAAGTAGCCGTAGACGAAGTCGGCGGTCGCCAGGTCCTGCTTGTCGTCCTTGAACTTGGCCGCGGTGTAGAGCATCGAGAAGTCGCCCAAGTGGGTCTGCTGCGGCCAGGCGTAGAGCACGTCCGGCGGGCTGTACAGCGGCCGCTGCCAGTTGCGGCTGGCCAGCGCCACCTCGTACTTGCCGGTCTGCACGTCGAGCTTGTAGACGTCGGCGCCGGCCATGTACAGGCTGCCGTCGGCACCGGCCTGCATGATGCTGATCTGCCGCGGCACCTCGAAGCTGCGCACGGGCTTGGCGTCGAGGCCGGCGTCGGTGGCGTAGACCTGCAGGCGCGGCGCCTTGACCACGTAGTGGTCGCTCTTGCGCTCGGTCGGGTTGGCGACGCTGTAGATCTCCTTGCCGTCCGGACTCAGGGCGATGGAGAACAGCGCCTTGGCCTTCTCGGTCGGCCCCTGCGCCAGGCGCGCGTGGAACACCGTCCTGCAGCTGTCCAGGTCGATGCCGTAGAGGTCGCCGTAGTGGTTGTTGAGCACGTAGGCGGTCTTGCGGTCGGGGCCGATCTGCGTGGTGCCCGGGCCGTAGGCGTCGGGCATCTGGCAGGTCTTGTAGACCTTGTCGCTGGCCAGGTCGACCACGTGCAGGTTGTTCGGGTAGTTGGTGGCGATCAGGTATTCGTGGCCGGGCTTGAGCGCCGGGCCGGCCTCGCCGGCGGCGTGCGCCGGCAGGCCCAGTACGACGCCGGCGATGGCGGCCGCCAGGCCGCTGATGGTGTGCAGCTTCATGTCGGTTCCCCTGTTGGTCTGCGGCCGTTCACTGGTCTTTCGGGAATACGGTGCCGAGGTTGCGCCAGTCCTCGGCCGAGGCCTGCGCGTCCTTGTTCCAGTCCGGGTAGGTGCTCATCATGTCCGGCACCTGGGCCGGCCACCAGCAGGGGTCGGAGCAGCCGTACAGGTCGGACTCCATCGGCTGGCACAGCGAGGCGACGCCGCCGAAGGCGTCGATCTCCCAGCCCGGGTCGGTGGTGGCGGTGCAGCCGGCCACGGCACTCATGGCGATGACTTCCTCGACGCGATCCTCCGCGGCGGCCTGGTCGAGCAGCTGGGCTTTCTGGTTGAGCGGCTTGAGATGTTTCATGTCAGTGGGCCTTTCTCGGTGCGATGAAGCGGCTGAAGAAGGCTGGGTTCTCGGCCATGATCCGGTGGTAGACCTCGATGCCGAAGTCGACCCAGTCGCGCATCAGTTCGCAGTAGTGATAGGTGGGGTGGGCCGGGTCGCCGTAGCGGGCGTAGCTCTCGTGGTAGCAGCCGCCCGAGCACAGGTTGCGGATGCGGCAGCTGTCGCAGCCGGTGCCGCTGCGGTCCAGGCGCTGGGAGAGGAAGTCGTTGAGCTCGGCCTGCTTCACCCCCTCGCGCACGTTGCCGAAGGTCGGCAGGCTCGAGCCGGTGAAGCGGTGGCAGAGGTTCAGCTCGCCCTGGTGGTCGACCGCCAGCATCTTCAGCCCGGCGCCGCACGGCAGGGCCTTCTTCTGCCCCTCGTGAATGTCGGTGAGCAGCTGGTGCAGGTTGGAGAAGCCGATGTTGCGCCCGACCAGCGCCTCGGCGAGGTAATGGCGGCCGAGCGCCTTCATGTTGGCGAACACCGCAGCCAGCTCTTCGCCGCTCAGGTTGTAGTCGCTGACATCGCCGGAGGTGACCGGGGCGAAGCCGACCTCGGCGAAGCCCAGCTCGTTGAACAGGTGGTTCCAGATCGTCTCGACGTCGGTGATGCCGCGGGTCAGGGTCACCCGCGCACCCACCGGGCGGCTGTCGTAGCGCGCCAGCAGCATGTCCACCTTCTTCCTCACCACGTCGTAGGTGCCCTGGCCGCCCACGGTGATGCGGTTGCGGTCGTGCACCGTCTTCGGCCCGTCGATGCTCACCGACAGGCCGAAGCGATGGGCGTTCAGCCAGTCGACGATCTCCTCGGTGAGGAGGGTGGCGTTGGTGGTCATCACGAAGTCGACCGCCTTGCCCGCCGCCGCGAAGCGCGCCTCGCACCAGTCCACCATCGCCTCGATCAGCGGCCGGTTGGACAGCGGCTCGCCGCCGAAGAACACCACGGTGTAGCGCGCCTCGTCCGGCGACTCCCTGAGCAGCATCTCCACCGACGCCTGGGCGGTGTCGAGCTGCATCTTCCTGCCGGCCGACGGCTTGTCGAGGTCTTCCTTGTAGCAGTAGGTGCAGCTCAGGTTGCAGCCGGTGTTGACGTTGAGCACCACGGTGTTCAGCGCGGTGCGCTCGACCCGGCGCACGGCGATCTCCGGGGTCAGCGGCGAGCCGTCGCTGACCAGCTCCAGCGCGATCAGCTCGCGCAGGGTCTCGTCGATCTCGCTACCCGCGAAGCGCCCGGCCAGGCGCTGCGCCAGCGCCTCGGGCGAGCAGCCTTCATGGCGCAACGCGTCGATGATGCCGCCGGTCAATTCATCGGCGGCGAACAGCGAGCTGCTCGGGATATGGAACAGCAGACGGTCGGCGTTGACCTGCACCTCGTGCAGGTTGCGCTCGACCAGATTCAAGATTGCGCCCATGGCGACCTCCCGGAATTCATGCTCATCGTGGAATCGCATCTGGGCGAGCCAGGCTCGCCCGAGTCACGGTCGGTTACGGCAGCGGCGGGTTGTTCCAGCGCTGCACGGTGACGATCATCTGGCCCTCGCCCTCGAGCGGCTTGCCGCCGTCGTCGACCTGGGCGATCACCTTGAGATTGCCGGCGTTGTTGGTGGACATCTTGCGCGCCGGGTTGGGGCCGGCGTCGCCCGGCACGAACACGCCGTCGGCCTGCATGCGCCCGGCGTACTTGACGTCCTCGTCCTCCTCGGCCTGCTCGTTGAACGCTGCCACCGACCACTGCGCCGGCAGGTAGCCGATACGGAAGGCCTGGCCGGCGGCGTCCTGGCCCCAGGCCTCGGCGTCGAAGCGGCCCTGCACCTTGGGCGTCGAGCCGCCGTTGTCGCCGATGCGGGCGACCGAGAAGGCCGGCACCACCTTGACCTCGCTGACCGACTGGTACACCGCCAGGTTCACGCCCTCGAGCGAACCCAGCGCGACCTTGCGGCTGCCGGCGGCGGCATCGGCCGCGGCCCTGACCCTGACGCGCATCCGCTCGGGGCTCTGCTCCAGCACCTTGACCACCGCGACGCCCGGGCCGAAGTCCGGCTTGCCGGAAAGGTCGCTGCCCACCAGGGTCAGCTCGGCCTCGCTGCCCGCCTTCAGGTAGCCCGGCTGCACGGCGAGCAGCCGCGGCGTGCCGGCCTTGGCGGCGACGAAGTCGAGGCCGCGCTCGTCGTGCTCGCTCTCGAACATGCGCCCGCGCATCTCGCCGTCCAGTGCGCTGAACACCTGGCGCATGGCCACGCCGTCGACCTCGAGGGTGCCGCGCCACTCGTAGCCGTTGTAGAGGATCGCCGAGCCGCTGCCCTTGAGCGGCTTGCCGTCGGCGTACTGGCCCTCGAGGCTGACCTTGAAGCTGTCGCCCTCGGCGGCGCTCACCGTCATCACTCCGCGCACGTCGCCGCGGGCCGGCAGGTGGCCGCTGAAGCTCCACTGTCCCGGCAGTGCCGCGGCGCCCGGTCTGGCCTTCTGCCACTCGCTCCACGCCGGGTTGTCCAGCGGATATTTGCTGGCCAGCGCCGGCACCATCTCCTTGAGGGCGATCGGCAGCCAGTCGCGGTCGCGCGACTGCGCCTGGTACTCCAGCGACGGCCACTGGCCGAGGTGGAAGTTGACCAGGTGCTCCCATTCCTTGGCCGGGCGGCGCTGCAGGGCCACCCGTGCGCCGGAGTGGCAGCGCGCGCACATCTGGGCAAACTGGTCGTCGAACTGCTCCACCGTGTTGAGGCGGCGCTCCATGGCGTAGCGCACGCCCTCGGTCTCGCTGGGCGCCAGGCCCTGGCGGTCGGCCAGGTACTTGACCAGGGTGCGGCGGTCGGCGTCGTCGATCTGCACGCCGTGCATCACCTGCATGCGCGCGATGCTCATCAGCCAGCCTTCCGGCGTCTTGCGCTGGTGGCTGATGCGGCTGAACTGCTGGTCGCCTTCCCTGGCGTGGCAGGCCGCGCAGGTCTCGCCCAGGATCTGCTCGCCGGTGCGCCCGGCGGCTAGCGCCGGCTGCGCCAGACTGGCGGCGGCCGCGGCCAGGCTGGCGGCCCCGACGTAGTAGCGGAGTCTTGTCATCATGGATATCGGCTCTCCTCGCTGTTGTTCTGATCGGCACCGCGGCACGGCGGATGCGCCCCTGCGACGGACCGATACACATTGCGTGCCATTCATCGGAAAGCCTTTTTAAAACAACGGGATGGCGTCTTTTTTCGGCCTCCTGGCGAGGCCGGGGAAACAGCCGCGGCGTCACATTTCGAGACAGCGGTTGCAAACTGAGACAGCCGCGCGACGCCCGGCAGCAGGGCCGGCGGCGACTGTCGCAACGCCGTGGCGCGGCGTCTCAAACTGCGACAGACGGATGCCCCGCTGCCGCCGTAATCCTGAAAAAATCCCATTTATTTCAGTTACTTAAGTTAAACAAGCGAGTTGGCACGGCGGTTGTACCGGGATGGGCAAACAACCCGAGAGGTCCCCCCATGTCCGCTTCCCTGCCCATCCATCCCCGTACCCGCGAATTCCTCGACCGCCCGCAGCGGATGCTGATCGGCGCCGAATGGGTCGACGCCATCGCCGGCGCGCGCATGCCGGTGTACAACCCGGCCAGCGGCGAGCCGCTGTGCCAGGTGCCGGCGGGCGGCGCCGAGGACATCGAGCTGGCCGTGCAGGCCGCCCGCCGCGCCTTCGACGACTCGCCGTGGAGCCGCATGCGCCCGCGCGAGCGGCAGAACCTGCTGTGGCGCCTGGCCGAGCTGATGGAGCGCGACGCCCAGGTACTCGCCGAGCTGGAGTGCCTGAACAACGGCAAGAGCGCCGCGGTGGCGCGGGTGATGGACGTGCAGCTGGCCATCGACTTCCTGCGCTACATGGCCGGCTGGGCGACCAAGATCGAGGGCAGCACCGTCGACGTGTCGATGCCGCTGATGCCCGATGACCAGTTCCACGGCTACATCCGCCGCGAGGCGGTCGGCGTGGTCGGCGCCATAGTCGCGTGGAACTTCCCGCTGCTCTTGGCCTGCTGGAAGCTCGGCCCGGCGCTGGCCACCGGCTGCACCGTGGTGCTCAAGCCGGCCGACGAGACGCCGCTGTCGGCCTTCAAGCTGGCCGAACTGGTGCTCGAGGCCGGCTACCCGGAGGGCGTGTTCAACGTGGTCAGCGGCACGGGGGCGCAGGCCGGCGCCGCGCTGACCCGCCACCCGGGCGTCGACAAGCTGACCTTCACCGGCTCCACCGAGGTCGGCAAGCAGATCGGCAAGGCCGCCATGGACTCCATGACCCGGGTGACCCTGGAGCTGGGCGGCAAGTCGCCGACCATCGTGCTGGCCGACGCCGACCTGCAGCAGGCCGCCGCCGGCGCCGCCGGGGCGATCTTCTTCAACCAGGGCCAGGTGTGCTGCGCCGGCTCGCGCCTGTACGTGCAGCGCAAGCACTTCGACAACGTGGTGGCCGACATCGCCGGCATCGCCAACGGCATGAAGCTCGGCAACGGCCTGGACGCCAGCGTCGACATGGGCCCGCTGATCTCGGCGCGCCAGCAGCAGCGCGTGCACGACTACATCCAGCTCGGCCGCGAGCTGGGCGCCACCGTCGCCTGCGGCGGCGAGCGCTTCGGCCCCGGCTTCTTCGTGCAGCCGACGGTGATCGTCGACGTCGACCAGCAGCACCGCCTGGTGCAGGAGGAGATCTTCGGCCCGGTGCTGGTGGCGATGCCCTTCGACGAGATCGACGAGGTGGTCAAGCTGGCCAATGACAACCCCTACGGCCTGGGCGCCAGCATCTGGTCCAACGACCTGGCCGCCGTGCACCGCCTGGTGCCGCGCATCAAGTCCGGCTCGGTGTGGGTCAACTGCCACAGCGCCCTCGACCCGGCGCTGCCGTTCGGCGGCTACAAGATGTCCGGCCTCGGCCGCGAGATGGGCGCGGCGGCCATCGAGCACTACACCGAGCTGAAGTCGGTGCTGATGCGCCTGTGAATCCCTCGGCGGCCGGCACCCGACCGGCCGCTCCATCGACCAAATGGAGTTGCCCATGCAGCGAACCATCCATCGCGCGCCACGCGCACCCCTGGCCGTGGCGCTGGCGAGCGCCGTCGCCGCCCTGGCCGCCGTCCCGGCCAGCGCCTACGAGCTGTACAACCGGGACGGCAGCGTACTCAACGCCGACCTCGAGGCGGTGTTCGGCCTGATGCACAGCGAGGAGAGCTACGAGCTCGGCTTCGGCAACCGCAGCGCCGGCAGCTCGAGCTGGCGCGAGGGCTACGTCAAGTACGGCCTGAGCGGCAGCCAGGCCCTGGGCGGCGCCGGCAGCCTGTACGGCGCGCTCAACCTGCTCAGCTCCGGCACCTGGGGCGACGGCGACGCCGCCGGCTTCACCCTGGGCAGCGAGCGCATGACCGACGTCGAGGACGCCTACCTGGGCTGGCGCTCCGGCGACCTGTTCCCGGCGCTAGGCGAGAACGGCGTGGACCTCTCCTTCGGCCGGCAGAACCTCAGCGTCGGCGACGGCTTCCTGGTCAACGGCGACTCGCTGAACTTCGGCGACGTCGACCTCGGCGCCGACTACGACCGCGGCGGCGCCTACTACCTGGCGGCGCGCAAGGCCTTCGACCAGACCGCCGTGCTGCGCCTGGGCGGCGAGCAGGGCCTGCGCGGCGACCTGATCTGGCTGAAATCCGACAACCGCGCCCAGGCCGAGACCGAGCTGGCCATCGCCACCTTCGAGCACGTCGCCGAAGCGGGCACCCTGGGGCTGACCTGGATCCGCGGCCTCGACGTCAACGAGCGTTTCGCCAGTGCAGCCCAGGCCGAGCGCGACGGCATGGACACCGTCAGCCTGCGCGGCGCGGGCGGGCTGGGCGTGGAGAACCTCAACCTGGCCTTCGAGTACGCCAGCCAGGACAAGGACAGCGGCACCGAGAACGCCTGGTACCTGGAAGGCAGCTGGACCTTCGCCGCCCTGCCCTGGACACCGACTGCCACCTACCGCTACAGCCGCTTCTCCGAGGCCTTCGACCCGCTGTTCTACGGCCTGAGCCGCGGCTACGGCACCTGGTTCCAGGGCGAGGTGGCGGCCAACTACGCCGGCCCGTTCAACAGCAACTCCCGCGTCCACCACCTCGGCCTCAAGGCCACGCCCGTGGAGAACCTGACCGTCGGTGCGCTGTACTTCGACTTCGACACCCTCGACACCGACCTCGGCAACCTCGGCGGCCGCGAGCTGGACCTGTACATCGAGTGGATGGTCAACGACCACCTGCTGATCAGCCCGGTGCTGGGCCTCTACCGGCCCGAGCGCAGCGCCGCCGAGGGCGGCACCCAGCTCGGCGGCGACGACACCAACCTGTACAGCCAGCTGGTCTTCGCCACCTTCTTCTGACCGGTCACCCTCCCTGGCCGGACCGCCCGGGGCAACGGGCGGCCCGGCATTTTTTTGCCGACGGCATAAGAAGACTCGCGCGGCGATCCTCTACCGCCGCTGCGGGTGCAAGCTGCCCGGTGGGCAATCGCTGCGCGAGTTGCCCATACGCCCCCGCCCTACGCCCCCGAATAGCCCTGACTGTGCAACCAGCCACGCAGCATCGCCTGCTGCGGCGCAGGCAGGTCGGCAGCCATCTGGGCGAGCGGCTCGCCGGCCTGCAGGCGGCGCAGGCGCGGCGCCAGCTCGATGCCCTGCAGGTGCCAGATGCCCAGCGGCTGGTCGGCGCTGACCACCACCTCGGCCTCGGCCACCAGGTTGTCGCGCAGCACCGGCGCGCGTTCCACCCTGAGGCTGGCAAAGTCGGCCGGCGCGTGCAGCGGTTCCCTGTCCGGCCAGTTGGACCGCGCCGCCCAGAACGGCTGCTCCGTCCAACGTTCTTCGAGTGCATAGAAGTCGCGGCCGGTGCGGGCGAAGCGCTGGAACAGCTGCTCGACGCGGCGCTGGTGGAAGGCCAGCGCCAGCCCGGCGCGCTCGGGACGGGTGAGCAGGGTGTTGATCACCGCCGGCGCCTGCAGCGCCGAGGACAGCGCCTGGAAGATGCCGTTGCCGGACAGCGGATCGACCGCCATCGCCGCATCGCCGACCCGCAGCCAGTTGGCGCCGCCGGTCTCCAGGGCGAGGATCGCCGTGCTGCTGCGCGCGTGCAGGGCGGCCGGCTGCAGCGCCTCGGCGCCGAACAGCTCGGCGACCCGCACCGACTGCGCCCGGCGCTGCGCGCACCATTGCGGCAGGGCATCGCGCGCCGGCAGCGCACCGCTGGCCGCGCCCAGGGTGATCTGCCAGTAGCAGCGGCCGTCGGCCAGACGCGCCATCCACGCCCAGCCGTCCGGCAGGCTCTCCACCGCTGAGCCGCCGCGCCCCGGTTCCTCCTGCCACTGGTTGAGCAGGCTGACCGTCTCCGGGCCGCGCTGGCGGCGGCTGCCGAGCGGCGCCTGGCGGCCGCGCGCCTCGACCAGGAACTGCGCCTGCAGTTGCTGCTCGCCGCCGCTGCCTTCCAGCAGCAGGCGGTGGCCGCTCGCGTCGCTGTGCAGCTCGCGCACCCGAGCCTCGAACAGCGGCACGCCGGCCGCGCGCAGGTCCTCGCGCAGCGCGGCGTCGAAGCGCGGGCGGTCGAGGAGGAATTCCTGGTTGAGCGCGCTCTCCGTACCGTTCCACAGCACCCGCCGCGGCGAGGCCAGGTCGGCGCAGGCCAGCGCGTGCTGCAGGCCGGCCTGGCGCAGGCCGTCGAGCACCCGTGCCGAGACGCCCTCCACCGCGGCGAAGCGCCGCCACTCGCCGATCACGCACACCTCGAAGCCGAGGCGGCGCAGGCCGATGGCCACCGCCACGCCGGCCGGGCCGGCGCCGAGCACCGCGATGGTCGTTGAATTCATGCTGGCCTCCCGCGCCGCTCCGGGCCGACGAACGCCGCGCCGCCGCGCAGATGATCGAGCAGCGCCGCGCGGTCGCTGCCCGGATGGGCGTGCAGGTAGCGGGCGATCTGCCCGCTGAAGTTGGCGCAGGCCAGGCTGGCACCGGCCAGGCCGCCGGCGCTCACCGGCGCGCCGAAGTCGGCCTGGGCACTGCCCAGCCAGGACCACTGCCCCGGCGCGCAGCGTGCATCGCCGCTGATGCGCAGCACGCCCGGGTAGCTGGCCGGATACACCGCCTCGCCCTGTGCCGGACTGGCCGCGCACAGCACCACCCCGGCGGCCAGCGCGCGCTCGCAGGCTTCGCGCAGCAGCGGGCGGTCGTGGCGCAGACCGAGGCTGAGGTTGATCAGCGCCACGCCCTGCTCGACCAGCCAGTGCACCGCGGCGGCGACCTGCAGCGGGCTGGTCTGCCAGCGCTCGGCGAATACCTGGGCGACACAGCCGCGCACCACGCCCGGTTGCAGCGCCAGCGCCTCGACCACCGCCGTGCCGTGGCCAAGGCGGTCGGCCTGTGCCGGCTCCTCGCGCAGCGTTTCGCCGTCCAAACGGAAGGCCCGTGCGGCGTGCACCAAGGCGGCCTGGTGCGGCGCGTGGCCGCTGTCGACTACACCAACCAGCAACTCAGGTTTCATGGTCCAGCTCCTTCGCGCTGCGCGCCTGCAACTGGCCGTCGACCAGCTCGAGGCGCAGGTCGACTTCGGCCAGGGTCGAGGCGCGGTGGCTGATCAGGATGCGCGTGCGCCCGGCGAACAGCTGGTCGATGGAGGCGATCACCTCGCGCTCGGTGGCCTCGTCGACCGCCGAGGTGGCCTCGTCGAGGACCAGGATGCGCGACTGCTGGAGCAGCGCGCGGGCGATGGCGATGCGCTGCTTCTGGCCGCCGGAGAGCTGCTGGCCGCGCTCGCCGAGCGGGCTGTCGAGGCCCTGCGGCAGGCTGGCGAGCAGCTCGTCGAGGCGCGCCAGCTGCGCCACCTGCTCGATCTCGGCGCGACTGGCCTGCGGCGCGGCGTAGGCCAGGTTGTCGGCCAGGCTGCCGCGAAACAGCACGATGTCCTGGCTGACCACGGCGATGGCGCGGCGCAGCTCGGCCAGATCCAGCTCGCGCAGGTCGACGCCGTCGAGCCGGATGCGGCCGCGCTCGGGGTCGTGGAAGCGCTGCAGCAGGTCGATCAGGGTCGACTTGCCGACCCCGGAGGGGCCGCTGAGCGCCACCTTCAGCCCGCCGGGCAGGCAGGCGCTGGCGCCGCGCAGCACGGCGTCCTGGCGGCCGTCGTGACGGAACCACAGCGCTTCCAGGCGCAGCTCGCCGGGGCCTGCGGGCAACGGCCGCGGCGTGGCCGGCGCGAGGATGACCGAGGGTTCGGCGCGCAGCTCCATGACCCGGCCGAGGCTGACGGTCATCCGCTGCAGGGCGACGTACAGGCCGAGCAGGCTCTGCACCGGGCCCACCGCCATGCCCAGGTAGGTGGAGAAGGCGATCAGCGCGCCGAGCTGCCAGGTGCCCTGCACCACCCAGTAGCCGCCGACGATGAAGGCCGCGGCACGCGACAGCGAGGTCAGGGTGCCGGGCACCGCGTGGGTGAAGAATTCGATGACCTGCAGGCGCAGCAGCTGGCTCATGTAGCCCGCACCGAGACGTTCCAGGCGCTGCGCCTCGCGCTCCTGCTGGCCGGCGGCCTGGATGAACTTCATCGCCGGCAGGGTCTCGACCAGGAACGAGGAGACGTCCGCCGAACGCTCGCGCAGCGCGCGGCTATGCCGCTCGACCTTGCGCCGCATCCAGCGCAGCCAGAGCACCTCCAGCGGCACCAGTACGGCGAGCAGCAGCGACAGCTGCCAGGACAACGCCAGCATCAGCGCCACCGCCCCACACAGGCCGATAACGCTGGACAGCGCGGAGAACAGCGCATCGACGGCGAAGCGCTGGATCTCGGCGACGTCGCCGTCGAGGCGCGACAGCAGGTCGCCGATCCGCCGCCTGGCGTAGAAGGTCGGCGGCAGGCCCTGCAGGTGGCGGTACAGGGCGTCGCGCAGGGCGAACAGGATGCGTCCGGACAGCCGGGTGTGCAGGTAGCGATTGATCCCGCCGAGCAGGGTGCCGAGCACGCCGACGCCGATCATCGCCAGCGCCACCTGCAGCAGGCGGTCGAAGTCGCGCGCCAGCAGGCCCTCGTCGATCAGCGTCTTGGTCAGCCAGGGCTGCGCCAGCACCAGCAGCGAAGCGCACAGCGACAGGCCGAGCAGGCCGGCGATGGCCCGCCCGTGCGGACGCACGAAGGAAAACAGCCAGCGCAGCGAACGCTCCAGCAGCGCGCGGTCGGGGCTGTCGATCAGGCGGACCAGCAGACTCAGCATGCCGGTCCGCCGCGCAGCTGCTTGAGCTTGCGGTACAGGGTCGCCCGGCTGATGCCCAGCGCCTCGGCTGCGGCGGAGACGTTGCCCTGGTGACGGTCGAGGGTGTCGCGGATCAGTTTCAGCTCGTTCTCGCGGATGCTGCTGGCCTGGCGGGTGCTGGCGGTCAGCTCGTCGAGCAGGCTGTCGCTCAGGTGGTCGAGGCCGAGCAGGCTCTCGTCGCCCTCGCGCATGGCCAGCGCGGCGCGCAGCACCATCTCCAGCTGGCGGATGTTGCCCGGCCAGTCGTACTGCTCGAACAGTTCGGTGAGGTCGGCGTCCAGGCGCACCTGCGGCGCGCCGAGCTTGGCCAGCAGGCGTTCGATCAGCGCGGCGAGGTCGTCGCGCTCGCGCAGCGCCGGCAGGCGCAGGCTGATGCCGTTGATGCGGTAGTAGAGGTCCTCGCGGAAGCCCTTGTCCTGCACCTGGGTGCGCAGGTCGCGGTGGGTGGCGCAGACGATCGCCACGTCGATGTCCTGCTCGGCGCCGCCGCCCAGCGGCAGCACCTTGCGCTCCTGCAGCACGCGCAAGAGGCGCGCCTGCAGGGCCAGCGGCATGTCGCCGATCTCGTCGAGGAACAGGGTGCCGCCGTGGGCCTGCTGCAGGCGGCCGACCATGCCGCCGCGGCGCGAGCCGGTGAAGGCGCCCTCGCGGTAGCCGAACAGCTCGGACTCGATCAGCCCCTCGGGGATGGCCGCGCAGTTGACCGCGACGAACGGCTTGTCGGCCCGTGCACTGGCCTGGTGCAGCGCCTGGGCGACCACCTCCTTGCCGGTGCCGGTTTCGCCCAGCAGCAGCACCGGCAGGCCGCCGGCCAGGCCCTGGCGGGCCATGCGCAGGGCGCGGGCCAGGCGCGGATCGTCGCCGGCCAGGGCTTCCAGGCAGCCGGTGCGCGCCGGCGTCGGCCGCGCCGCCGACCACAGGCCGGCGCCCGCGGCCGCCGGCAGCTGCAGGGTGCGGCAGCAGAACTCGCCGCGCGCGGTCTGCACGCTGAGCGGGGCGCCCTGCTGCAGGCGGCGCAGCAGGTGCTGGCTGTCGCCGCCGAGCAGCTCGGCGCAGCGCCGGCCGAGCAGCAGCTCGCGCGGCAGCTCGAGCAGCGCACAGGCCTGGTCGTTGGCGGCCAGCAGCGTGCCGTCGAGGTCGAGGGCCAGCAGGCCCTGCCAGGGCGAGTCGAGGTACTGGCGGCGGCAGTGGAAGGCCATCACCAGTTGCTCGGGATGCAGGCTGGCGAACAGCCGGCTCTCGATCTGGCTGGCGGCCAGCATCAGGGTGGCGAGGTTGTCCTGCGGCTGCGCCATCAGGCCGACGCGGGTCAGGTCGAGCACCCCGACCACGCCACCCTGCGGGTCGCGGATCGGCACCGAGGTGCAGGAGAACTGGCTGAGGCGGTCGAGGTAGTGCTCGCCGCAGTCGATCAGCGTCGGCCGCGCCTCGACCAGCGCGGTGCCGAGGGCGTTGGTGCCGCGCAGCGCCTCGCTCCAGCAGCTGCCGACGCGCAGGTCGTGCAGGCCGAAGCGCGCCAGTTGGGCGGTCTGCCCCTCGATGGCCAGCACGCGCGCCTCGCTGTCGCCGAGGATGATCAGCCCGCTGTCGCCGAGCTGGCGGGTCAGGTAGTCAAGCTGCGGGGTCGCGGCATCCAGCAGCAGGCGATTGACGGCGAGCACCTGCTCGGCGTCGGGCGCGGCGTCGCTGGCCAGCGCCGGCTCGTCGCAGCTCACGCCGAAGTCGAGGCTGCGCCGCCAGGAGGCGTCGATCTCGGCACGCAGGACGCCTTCGGGCAGTCGCCCGCCGGACCGCAAGGTCTGGCGGATCCTGCGCGAAGCCCCGATGAAGTCTTCTGTTGTTCTTGTCGACAGGGCCATGGGTACTCCAGCGAATCACGACTCGGAAGCCCGCCCCGGCAGGCGCCGGAGTGAGTGGAAACCACCCGCCGGCGCACCAGGTGTGGCCGGGGGAAACCATCGCCCGGGGAGCGGATGGCCGTCGTTCACTGCGCCCCCGGCGCCGGCTGGGCGCAGGGGAGCGGGCGGACAGCATTGCACGGCACCCCGTTGACGTAAAGGTCAACCCGGTAGCCGTCCGGACTGCCCGAGTTGCAGCAAGTTCCGCGCCAGAGCGGCGATGCAGGGTGCGCGGAGCGGCACATCGACATTGTCTTTTATTTGATAATATTTATCATTAGATACATTATTACATCACCAAAGAGACCGCCATGCCGTTCACCCCACGCGCCGGACTGCTGCTGACACTGTTCGCCAGCGCCCTCCCCGTCCACGCCGCCACCCCACTGGAGCTTGACAGCCTGACGATCGAGGACACCTGGGAAACCGCCGACGGCCCGGTGCAGGGCTATCGCGCCGGCCGCTCGGCCAGCGCCACGCGCACCGACAGCGCCATCGAGGAAATCCCCCAGGCGATCAGCGTGATCCCCGCCCAGGTGCTTGCCGACCTCGACAGCACCAGCGTGGAGCGCGCCCTGGACTTCGCCGGCGGCGTCGCCCGGCAGAACAACTTCGGCGGTCTGACCCTGTACGAGTACAGCGTGCGCGGCTTCGCCACCTCGGAGTTCTACAAGGACGGCTTCAGCGCCAACCGCGGCTACCCCAGCGCCCCGGACGCCGCCAACATCGAGCGCATCGAAGTGCTCAAGGGGCCGGCCGCCAGCCTCTACGGCCGCGGCGACCCGGGCGGCACGGTGAACATCGTCACCAAGAAGCCACAGGCCGAAACCTTCGCCCGCCTGCAGACCAGCGCCGGCAGCTGGGATCGCTACCGCACCAGCCTGGACGCCAACGCGCCGCTGGACGAGGCCGGCAATCTGCTCGGCCGTCTCAACCTGGCGGTGGAGGACAACGGCAGCTTCCGCGATCACGTCGACAACAGCCGCCAGTTCGTCGCCCCCAGCCTGGCCTGGCAGCTCGGTGCCGACACCCGCCTGCTGGTCGAGGGCGAGTTCTCGCGCAGCAACGTGGTGTTCGACCGCGGCATCGTCGCGCCGAACGGCCGGCTGGGCAGCGTGTCGCGCTCGACCTTCCTCGGCGAGCCAAGCGACGGCCACATCGACAACGACAACGACCAGCTGCAGGCCAGCCTCGAACATGTGCTCGACGACAACTGGCACCTGCGCCTGGCCAGCCACTACAAGACCGGGCGCATCGCCGGCTTCGCCTCGGAGAACCAGTCCCTGGCCGCCGACGGCCGCACCCTGACCCGGCGCTTCCGCGAGCGCGACACCACCTGGCACGACAGCATCAGCCAGCTGGAGCTGCACGGCCGCCTGGATCTCGCCGGCATCGAGCACCGCCTGCTGATCGGCGGCGAGTACGAGAACTTCCGCAAGAACGAACGGGTTACCGAGATCCGCCCGCGCAGCGCCATCGACATCTACCAGCCGGTCTACGGCCGTCCGCGCCCGGATGGTGCCCGCTCGGGCAGCGACTTCCACGAACGGGTGACCAGCCAGGCCCTCAACCTGCAGGATCAGCTCGACTTCGGCAACGGCCTGCACGGCCTGCTCGGCGTGCGCCTGGAGCGCTACGAGCAGACCATCGACAACCGGGTCAGCGGCAACAGCACTGACCAGCAGCAGGATGCCGTCACCTGGCGCAGCGGCCTGCTCTATCAACTGACCCCGCAGGTCGGCCTGTTCGCCAACGCCTCGACCTCGTTCAAGCCCAACAGCGGGCTGGACGCCAGTGGCCGCGCCTTCGACCCCGAGGAGGGCATCGGCTACGAGAGCGGCGTCAAGCTGGACCTGTTCGACGGCCGCCTCGGCGCCACCCTGGCCGCCTTCCATCTGACCAAGGAGAACGTGCTGACCGCCGACCCGGCCGACCCGAGCTTCAGCCACGCCGCCGGCGAGGCGCGCAGCCAGGGCATCGACCTGCAGTTCAGCGGCCAGTTGAGCGATGCCCTGCGCCTGATCGGCGCCTGGGCCTGGATCGACGCCGAGGTCACCAAGGACAGCAGCCTGCCCAGCGGCAGCCGCCTGCTCGGCGTGCCCGAGCACAGCGCCAGCCT
The DNA here is from genome assembly GCF_034057115.1 of Pseudomonas sp. AN-1. Classification (NCBI taxonomy): domain Bacteria; kingdom Pseudomonadati; phylum Pseudomonadota; class Gammaproteobacteria; order Pseudomonadales; family Pseudomonadaceae; genus Pseudomonas; species Pseudomonas sp. AN-1. The sequence goes on along the minus strand of NZ_CP139195.1, from coordinate 3,595,487 downwards.
GCTCGGCGTCTACGAGTTCCGGGACGGCTGGCTCAAGGGCGGCGATCTCGGCGCGGCGCTCACCCACGTCGGCACCCGCCTCGGCCAGAGCGGCAGCGACTTCGAGCTGCCCGCCTACACCACCGTCGACCTGCTCGCCCACTACCCGCTCGGCGAACGCGCACGGCTGGGCGTCAACCTCAACAACGTCTTCGACGAGAAGTACTACGAGCGGTCCTACAGCGCCCTGTGGGTCGCCCCCGGCGCACCGCGCAACCTGACCTTCAACCTGACACTCGACCTCTGACTAAGGAGTCCGCCATGCCCCGTACCCGCCACCTGCTGCTCGCCACCCTGCTCGGCAGCCTGATCGCCGGCCCCGTCGCCGCCCACGGCCTGTGGACCGAGCAGCGCCGCGGCCAGATCGAAACCATCTACGGCCACGGCGCCGAGGACAACGCCTTCAAGGCCGAGAAGATCAGCGGCGCCTGGGCCTTCGACCGCCAGGGTCGCCCGCTCGCCGTGGAGATCCAGCGCCTCGACGACCACGCCCGCCTCAAGCCCGCGGCCGCACCGGCGGTGCTCGCCGTGGCTCTGGACAACGGCGCCTGGTCGCAGACCCCGGAGAAGAAGTGGATCAATGCCGGGCGCAGCCAGGTGCCGGAATCGGTGCGCTCGCTGCACACCTGGAAGTACAGCCTGGCGATCCACGAGGAAGGCGCGCAGTTGCCGGACCTCGCCCCGCTGAAGATGGTCATCGTCCCCGAGCGCGACCCGCTCAGCGTCGGCGCCGGCCACAGGCTGCCGGTGCGCGTGCTGGTGGACGGCAAACCGGCCGCCGGCGTGAAGCTGATCGGCGACTATCGCTGCGCCCCGGACAGCGTCAGCGCGGAAACCGACGCCGAGGGTCGCGCCGAGGTGACGGTGCGCAACGAAGGCCTCAACGTCATCGCCGCCGAAGTCAGCCTGCCGGTGAAGGGCGACAAGGACATCGAGGAACGCGGCCTGTTCGCCTCGCTGACCTTCGTCGGCCAGGCCCATCACGAGTGAGCCCGCCTGCCGGCCCGCCACTGCACGGGCCGGCAGTCTCCAGCACCGATCAGTGCGCGATGCACACCGACTTGATCTCGGTATAGGCCTCGACCGCCGCGCGGCCGAACTCGCGGCCGACGCCGGACTGCTTGACCCCACCGAACGGCATGTTGGGGTCGAGCAGCACGTGGGCGTTGACCCACACGGTGCCGGCCTCGATGCGCGGCACCAGGTTCATCGCCTTGCTCAGGTCGTTGGTCCACAGGCTGGCGGCCAGGCCGTATTCGCTGTCGTTGGCCATGGCGATGGCCTCGTCCTCGTCGTCGAACGGCAGCACCGCGAGCACCGGGCCGAACACCTCGTCGCGGGCGATGCCCATGTCCTGGCGCACGTCGGCCAGCACGGTCGGCTGCACGTAGAAGCCGTCGAGCGCCGGCGCCTGGCCGCCGGTGACCACGCGGGCGCCCTCGGCGCGCGCCCTGTCGATGTGCTCGAGCACGCTCTGCTGCTGCTTGCGCGACACCAGCGGGTTGATCGCCGCGTCGGGGTCGAGGCCCGGACCGAGCGGCAGGCTGGCCACCGCGGCGCCCAGCTTGTCGACGAACTCGGCGTAGCGCGAGCGCTGCACGTAGAAGCGCGAGGCGGCGGCGCACACCTGGCCCTGGTTGAGCAGGCCGCCGAGCAGCGCGCCCTGCACCGCCTTGTCGAGGTCGGCGTCGGCCAGCACGATCATCGGGTTCTTGCCGCCCAGCTCGAGGGCGAAGCGGGTCATGTTCTGCATGGCGGCGATGCCGACGCCGCGGCCCACCTCAGTGGAGCCGGTGAACGACACCTTGCTGACCAGCGGGTGGCCGGCCAGGGCGTTGCCGATGCGGCTGCCGCGGCCGGTGACCAGGTTGAGCGCGCCGGCCGGCACGCCGGCCTCATGGGCCAGCTCGACCAGGCGCAGGGCCGACAGCGGCGTCTCGCTGGCCGGCTTGAGCACCACGGTGCAGCCGCAGGCCAGCGCCGGCATGGCCTTCCACAGGCTGATCATCAGCGGGAAGTTCCACGGGATGATGCCGGCCACCACGCCGACCGGCTCGCGGCGGGCGAAGGCGGTGTAGCGCGCACCCTGCGGCACCGGGATGGACACGTCGAGGGTCTGGCCCTCGATCTTGGTCGCCCAGCCGGCCATGTAGCGCATGAACTCGACGCTGGCGCCGACGTCGAGCATGCGCGAGATGTTGATCGACTTGCCCTGGTTGAGGGTCTCTAGCTGCGCCAGCTCCTCGCCGTGTTCCTCGACCAGCGCGGCGAAGCGCAGCAGGATGCGCTCGCGGTCGGCCGGACGCAGGCCGGACCACACGCCGTTCCTGAACGCGGCGTGCGCCGACTGCACGGCACGGTCGAGCAGCGCCTCGTCGGCCTCGGCGACCTCGGCGATGCGCTCGCCGGTGGCCGGGTTGACCACCGGGCTGCGCGGACTGTCGTCGACCAGCCACTGGCCGTCGATGAAGCAGCCGTGGCGGCGCTGGAGGAAGGCCGCGACCTGCGGCAGGACGTTGACGAGACTCATGCGGGTACCTCGATTCCGGAAATGCGCTGGCGCGCAGGAACGGACGGGCAGCCGCGGGCCGGCCCATCCTCATGGACGGGCCATTGTGCGCAGGCGTCGGCGGCGAAGCTGGTCCGTGCGTGCCAGGCACATTGCCGAGGCTGCCAGGTCGAGCGCTACTGGTAGCGCTTGCGGTACTCGCCGGGGGAAACCCCGAAGCGCGCCTTGAAGGCGCTGGAGAAGTAGCTGGCGTCGGAGAAGCCGAAGTCGTAGCCGAGCGCCGACAGCTTGAGTTCGCCGCCGCCATGGCGCAGCGCCTCGGCGCACAGGTCGAGGCGGCGGTTGCGGATGTACTGCGCCACCACCAGCTGGTGGCGGGCGAACAGCCGGTACAGGCCGCGCAGCGACACGCCGATCTCGCGGGCGATCAGCTCGGGGCACAGCTCGGCCTCGCAGATGTGCCGTTCGATGAACGCCTGGGCGCGGCGGAACAGCCGCGCATGCGGATCGTCGTCGCTGTCGCCGCCGGCCAGCGCCGGGCGCAGCAGGTTGACCAGCGCGTCGAGGGTCGCCTCGCTCTCCGCCAGGCTCAGCCCCTCCTGGCGCGCCGATTCGCGCACCAGGCCGTGGGCCAGCACCGCCACCGGGGTGTGCGCGGCGATCCGCGCGCAGCTGCGCACGCTGGAGAAGCGTAGGCTGCGCTCGACCACCTCGCGCGGCAGGATCAGGCTGAGCTGGCGCGAACCCTCGCCGTACTCGAACTCGCTGGGCCGCGCGGCGTCGATCAGGGTGATGTCGCCGGGGGCGAGGACGATGCGCTGGGTGTCCTGGGCCATCTGCGCGCGGCCCTCGAGCTGGAACACCGCGAAGTAGCCCTTGTCCTCGCCGGTGGCCAGTTCGCGCTCGGTACGGTACAGGCGCGCGTGGGCGATGTCGTTGAACGACATGCGCAGCGCGCCACCCTGGTACTGCTCGATGCGCCCGGCGAACTCCTCGCCCAGCGCCTTGGCGCAGAAGCGCCCGCACAGCTCGTTGACGCGCTGCAGCCAGCCGTCGAGCGCCTGGTCCACCGCCATGTGCTTCATGTTCATTCGCCACCTCCCGGCATGCCCAGCATATCGCACGCCAAGAATCGCCGGTCAGGATGCGCCCTTGGGCTTGACCTCGGAGGCCGGCAGGCTCGGCCGGTCGGCCTCCAGCTCGGCGAGCGGCGCGCACTCCTCCATCGCCTCGCGGCAGCGCTGCGCCAGTACCTGGTACTCGCGGGTGCCGGCCTGCTTCCAGCGCACTTCCTTGTCGGTGAGCTGGCGGCTGACCCGCGCCGGCGCGCCCATCACCAGCGACTGCTCCTCGCAGGCGAAGCCGGCCTTGACGAAGGCGCAGGCGGCGACGATCGAGCGTGGCGCGATCTGCGCATCGTCCATCACCACGGCGTTCATGCCGACCATGGCGTCCTCGCCGATCTGGCAGCCGTGCAGCACCGCGCCGTGGCCGATGTGGCCGTTGCGGGCGACGCGGGTAACGCTCTCCGGGAAGCCGTGGATCACGCAGGTGTCCTGCAGGTTGGCGCCCTCATCGAGGACGATGCGGCCGAAGTCGCCGCGCAGGCTGGCCAGCGGGCCGACATAGCAGCCGGGACCGACGATCACGTCGCCGATCAGCACGGCGGTGGGATGGACGAAGGCGGTGGGATGGACCACCGGGGTGACCCCGGCGTAACGGTAGCAGGGCATGGGTATTCCTCTTCTTGTTGTTGTTCCCCCGTAGGGGCGAATTCATTCGCCCCTACGGGAAGGTCCGGTTATTCGACGGCGACGTGGCGGCGGCTCTGCACCACCACGAAGCGCCGCGCGACGAAGGCCGCGTCGGTCAGCGCGGCATTGGCCGCCGGGTTGGCGCCGGTGCCGTGGAAGTCGCTGAACGCTGCCGACTGGTTGACGAACAGGCCGTTGTCCAGGTTGACCGACAGCGCCACGCCGACATCCTGCGCCAGCTCCTCGGCCTGCGCCAGCACCGCCTCGTCGGTGGAGTACACCGCCAGGGTCAGCGCGCCCTTCTCGGCGAGGGTCTCGCGCACCAGCTGCAGGCTGTGCGCGGTGTCGTCGCTGGCGATGACGAAGCTGATCGGGCCGAAGCGCTCCTCCGCATAGGCTTCGCGCTGGCTGGCGTCGACCTTGAGCAGCAGCGGGGTGCGCACGCGCGCCGCGGGGTACTCGGGATGCACGCGCGCCTCGCTGTCCAGCAGCACCTCGCCCAGTGCGCGGCAGGCGTCGATGCGCGCCAGGGTGGCCTCGGACTGGATGCAGCCGAGCACCGCGCAAGCGCGCTCGTTGTCGGACAGGAACTTGCTCACCGCCGTCGCCAGGGCCTGCGCGACTTCATCGAAGCCGAGCACGCCCTCCGGGGTGCGGATGCCGCCGCGCGGCACGTAGATGGCCTGCGGGGTGGTGCACATCTGCCCGGAGTACAGGCTGAGGCTGAACGCCAGGTTGCGCGCCACCGCCTTCAGATCGGTCACGCTGTCGATCACCACGCTGTTGAGGCCGGACTTCTCGGTGAACACCTGGGCCTGGCGGGCGTTATCCTCCAGCCAGTTGCCGAAGGCGCTGGAGCCGGTGAAGTCGATCACCTTGACCCGCGGGTCGAGGGCCAACTGCTTGGCCACCGGCGCATCGGCCGTGTCCGGCACTAGGCTGACCAGCGCCGGGTCGAAGCCGGCCTCGGCGAGCACCTCTTGGGCGACGCGCACGGTCATCGCCACCGGCAGGATGGCGCCGGGGTGCGCCTTGACCAGCACCGGGTTGCCGGTGGCCAGGCTGGCGAACAGGCCCGGATAGGTGTTCCAGGTCGGGAAGGTCGAGCAGGCGATCACCAGGGCGATGCCGCGCGGCACGATGTGGAAGCGCTTGTCCACCACCAGCGGGTCGAGCTTGCCCTGCGGCTTGGTCCAGCGCGCCGTATCCGGCACCTCGCGCAGCAGCTTCCAGGCCTGCGCCACCGCCTCCAGGCCGCGGTCCTGGGAATGCGGGCCGGCGGCCTGGAAGGCCATCGGCAGGCCCTGGCCGGTGGTGTGCACGGCGGCGTGGGCGATGTCGAAGCTCTGCGCGTTGAGGCGCTGGAGGATCTCCAGGCACACGCCGATCCACGCCCTGGGGCCGGCAGCGCGCCAGCTCGGCAGCTGCGCCTGCAGGTGGCTCAGCAGGGCGTCGAGGTCCGGCTGGTCGTAGGTGATGCCGAGGTCGAAGCCGTAGGGCGAGCGCTCGCCGCCGACGCGGGTCGAGGCCACCGGGCAGTGCAGCTCGAAATGGCGGTCACGCAGCGCGGCGAAGTTGGCCGGGCCGGCAGCCGCGGCCTCCTCGCCGTAGGGACGCTGGCTTTCCGGATAGGGCGTCCAGTGGTCGCGGCTGGCGATGGCCAGGGTGGCGCGCTCGAGCAGCGGCTGGTGGCGGGCGAACAGGTCGAGTGCGGAGACGGTTGCGGGCACGGCGGCTTCCTCGTGGGGTGACGGGCCGGCCCGACAAACACGACATTTGTCTAATGCGCGACCACTTTCTTGTATCACATCACCTTAACCGCGCCCGGCGGAGAAATCCATACGCTGGGCAAAGCCCTTGCAAATCAAGGGAATGGCAGTAAATCCGGCCTGTCCGGCGGCATTCCGGGCCGCCACGAGCGGCCATCGCCCACCCCTTCCGCTCGTCGGCCGGGGCACGGAATGCGATAAAACAGACACGGGAAAGCAACTTTGCATTAGTTGATCTGTATCACTTTATGGGTATACTCGGCTCAAACGGCTGCCCCGTTAAAGTCCCGTCCTCCGCGCAGGAACGGGCCCCGGCAGCGACAACAATTCCAAGAACGAGCCCGGCGCCATCTGCCGGCGTGCACCGCGAGGATGTGCCTCCATGCCTCAGACCCTCAGCGTCCTGCCTCCCGAACAGGGCGTGCGCCTGATCACCCTGCAGCGCCCCGAGGCGCTGAATGCCCTCAACACCCAGCTGCTCGGCGAACTCGCCGCCGAACTGGATGCCGCCGAAGCCTGCGCCGACACCCGCGCCGTGGTCATCACCGGCAGCCGCCGCGCCTTCGCCGCCGGCGCCGACATCAAGGAGATGGCCGAGCGCGACCTGGTCGGCATCCTCGAGGACCCGCGCCTGGCCCACTGGCAGCGCATCACCCGCTTCTCCAAGCCGCTGATCGCCGCGGTCAACGGCTTCGCCCTCGGCGGCGGCTGCGAGCTGGCCATGCACGCCGACATCCTCATCGCCGGCGAGGACGCCCAGTTCGGCCAGCCGGAAATCAACCTGGCGATCATGCCCGGCGCCGGCGGCACCCAGCGCCTGCTGCGCGCGGTGGGCAAGTCGCTGGCCATGCAGATGGTCCTCACCGGCGAGCCGATCAGCGCCCGTCGCGCCCTCGAGGCGGGCCTCATCAGCGAGATCACCCAGCCCGAGCTGACCGTCGAGCGCGCCGTGGCCATCGCCCGCAAGATCGCCGAGAAGGCGCCGCTGGCCGTGCGCCTGGCCAAGGAAGCCCTGCTCAAGGCCGAGGACACCGACCTGGCCAGCGGCCTGCGCTTCGAGCGCCACGCCTTCACCCTGCTGGCCGGCACCGAGGACCGCAACGAGGGCATCCGCGCCTTCCAGGAAAAGCGCAAGCCGGCCTACAAGGGCCGCTGAGCACGCCTGCCGCCCACCTCTGCACCGGGGGCGCGCCGCGCGCCCTCCTCTAATAAGAGAGAGCCTTCATGAGCTTCGAACACATCCTCTTCACCATCGAGCAGGGCGTCGCCACCCTGACCCTGAACCGCCCGGCGCAGCTCAACAGCTTCAACGCGCAGATGCACAAGGAAGTCCGCGAGGCCCTCAAGCAGCTGCGCCAGAGCCCCGAAGCGCGCTGCCTGCTGATCACCGGCAACGGCCGCGGCTTCTGCGCCGGCCAGGACCTCAGCGACCGCAACGTGGCGCCGGGCGCCGCCATGCCGGACCTAGGCGAGTCGATCGAGAAGAACTACAACCCGCTGATCCGCACCCTGCGCGACCTGCCGATGCCGGTGGTGTGCGCGGTCAACGGCGTGGCCGCCGGCGCCGGCGCAAACATCGCCCTGGCCTGCGACATCACCCTCGCCGCCCGCTCGGCCAGCTTCATCCAGGCGTTCTGCAAGATCGGCCTGGTGCCGGACTCCGGCGGCACCTGGACCCTGCCGCGCGCGGTCGGCATGGCCCGCGCCAAGGCCCTCGCCCTGCTGGGCGACAAGCTCAGCGCCGAGCAGGCCGAGCAGTGGGGCATGATCTGGCGCTGCGTCGACGACGAGTCCCTGCAGGACGAGGCGCTCAAGCTGGCCCGCCACCTGGCCGCCCAGCCGACCTACGGCCTGGCGCTGATCAAGCGCGCGCTGAACGCCAGCGCCAGCAACAGCTTCGACGAGCAGCTCGACCTGGAGCGCGACCTGCAGCGCCTGGCCGGGCGCAGCGAGGACTATCGCGAGGGCGTCGCCGCCTTCATGGAAAAACGCACCCCCGAGTTCAAGGGCCGCTGAAATGACCGCACTGAATAAAGACGCCGCCGTCGCGGTGATCGGCGCCGGCGCCATGGGCGCCGGCATCGCCCAGGTGGCCGCCCAGGCCGGCCATCCGGTCGCCCTGTTCGACACCCGCGAAGGCGCCGCCGCCCAGGCCATCGCCGGCATCGCCAAGCAGCTCGGCAAGCGCGTCGACGCCGGCAAGCTGGACGCCGCCGAGCGCGACACCGTGGTCGCCCGCCTGACCCCGGCCGCCCGCCTGGAAGATCTCGAAGGCAGCGCTCTGGTGGTCGAGGCCATCGTCGAGAACCTGGAGGTCAAGCGCGGCCTGTTCGCACAGCTGGAAGCGATCTGCGGCGACGCCTGCATCCTCGCCAGCAACACCTCCTCGCTGTCGATCACCTCGCTGGCCGCCACCCTCAAGCGCCCCGAGCGCGTCGCCGGCCTGCACTTCTTCAACCCGGCGCCGGTGATGGCGCTGGTGGAGATCGTCGCCGGCCTGGCCAGCGACAAGGCAGTGGTCGACTGCCTGTACGCCACCGCCAGGGCCTGGGGCAAGAAGCCGGTGCATACCAAATCGACGCCGGGCTTTATCGTCAACCGCGTGGCCCGGCCGTTCTACGCCGAGAGCCTGCGCCTGCTGCAGGAAGGCGCAGGCGACTGCGCCAGCCTCGACGCCCTGCTGCGCGACGCCGGCGGCTTCCGCATGGGCGCCTTCGAGCTGACCGACCTGATCGGCCACGACGTCAACTACGCGGTGACCTGCTCGGTGTTCGACGCCTACTACGGCGACTTCCGCTTCCAGCCCTCGCTGATCCAGAAGGAGCTGGTCGACGCCGGCCGCTTCGGCCGCAAGAGCGGCCGCGGCTTCTACGACTACGCCGAAGGCGCCGAGCGTCCGGCTCCGCAGAGCCTGCCGGCCGCCGCCAGGCCCGAGTGCGTGGTGGTGGAAGGCGACCTCGGCCCGGCCAGCGCGCTGATCGAGCGCATCGAAACCTGCGGCGTGCAAATCGTCCGCCGCGACGGCGCCGGCCTGATCCGTGTCGGCGAAGCGGTGCTGGCGCTCAGCGACGGCCGCCTGGCCGCCGAGCGCGCCCGCGACGAGGGCCTGCGCAACCTGGCCGTGTTCGACCTGGCCCTCGACTACGCCAAGGCGACCCGCCTGGCCGTGGCCTTCGCCGCCGGCAGCGACAGTGCCGCCCGCGAAGCGGTCGCCGGCCTGCTGCAGGCCGCCGGCCTCGAAGTCACCGAAGTGACCGACAGTCCGGCGCTGGTGGTGCTGCGCACCGTGGCGATGCTCGCCAACGAGGCCGCCGACGCCGTGCTGCAGGGCGTCGGCACTGCCGCCGACATCGACCTGGCCATGTGCGCCGGGGTCAACTATCCGAAGGGCCCGCTGGCCTGGGCCGACGCCATCGGCGTGGGCACCGTGCTGAGCGTGCTCGACAACCTGCAGCGCAGCTACGGCGAGGACCGCTACCGCCCGTCCCTGCTGCTGCGCCGCCTGCACTGCGCCGGGGAGCGTTTCCATGGCTGAGCATCTTCATAACGACGACAACGGCCAGCTGCCGCCGCAGGAACTGGCCGAGGCCTGCGCCGCCGCCATGTACGAGCGCGACCTGGCCGTGCGCCACCTCGGCATCGAGGTGCTGCGCATGGCGCCGGGCGAGGCCGACCTGCAGATGACCGTCAGCGAGATCATGATCCAGGGTCACAACAGCTGCCACGGCGGCTACCTGTTCACCCTCGCCGACTCGGCGTTCGCCTACGCCTGCAACAGCTACGACGACGCCTGCGTGGCGCTCGGCTGCAGCATCGACTACATCGCCCCCGGCCGCCTCGGCGACGTGCTCACCGCACGCGCCACCCAGGTCAGCCGCAGCGGCCGCACCGGCAACTACGACGTGCGCATCGAGAACCAGCACGGCCAGCTGATCGCCGTGTTCCACGGCAAGTCCTACAAGATCCGCGGCACCGTCCGCCAGCAGGAGAACCAGGCATGAGTGAAGCCCTGATCATCGACGCCATCCGCACCCCGATCGGCCGCTACGCCGGCGCGCTGTCCGCCGTGCGTGCCGACGACCTCGGCGCCGTGCCGCTGCGCGCCCTGATGGCCCGCAACCCGCAGGTCGACTGGACCGCCGTCGACGACGTGATCTTCGGCTGCGCCAACCAGGCCGGCGAGGACAACCGCAACGTCGCGCGCATGTCCTCCCTGCTCGCCGGCCTGCCGATCAACGTGCCGGGCACCACCGTCAACCGCCTGTGCGGCTCGGGCATGGACGCCATCGGCAGCGCCGCCCGCGCGCTGCGCTGCGGCGAGGCCCAGCTGATGATCGCCGGCGGCGTGGAATCCATGTCGCGCGCGCCGTTCGTGATGGGCAAGGCCGAGAGCGCCTTCTCGCGCTCGGCGGAAATGTTCGACACCACCATCGGCTGGCGCTTCGTCAACGCCATCATGAAGAAGGAGTTCGGCATCGACTCGATGCCGGAGACCGCCGAGAACGTCGCCGAGCAGTTCAACGTCTCGCGCGCCGACCAGGACGCCTTCGCCCTGCGCAGCCAGCAGAAGACCGGCGCGGCCATGGCGCGCGGCCGCTTCGAGCGCGAGATCGTCCCGGTGGAGATTCCCCAGCGCAAGGGCCCGGCCAAGGTCGTCGCCCAGGACGAGCACCCGCGTCCGGACACCACCCTCGAGATGCTGGCCAAGCTCGGCACGCCGTTCCGCGACGGCGGCAGCGTCACCGCCGGCAACGCCTCGGGCGTCAATGACGGCGCCTGCGCCCTGCTGCTGGCCAGCCCGCAAGCCGCCCAGCGCTTCGGCCTCAAGGCCCGCGGCCGCGTGGTGGCGATGGCCAGCGCCGGCGTCGAGCCACGCATCATGGGCATCGGCCCGGTGCCGGCCACCCGCAAGGTGCTGGAGATCGCCGGCCTGAGCCTGGCCGACATGGACGTGATCGAGCTCAACGAGGCGTTCGCCGCCCAGGGCCTGGCCGTGCTGCGCGAGCTGGGCATCGCCGACGACGACGCCCGCGTCAACCCTAACGGCGGCGCCATCGCCCTCGGCCACCCGCTGGGCATGAGCGGCGCGCGCCTGGTGACCACCGCGCTCAACGAACTGGAGGAGCGCCAGGGCCGCTACGCGCTGTGCACCATGTGCATCGGCGTCGGCCAGGGCATCGCCATGGTCATCGAACGCCTGTGATACCCGGCGCAGCGCGCCCCGCCCCGTGAGCGCGCTACGCTGATCGACGATTCGCAATAACAAGAAGAACGGGCGGCCTCGCCAGTCGCCCGTGGCTCCACACAAGAACAAAGAGAGACGCCATGAACGCCATGCACAATGCCTCTGCGCACACCGCCATCATCGACCCGATGGAAACCGCCAGCCTCGACCACCTGCGCGCTCACCAGCTCGAGCGCCTGCGCTGGACCCTGCAGCACGCCTACGACAACGTGCCGGTGTACCGCCAGAAGTTCGACGCCCTCGGCGTGCACCCGAGCGACCTGAAGTCGCTGGCCGACCTGGCCAAGTTCCCCTTCACCGGCAAGTCGGATCTGCGCGAGAACTATCCGTTCGGCATGTTCGCCGTGCCGATGGAACAGGTGTCGCGCATCCACGCCTCCAGCGGCACCACCGGCCAGCCCACCGTGGTCGGCTACACCGCCAACGACATCGACACCTGGGCCAACCTGGTGGCGCGCTCGATCCGCGCTGCCGGCGGCCGTCCGGGCGACCGCATCCACGTCGCCTACGGCTACGGCCTGTTCACCGGCGGCCTGGGCGCCCACTACGGCGCCGAGCGCCTGGGCTGCACGGTGATCCCGATGTCCGGCGGCCAGACCGAGAAGCAGGTCCAGCTGATCAAGGACTTCCAGCCGGACATCATCATGGTCACCCCGTCGTACATGCTGAACATCGCCGACGAGCTGGAGCGCCAGGGCATCGACCCGCACAAGCTGGCGCTGCGCCTGGGCATCTTCGGCGCCGAGCCGTGGACCGGCCAGCTGCGCGGCGAGCTGGAGAGCCGCCTGGGCATCCAGGCCATGGACATCTACGGCCTGTCCGAGGTGATGGGCCCGGGCGTGGCCATGGAGTGCGCCGACTGCAAGGACGGTCCGACCATCTGGGAAGACCACTTCTACCCGGAGATCATCGACCCGGTGACCGGCGAGGTGCTGCCGGACGGCCAGATGGGCGAGCTGGTGTTCACCTCGCTGTCCAAGGAAGCGCTGCCGATGATCCGCTACCGCACCCGTGACCTGACCCGCCTGCTGCCGGGCACCACCCGTGCCATGCGCCGCATCGACAAGATCACCGGGCGCAGCGACGACATGCTGATCATCCGCGGCGTCAACGTGTTCCCGACCCAGATCGAGGAGCAGGTGCTGAAAGTCAAACAGCTTTCCGCCCAGTACGAGCTGCACGTGTATCGCAACGGCAACCTCGACGGCATGGACGTGCACGTCGAGCTCAAGCCCGAGTTCGAGCAGCTGGGCGACGCCGAGCGCAGCGCGGTGAGCCGCGAGCTGGCCCACCACATCAAGAGCAGCGTCGGCATCAGCACGCGCATCGAGCTCAAGGCGCCGTTCGCCCTCAAGCGCTCGGAAGGCAAGGCCTGCCACGTCTACGACAAGCGCAAGAGCGCCTGATCCGCAACACCCCAGAGCCCCGCTTCGGCGGGGCTTTTTTTCGCCTGCTGGAAGCCCGCTGCACCGATCGTGCCCACGCTCTGCGTGGGCATGCCGCCACGGGCGCTCCAGCGCCCAGGGACGCGGAGCGTCCCGTCCCGGGCTCCCACGCCGGAGCGTGGGAGCCATCAGGCTCAGCGGCTCTGAAAACCCCTCCACTCATCGCCAAAACGCACAAAGCGACACTGAAAATATTTTCTTGCATGTGATTTGTGTATCATATAAAAATACTCAACGCCCAGGCCCTGCCCTGCCTGCAACCCCGGCTGGAGAAAACAAGAAAATGTACGCACAACTCGTCGAAACCGGAGTCAAGCGCGTCAAGAGCCTCGAGGAGATGACTCCCGAGGAGCGCGCCTTCCAGGAACGCATCGATGCCGAGATCAAGATCGAGCCGAAGAACTGGATGCCGGACGCCTATCGCCAGACCCTGATCCGCCAGATCTCCCAGCACGCCCACTCGGAAATCGTCGGCATGCTGCCGGAAGGCAACTGGGTCACCCGCGCGCCGACCCTCAAGCGCAAGCTGCAGCTGATGGCCAAGATCCAGGACGAGGCCGGCCACGGCATGTACCTGTACAGCGCCATGGAGACCCTCGGCGCCGACCGCGACGAGGAGATCGACAAGCTGCACGCCGGCAAGGCCAAGTACTCGAGCATCTTCAACTACCCGACCCTGAACTGGGCCGACATGGGTGCGGTGGGCTGGCTGGTCGACGGCGCCGCCATCGTCAACCAGGTGGTGCTGCAGCGCACCAGCTACGGCCCCTACTCGCGCGCGATGATCCGCATCTGCAAGGAAGAGAGCTTCCACCAGCGCCAGGGCTACGAAATCCTCCTGACCATGATGCGCCACGGCAACCAGGCCCAGAAGGACATGGTCCAGGACGCCATCAACCGCCTGTGGTGGCCGGCGCTGATGATGTTCGGCCCGAGCGACGCCGACTCGCCGAACAGCGCCCAGTCGATGGCCTGGAAGATCAAGCGCATGAGCAACGACGACCTGCGCCAGCGCTTCATCGACCAGACCGTGCCGCAACTCGAATTCCTCGGCTGCACCGCTCCCGACCCGGACCTCAAGTGGAACGAGGAGCGCGGCCACTACGACTTCGGCCAGATCAACTGGCAGGAGTTCTACGACGTGCTCAAGGGCAACGGCCCGTGCAACCGCGAACGCATCGCCACCCGCCGCAAGGCGCTCGAGGATGGCAAGTGGGTCCGCGAAGCCGCCGTCGCCCACGCCGCCAAACGCCAACAAAAACAAAACGCTGCCTGATCGGCGCCTGAATCGGAGAACCCCGCCATGTCCGAATGGATCCTTTTTGAAGTCTTCGTCCGCTCCAAGCACGGCCTGAACCACAAGCACGTCGGCAGCGTGCACGCCGCCGATGCCAACATGGCCCTGGAGAGCGCCCGCGACCTGTACACCCGCCGCAACGAAGGCGTGAGCATCTGGGTCGTGCCCTCGGCGCAGATCACCGCCACCGCCGGCGACGAGAAAGAGCCGTTCTTCGACCCGTCCCAGGACAAGGTCTATCGTCACGCCAGCTTCTACGAGCTGCCCGACGAAGTCGGTCACATGTGAGGAAGCCGGTCATGACTGACAACAAGAACGACCTGATCGAATACCTGCTGCGCCTCGGCGACAACGCCATGATCAACGGCCAGCGCCTGTGCGAGTGGTGCGGCCACGCGCCGGCCCTGGAAGAGGAAATGGCGCTGATGAACGTCGCCCTCGACCTGGTCGGTCAGGCGCGCAACTGGTACGAGTACGCCGCCGAGCTGCTGGCCGATGGTCGCGACGCCGACCAGCTGGCCTTCACCCGCGACGAGCGCGACTTCCGCAACACCCTGCTGGTCGAGCAGCCCAACGGCGACTACGCGGTGACCACCGCCAAGCTGTTCCTGTTCGACGCCTGGCACCTGCACACCCTGCAGGCGCTGTCCGCCTCCAAGGACGAGCGCATCGCCGCCATCGCCGCCAAGGCCCTCAAGGAAGCGACCTACCACCTGCGCCGCTCCGGCGAGTGGGTCGAGCGCCTGGGCGACGGCACCGAGGAAAGCCGCCAGCGCATGCTCGCCGCCATCGACGAGCTGTGGCGCTTCACCGGCGACCTGCTGGCCGGCGACGAGATCCAGCAGCGCCTGGCCACCGCCGGCATCGCCGCCGACGCCGAGGCCGTGGCGAGCGCCTGGCAGGCCACCGTCGAGCAGGTGTTCGGCGCCGCCAGCCTGCCGGTGCCGCAGCCGGCCAGCTACTTCTACCTGGACGGCAAGCGCGGCCTGCACACCGAGCACCTGGGCATCCTGCTGGCGGAGATGCAGTTCCTGCAGCGCGCCTACCCGGGTGCGACCTGGTAAGCCCGGTCCGCAACCGACGATCCGCGGAGGAGCCATGAGCAAAGATTCCGAGCTCGACGCCCTGTTCGGCGGCAGCCCCGTCGCCGGCATGGGCAGCAGCGATCAGCCCTCCGGGCTGATCGCCTCCGACGGCGGCGCCCGCGAGGCGGACGAGTCCGACCTGCCGCGCGCCTGGCAGGTGCTGGAGCAGGTGATGGACCCGGAGGTGCCGGTGGTCAGCGTGATCGACCTCGGCATCATCCGCGACGTCGCCTGGGTCGACGGCCACCTGCAGGTGGCCGTGACGCCGACCTACTCCGGCTGCCCGGCCACCGAGCTGATCGAGAGCGAGGTGAGCAAGGCCCTGGAGCGCGCCGGCTTCCGCGCCCCGCGCATCGAGCGCCGCCTGGCGCCGGCCTGGACCACCGACTGGATCAGCGAGCAGGGCCGCGAGCGCCTGCGCGCCTTCGGCATCGCCCCGCCGTCCGGCAGCACCAGCAAGCGCAGCCTGCTCGGCGAGAAGGACGAGATCAGCTGCCCGCACTGCGGCAGCCACGACACCGAGGTGGTCAGCCAGTTCGGGTCCACCGCCTGCAAGGCCCTGTACCGTTGCCGCTCCTGCCTGGAGCCCTTCGACTATTTCAAGTGCATCTGAACGGCTCGCCCACCGCCGCGACGCGGGCCTGGAGAATAACAAGATGAGCAAGTTCCATACGCTGACCATCCGCGAAGTGCGCCCGGAAACCCGCGACACGGTGTCCGTGGCCTTCACCGTGCCCGCCGAGCTCAGGGACAGCTTCCACTACACCCAGGGCCAGCACCTGGTGATGCGCACCCAGATCGACGGCGAGGAAGTGCGCCGCACCTACTCGATCTGCAGCGCGGTGAGCGAGGACGACCTGCGCGTGGCGATCAAGCGCGTGGACGGCGGCCTGTTCTCCAACTTCGCCAACGACCAGCTCAAGGCCGGGCAGACCCTGGAAGTGATGCCGCCGGCCGGCCACTTCTCCATCCCGCTGGATCCGGCGCGCGCCGGCAACTACCTGGCAGTGGCCGCCGGCAGCGGCATCACGCCGATCATGTCGATCGTCAAGACCACCCTGGAAACCGAGCCGGACAGCCGCTTCACCCTGATCTACGGCAACCGCTCCAGCGCCAGCACCATCTTCCGCGAGCAGCTCGAGGACCTGAAGAACCAGTACCTCGACCGCCTCAACCTGATCTTCGTGTTCAGCCGCGAGCAGCAGGACATCGACCTGTACAACGGCCGCATCGACGCCGCCAAGTGCGACGCGCTGTTCGCCCGCTGGGTCGACGCGCCGAACCTCGACGCCGCCTTCATCTGCGGCCCGGTGGAGATGACCGAGTGCGTGCGCGACGCCCTGCGCCGCCACGACCTGATCAACGAGCGCATCCACTTCGAGCTGTTCACCGCCGGCACCCCGGGCGCCGCCGCCGAGAAGCGTGCCGCCCGCGAGGCCGCCGCCAGGACCGGCGGCGCAGTCAGCCACGTCACCGTGACCAGCGACGGCCGCAGCATGAGCTTCGACCTGGCGCGCAACACCCAGAGCCTGCTCGACGCCGGCAACGCCCACGGCATGGAGCTGCCCTACTCGTGCAAGGCCGGCGTGTGCTCGACCTGCAAGTGCAAGGTGGTCAAGGGCGAGGTGGAGATGGACGCCAACTTCGCGCTGGAGGACTACGAGGTGGCCGCCGGCTACGTGCTGTCCTGCCAGGCCTTCCCGGTCAGCGACGAGGTGGTGCTGGACTTCGACCAGCTCTGATCCCTCGTCTACTCCTGCGGCGCCAGCGTGGCGCCGCAGGACAGAACAATCACGGGCGGCCATGACCGCCCGTTCTGCCTTGCTTCAGGAGATTCCCTGATGACCACCCTGCAAAGTTTCATCGGCGGCCGCTGGATCGGCGCCGACGCCGCCCAGGCGCTGAAGAGCGCCATCGACGGCCACATCGTCGCCCACACCCACGCCGACAAGCTCGACTTCGCCGAGGCGGTGAGCTTCGCCCGCACAAGCGGCACCCCGGCGCTGATGAAGCTGGACTTCCAGAGCCGCGCGCAGATCCTCAAGGCGCTCGGCAAGTACCTGATGGAGCGCAAGGAGCAGCTCTACGCGATCAGCCACCACAGCGGTGCGACCCGCATGGACAGCTGGATCGACATCGAGGGCGGCGCCGGCACCCTGTTCGCCTACGCCAGCATGGGCACCCGCGAGCTGCCCTCCGGCAACCTGGTCCACGAAGGCCCGGCCATCCCGCTGGGCAAGCAGAACCACTTCGCCGGCACCCACATCCTGGTGCCGCGTGGCGGCCTGGCCGTGCACATCAACGCCTTCAACTTCCCGATCTGGGGCATGCTCGAGAAGTTCGCGCCGACCTTCCTCGCCGGCATGCCGTGCATCGTCAAGCCGGCCACCGCGACCAGCTACGTCACCGAGGCCTGCGTGCGCCTGATGCACGAATCCGGCCTGCTGCCCGAGGGTAGCCTGCAGCTGATCGTCGGCAGCACCGGCGACCTGCTCGACCGTCTGGAAGGCCCGGACGTGGTGACCTTCACCGGCTCGGCCGACACCGCCGCCAAGCTGCGCGTGCACCCCAACCTGATCCGCAACTCGATCCCGTTCAACGCCGAGGCCGACTCGCTGAACTGCGCGATCCTCGCCCCGGACGTCACTCCGGACGACGAGGAGTTCGAGCTGTTCGTCAAGGAAGTCGCCCGCGAGATGACGGTCAAGGCCGGCCAGAAGTGCACCGCGATCCGCCGCATCATCGTCCCCGAGAGCCGCATCGACGCCGTCGCCGAGCGCCTGGCCGCGCGCCTGGCCAAGGTGGTGGTCGGCGATCCGAGCAAGGAAGGCGTGAAGATGGGCGCGCTGGCCTCCCACGACCAGTTCGAGGACGTCTCCGGCCGCGTCGACGCCCTGCTGGCCAGCAGCGAGCTGCTGTTCCGCGGCGAGGCGCAGTTCGTCGGTGACCAGGTCGCCGAGGGCGCGTTCTTCGCCCCGACCCTGCTCAAGAGCCGCGATCCGCACGCCGCCGGCGGCGCCCACGACATCGAGGCCTTCGGCCCGGTCAGCACCCTGATGGGCTACGCCGAGATCGACGAGGCCCTGGCCCTGGCCGCCCGCGGCAAGGGCAGCCTGGTGTCCACCCTGGTGACCCGCGACCCGCGCGTCGCCGCCCGGGTGGTGCCGGCAGCCGCCGCCTGGCACGGCCGCGTGCACGTGCTGGACGCCGAGGCCGCCAAGGAGTCCACCGGCCACGGCTCGCCGCTGCCGATGCTCAAGCACGGCGGCCCGGGCCGCGCCGGCGGCGGCGAGGAGCTGGGCGGCATCCGTGCGGTCAAGCACTACCTGCAGCGCACCGCGGTGCAGGGTTCGCCGACCATGCTCAGCGCCATCACCGGCGAGTACGTGCGCGGCGCCAAGGTCATCGAGACCGAAGTGCACCCGTTCCGTCGCCACTTCGAGGACCTGCAGATCGGCGAGTCGCTGCTGACCCACCGCCGCACCGTCACCGAGGCTGACCTGGTCAACTTCGGCTGCCTGTCGGGCGATCACTTCTACATGCACTTCGACGAGATCGCCGCCAAGGAATCGCAGTTCGGCAAGCGCATCGCCCACGGCTACTTCGTGCTGTCGGCGGCCGCCGGCCTGTTCGTCTCCCCGGGCGTCGGCCCGGTGCTGGCCAACTACGGCCTCGACACCCTGCGCTTCGTCAGCCCGGTGGGCATCGGCGACACCATCCAGGCGCGCCTGACCTGCAAGCGCAAGATCGACCAGGGCAAGCAGTCCAGCCTCGGCACCCCGCAGGGTGTGGTGGCCTGGGACGTGGAAGTCACCAACCAGAACGGCGAGCTGGTGGCCAGCTACGACATCCTGACCCTGGTGGCCAAGCGCGGCTGAGCCCTTCGCCAGACTTCGCCGCGCCCCACCGGCGCGGCGTCACTGCAGGACGGTTTGCGGCGCGGCCCAGGGCCGGCGCTCCGCCACAAGCGGGGCCCGTTCCTCGGCCCGCCCCAAGCCCCTCGCGCTGCCTCCCGGCAGCGTTTCGGTTGGACTCCAGATCTGTCTCTCCGCGCCGGCCACAAGCCGGCGTCTTTTTGTCCGCGCCGCCAGCCCGACACCTTGTTCGGCTTCCTGAATTCAGGCGTCTCTGCACGCGCGCCTCAGCCCGCCAGCCAGTCCAGCACGAAGGCCACTCCCACCACCACGGCGATGCCGCTGGCCACCAGCGCCGCGCCGGCGGCGATGTCCTTGGCCGCGCCGATCTCCGGATGGCGCTCGGGATGCAGGTGGTCGATCAGCGCCTCCAGCGCGCTGTTGACCAGCTCGGCCACCAGCACCAGCCCCACCGCCAGCGCCAGCAGCGCCCACCACAGCGGCGCCGGTCGCGTCGCCAGCAGCACCGCCAGCACCGCCGCCGCGGCCAGTAGATGGCTGCGCAGGCTGCCCTCGCGCTGCACCGCCAGGCGCAGCCCGTGCAGGGCGAAGCCCACGCGCCTGATGAACGGCTGTCCCTTCATCCCCACTCCTCCCCATGTCCCTGAACTTCAGGGTAGCCAAGCCGTGGCAGCCCCTGTGGCCAGTTCAATGCCGGTGCCCGGGCACCCAGCGGCAGGGCCCTTCCCGATGGACCGCGGCAGGCGACAAGCAGCCGCCCTCTCCCCGGCGCCCATTTCCACGAGCGGACATCCTGGGCTTAACTGGCATGACGGGCAGCGGCTGCTGGCCGTAGTGGATGAGGAAGCCGATATGGGCAGGCAAGGCGATCAGCCGAAGCCGGGCGGTGCTCTGCCGCCGGTCTCGAAGAAGACCTACAAGAAGGCCCTGCGCAAGCTGCAGGTCGAACTGGTCAAGCTACAGCACCACTTCATCGCATGCGACGACAAGATCCTGATCATCCTCGAGGGCCGTGATGCGGCCGGCAAGGACGGCACCATCAAGCGCATCATCCAGCACCTCAGCCCGCGCGAGACGCGCGTGGTCGCCCTCGGTCGGCCCTCGGACCGCGACCGCTCGTCGTGGTATTTCCAGCGCTTCGCGCCGCACCTGCCGTCCGCCCAGGAACTCGTGCTGTTCAACCGCAGCTGGTACAACCGCGCCGGCGTAGAGCGGGTGATGGGTTTCTGCAGCGAGGCCGAATACGAGGAGTTCATGGGCTCGGTGCAGGAGTTCGAGAGCATGCTGGTCCGCTCCGGGATCAAGCTGTTCAAGTACTACCTCGACATCAGCAAGGAGGAGCAGAAGAGGCGCCTGGCGGAGCGCAAGGCGAACCCGCTCAAGCAATGGAAGTCCAGCCCGATCGACGACCAGGCGCTCAAGCAGTGGAAGGCCTACAGCCAGGCCCGCAACGAGATGCTGGCGCGCACCCATACCCTCACGGCGCCCTGGACCCTGGTGCGCGCCGACAACAAGCGCCTGACCCGGCTCAACCTGATCAAGGACCTGCTCAGCCGGCTGCACTACGCCGGCAAGGATGAGCGCCTGCTGCGCGCCGACCCGGGGATCGTCTTCACTTACGCCTACTCGAACATCGGCGACGGCCAGCTGGAGCCCTGACCCGGGGCTCGCCTGCCGGCCACTGGCAGAGAGACGCAGCATGGGCAAAGCGCAACGCACAGGCTCCTCCCGCTGGCTGCAGCGCCTGGCCCCCGGGCTGGCCGCGCTGCTCGCCTACCGACGCAGCGATCTGCCGCGCGACCTGGTCGCCGGCGTGTCGGTGGCCGCGGTCGCCCTGCCGGTCGGCGTCGCCTATGCCCAGCTCGCCGGCTTCAGCCCGGTGGTCGGCCTGTATGCCAGCATCCTGCCGCTGCTGGTCTATGCCCTGTTCGGCACCTCGCGCCAACTGATCGTCGGCCCCGACGCGGCGACCTGCGCGCTGGTCGCCTCGGCAGTGGCGCCGCTCGCCGCCGGCGACGGCGCACTCTACCTGTCGCTGTCGGTCGCCCTCGCTGCGCTGGCCGGGCTGTTCTGCATCCTGGCCAGCTTCATCCGCCTCGGCGCGCTGGCCGACTTCCTCTCCAAGCCGATCCTGGTCGGTTTCCTCAACGGGGTGTCCCTGCACATCCTCGCCGGCCAGCTGGGCAAGCTGGCCGGGGTGCCCGTCGATGCGCCCGGCGTGGTGCCGGCGACCCTGCAGCTGATCGAGCAGCATGCCGACTACCACTGGCCGACCCTGCTGGTCGGTCTGGGTGCCTTCGCCGTGCTGCTGCTCGCACCCCGCCTGCTGCCGCGCCTGCCGGCCGCGCTGCTGGCGCTGGTGGTCAGCGCGGTGGTGGTGGCCGGCCTGGGCCTCGACCAGCACGGCGTGGCGGTGGTCGGCGCGGTACCGGCCGGCCTGCCGGAGCTGAAGCTGCCGAGCGTGCCCTGGGACATGCTCGACGAGCTGATGGCGGCCGCCCTGGGCCTGGCGCTGGTCAGCTTCTCCAGCATGATGCTGACGGCGCGCAGCTTCGCCGCCAAGAACCACTACGACATCGATGCCGACCGCGAATTCGCCGCCCTGGGCGCGGCCAACCTGGCCGCCGCCCTGACCCAGAGCTTCGCCATCAGCGGCGCCGACTCGCGCACCGCGGTGAGCGACGCCGCCGGCGGCCGCAGCCAGCTGACCGGAATCATCGCCGCGCTGTCGATCGGCCTGGTGCTGCTGTTCCTCAGCGAGCCCCTGCGCTTCGTGCCGATCGCCGCGCTGGCCGCGGTGCTGGTCATGGCCTCGATATCGTTGCTCGACCTGCGCGGCCTGCTGCGCCTGTACCGCTTCAGCCGCATCGAGTTCGCCTTCGCCATGCTGGCCACCCTCGGGGTGATCTGGGTGGGCGCCATCAAGGCGATCCTGGTGGTGCTCGTCCTCTCGCTGATCCGCTTCGTCATGCTCTCCTCGCGGCCGCGCGTCGATGTGCTCGGCAAGGTCGAGGGCATCTCCGGATTCCACCCGCTGGCCAACCATCCGGGGGCGACCACCTGGCCCGGCCTGCTGCTGCTGCGCTTCAATGCGCCGCTGGTGTTCTTCAATGCCAACTACTTCCGCCAGCAGGTGGAACGCGCCGTCGAGCGCGCCGGCGATGGCCTGCGCTGGCTGGTGGTGGACGCCATGCCGATCACCCAGTCGGATGTCACCGGCTACTTCGCGGTCGAGAGCCTGAAGGCGACGCTGCGCGAGAAGGGCGTGCAGCTGGTGGTCGCCGGGCGCTACAAGGAGATCGCCGAATGGCGCAGGGCGCATGCGCTGGAGAAGGACGACACCCTGTACTTCCCGACCATGCGCAAGGCGGTGAAGGCCTTTCTCGACCACCAGGCGGATGGCGATGCCGGGGAGACATGATCGCCGCGCGGGACCGTGCCCCGACCTGCGCCGACGAGGCCGACAGCGGCATCCCTGCCCGGGTCATGTCCCCGTCAGGCGCGCATGCTACCCTCCAGCGGGTATCCATTCTTCATGCGTAATGGCATGCACTCCCCATGAACTTCAGTCAAAGCCTGCTGCTCCTCGCGCTGCTCATCCTGGTCAGCGCGTTCTTCTCCCTCGCCGAAATCGCCCTGGCCGCCTCGCGCCCGGTGCGACTGCGGCAGATGGCCGATGAAGGCAGCGTCAATGCCCTGCGGGTCATGCAGGTCCAGGAAAAGCCCGGCCACTACTTCACCGTGGTACAGATCGGCATGAATGCTCTGGCCATCCTCGGCGGCATCGTCGGCGAGGGCATGTTCAGTCCGCTGTTCACCGAGCTGTTCGCCCTGCGTCTGGAGGCGCAGCAGGCGGCCACCCTGGGCTTCGTGGTGTCCTTCATCCTCACCACCTCGCTGTTCATCGTCATCACCGACCTGATTCCCAAGCAGGTCGCCATGGCGGTTCCCGAACAGCTCGCCATCCGCGTCATCGGCCCGATGCGCGTACTCTCCACGCTGCTCAAGCCGCTGGTGCTGGTCTACGCCTGGCTGGTCGGCAGCCTGATCAACCTGCTCAAGCTGCCCAAGCAGCGCGACGACAGCGTCACCCCCGAGGACATCATGGCCATGACCCAAGCCGGCGCCCAGTCCGGCACCCTGGCGGCCAGCGAGCACCAGGTCATCGAGAACATCTTCGAGCTGGAAACCCGCACCCTGCCCAGCGCCATGACCCACCGCGAAGGCATCGTCTTCTTCCTGCGCGACGACCCCGATGCGCTGATCCGCTCGCGGATCGCCGACGAGCCCTACTCCGCCTACCCGGTCTGCGACGGCGACATCGACCACATCGTCGGCTACGTCACCATCAAGGACCTGTTCCAGCGGGTGCTGCACAACCAGCCGATCTCCCTCGAAGACCCCGCGCTGATCCGCAAGCCGCTGGTGGTGCCGGATCGCCTGACCCTGGCCGAAGTGCTCAGGCAGTTCCGCCAGGCCGGCGAAACCTTCGCCCTGATCGTCAACGAATACAGCCTGGTGGTCGGCCTGATCAGCCTCAACGACGTGATGAGCATCGTCATGGGCGACATGGTCTCGCCCTGGTACGAGGAGCAGATCGTCCGCCGCGACGAGAACTCCTGGCTGATCGACGGCGTCACCCCGATCCAGGACGTGCGCCGCGCGCTGGATATCGACAGCGTGCCCCACGAGGACGAGTACGAAACCCTCGCCGGCTTCCTGATGACCATGCTGCGCCGCGTACCCAAGCGCACCGACAGCGTGACCTGGGGCGGCTACACCTTCGAGGTGATGGACGTCGACAGCTACCGCATCGACCAGGTGATGGTCACCCGCACCACACCGCAGGCTGGCGCGGAGGCTGCCGGCCCGGCGCACAAGGGCTGATTGGGCTACTCCATAGGTAGCGAGCCCATTTCCCTGTCGATCACGGAGCCGCCCATGCCCTCCCAGACCTTCCCCCACGAAGCCGACATCGGCGTACGCGGCAGCGGCGCCACGCTGGAGGAGGCGTTCGCCGGCGCGGCGCTGGCCTTGACCTCGGCGATCTGCGACCCGGCCACCGTGCTGCCGAAGCAGTCGTTGACCATCGACTGCGCCGCCCCGGACCTGGAGCTGCTGCTGGTCGACTGGCTCAACGCGCTGATCTACCGCATGGCCACCCGCCACCTGCTGTTCTCGCGCTTCGAGGTAAGGATCGACGGCACGCGCCTGCACGCCACCGCCTGGGGCGAGCCGGTGGACGTGGCGCGCCACCAGCCGGCGGCGGAGGCCAAGGGCGTGTCGTACTGCGAGCTGAAGGTCGCCCGGCAAGCGGACGGCCAGTGGCTGGCACAGGCGGTAGTGGATGTCTGAGGCCGCGCGGCGCTACCTGCCCTGAGCCTTGGTTGCCGGGCAGTCCGGCTTGTGGGTGAAGGTGCGCGAGACGTCCACCGCACCGAGGTGCTCCAGGGTGCGCCGGCCGATCAGCACCGGGTAGAGCATGTCGCCGCGATCGTTCAGGGAGAACTGCTCGTCGAGCAGTTGGCTGCCGATGCACATCCGCATCAGCACCACCGGGCGCCGCTCGGCACCGCCGGCGCCGCGCACCTTGACGTCGCGCTCGACGCGGCGCTCGAAGGGGATGCTCACCTGCTGGCCGGTGTCGCTGTCCTTGACCTCGACCTTGAAGCGCACCCACGGCTCGCCGTTCCTGTCGAAGCGCTCCAGCGCCCGGGCGTCCAGCGACGAGGTCAGCGCGCCGGTGTCGAGCTTGCTCTTCACCGTGACGTTCTCCGGCAGCAGCCGGCTCTCCTCGACCCAGCCATAGATCTCCGGCGTCCCCGCCTGCGCGATGGGCATGCCGGCCAGCAGCACCAGTGCTGCGGCGGCGAACGAACCTGTCAGTCTGCAAGGCACGGCGAATCCTCCGGAGATGAGATGGCTCCAGTATGGACCGTCCGGCGTGAACGATCCGTCAAGCCGGCCGGCGAACTCCCCGGCCCCTCGCTACGCTGATAGGACTTCGCCGCCGCACCACGATGAGGGAGGGTCCGCCCATGCCCCACACCAAGCTGCTGTTCCGCAACGCCGCGCGCGAGAAGGTGCTGCGCGGCGCCACCCAGCTGGCCGACGCGATCCGCGTGACCCTGGGGCCGAAGTCCAAGTCGGTGCTGATCCAGAAGAAGTGGGGCACGCCGACGGTGTGCAACGACGGGGTGACCATCGCCAAGCAGGTCGAGCTGGAGGACCCCGAGGAGAACCTCGGCGCGCAGATGCTGCGCCAGGCCGCCGAGCGCACCGGCGAGGCGGTCGGCGACGGCACCAGCACCGCCACCGTGCTGGCCCACGCCATCCTCGCCGACGGCGTGCGCAACGTGGTCGCCGGGGCCAGCGCCATCGATCTCAAGCGCGGCCTGGACCGCGGCCTGCAGGCGGCGGTGGCGTCGCTGAAGGCGCAGTCGCGTACCGTGCAGACGCGCAAGGAGAAGGCCCAGGTGGCGGCCATCTCGGCGCACAACGACGCGCCCATCGGCGAGCTGGTGGCCGACGCCCTGGAGCGGGTCGGCGGCGAGGGGGTGATCACCGTCGAGGAATCCAAGACCACCGAGACGGTGGTCGACGTGGTCGAGGGCATGCGCTTCGACCGCGGCTACATCTCGCCCTACTTCATCACCGACGCCGACAAGATGCAGGCGGTGCTCGACGATCCCTTCCTGCTGCTCTGCGACCACAAGATCGGCCTGCTCAAGGAGCTGGTGCCGCTGCTCGAGCAGATCGCCAAGAGCGGCCGCCCGCTGCTGTTCATCGCCGAGGACATCGAGGGCGAGGCGCTGGCCACCCTGATCGTCAACCAGATCCGCGGCGTGCTGCGCGCGGTGGCGGTCAAGGCGCCGGGCTTCGGCGATCGCCGCAAGGAGATGCTGCAGGACATCGCCGTGCTCACCGCCGGCCAGGTGATCTCCAGCGAGCTGGGCCTGCGCCTGGAGCAGGCCGAGCTGCGCCAGCTCGGCCGCGCCAAGCGGGTGGTGGTCGACAAGGAGAGCACCACGCTGATCGGCGGCGGCGGGCGCAAGGACGCCATCGAGGCGCGCATCGCGCAGATCCGCACGCAGATCGAGGCGGCGAGCAGCGACTACGACCGCGAGAAGCTGCAGGAGCGCCTGGCGCGGCTGGCCGGCGGGGTCGGGGTGATCCGCGTCGGCGCGCCCACCGAGGCGGAGATGAAGACGAAAAAAGATGCCCTCGACGACGCCATCGCCGCCACCCGCGCGGCCATCGAGGAAGGCATCGTGCCCGGCGGCGGCATGGCCCTGCTGCGCGCGGTGCCGGCGCTCACCGCGCTGGAGGAGCAGTGCGCCGGCGACGAGAAGACCGGCGTGCAGATCCTCCGTCGCGCCCTGGAGGCGCCGACCCGCACCATCGCCGAGAACTCGGCGGTGGACGCCGGCGTGGTGGTGGCGCGCATCCTCGGCGAGGCCGGGCCGGTGGGCTTCGACGCGGCGACCAACCAGTACGTCGACATGTACGACGCCGGCATCGTCGATCCGACCAAGGTGGTGCGCATCGCCCTGGAGAACGCGGTGTCGGTGGCCAGCGTGCTGCTGCTCACCGAGGCGACCCTGACCGAGGTGCCCGGCAAGGACGAGCACGAACACGAGCCGCCCATGCCGGGCATGGAGTGACGCCATGCGCCAGGCCATCGCCGCGGCGCTGGACTGGCTCGCCGCCTACAACGCCGAGCTGCCGCCCACTGCGCGGCGAGGTCAACCTCGATGGCTGCGCTTCCTCGCCGCCCTGCACCAGCGCCTCGGGGTGAACATCCCCGAGGCCGACTACCAGCAGCTCACCACCCTGGATGTGCTGCTGGCCTACCTGTACCGGCGTCTGGCGGAGTGACTCAGCCCTGCGCCGGCAACGCGCGGGTCCACACCAGCTTGGCGGTGCGCGCCTCCGGGGTGCCCTCCTCCAGGCGCGCGGTGAGCGACAGCACGCCGCCGTCCAGCACCGCGACGCGCTTCTGCGAGCCGCCTTCCCAGTTGGGGAACAGGCTGTGGCGCACATGGTGGCGGACGGTGTCGCCCTCGACGTCGTAGGGCCCGGCATAGGTCAGGTAGCTGCCGTAGGCGGCGGCCTTCTCGGCGTCGCTGGCCGACCACTGGCCGCCCGTGGTGAAGGCTTCGCGGTCCTTGCGGGCGATCACGCAGAACATGCCGTAGGGGCCGTACTCGATGAAGCCTTCCAGCTCGGTGCCCATCGGATGGACGACGCGGCCGTCGTCGTACAGCTGTTCCCAAGACAGGATGTTCCAGCGTCCGCGGATGGTTTCCTTGTTCATGCCGGGTTCTCCTCGCGCGCCGCGCACAGGAAGTCGATGAGCAGTCGGGTGAAGTCGGCGGCCTTCTCGATCTGCACCCAGTGGCCGCACTCGCCGAACACGTGCAGCTGGGCGTGAGGGATCAGGCGGAGCAGCCGCTCGGAAGCCTCCAGCGGGATCACCTGGTCGTCGCGGCCATGGATGATCAGGGTCGGCTGCGGCAGCTGGCGCAGCGCGGCCTCGTCCACCGCGAGCATCTCGATGCCCTGCTGGCGCGGCGCCGGGAACAGCTGGGCGAAGCGGCTCTGCACGTCGTCGCGGATGCTCGCCTCGTAGCGCATGCGCACCAGGTCGTCGGTGATGATGCCGTGGTCCCAGGCGAACACCTGCATCAGCTCGCGCATCGCCTGCAGCGACGGCTGGTAGCCCCACACCTTGTCCAGCCCTTCGGTGAGCGGGAACGACAGGCCGGCCGAGCCCATCAGCACCAGGCGGCTGACCCGCTCGGGATGGCGCAGGGCGAAGGCCAGGGCGATGGCGCCGCCGAACGAGTTGCCGACCACCGCCACCCTGGGGATGTCCAGCGCATCGAGCAGGCCGACCAGCTGCGCCACCCAGGCCTGCGGATCGAGCGGACGATCCATCGGGCAGCGGGTGTAGCCGAAGCCGAGCATGTCGGGGGCGATCACCCGCGCCTTCTCGGCGAGCGCCGGGATCACCCCGCGCCAGTTGGCCCAGGCGGTGACGCCGGGACCGGAGCCGTGGATCAGCAGGATAGGCTCGCCCTGGCCGCGGTCGTGGTAGTTGATCGTGCAGTCGCCGACCTGGAGGCTGTTGGCCACCTCCGGGGAGGCGGCGGGGTTGAGGGTCGTCATTGGCTCACCTTGGCGGTTTGGCTGTTGGTTACTACGGGGGCGCGCAGCCCGCGCTTGGACAGGTCCTTGAGAATCTGCCGGGCATGCTCGCGCTTGTCGGCCGGCAGCCAGGTGCGGTCGTGACCCCACAGGCTCATGCCGGACAGCTCCTCGACCTGCCAGTCGGGGCCGATGGTGCGTCCCGCCCAGCCCAGCTCGAGCATCCAGTCGTCGGGGTTCTTCAGGTAGAACGAGGTCATGTGGTCGTTGATGTGGCGGCCGAAGGTGACGCCGATGGAGTCGGGATTCTCCAGCGCCAGGTCATGGGCGCGACCGAGGTCGTCGAAGTCGTTGTACTCGATCATCAGGTGGTACAGCTTGCGCGGTCCGCCGGTGTAGGCGATGCCCAGGGTATGGTGGCGCGGGTTGACGTGGAGGAACTCGACGCGGAACGGCACGCTGGTGTAGTCGCTGAGGCGGAACTGCAGCACCTCCTTGTACAGGTGGCACATCTCCTCGAACTTCGGGGTGATGAAGGCGACGTGGCCGAGGCCCAGCTCGCCGGTGCGGAAGCCGCCCAGCGGGCGGCCGGGGACGAAGGGCGTGGCGGCATCCTGCAGGCCCAAGGCGACCTCGACGCGGCAGCCGTCCGGATCGTCGAAGTGGAACAGGTCGTCCACTGCGCGCAGCTCGCACTCGGCGCGGCTGCCTTGGCGGGTCTGGTAGCCGGCCTCCTGCAGCGCCTGGCGTGCCTGGGCGAAGGCGGCCGCATCGCTGGCCTCCAGGCCCATGACCATCGAGGACTCGCCGTCGACGGCCTGCAGCACGAAGCGCTGGGCCTTCTCGTCCACGCGCAGCCGCGCACACTCGCCCGGCTGCACGATCTCGACCTGCATGCCGATGTGCTCGCCGGCCATCTTCAGCCACTCCGCCAGGTGCGGGGTGTGCACCACCACGTAACTCAGTGCCTTGATCATCTGTCTGCTCTCCAATGGTTTCAGGCGCGGGGGATGCGGCCCAGCACCGCCTCCAGGGCGATGCCGATGGCCAGCAGGCGGCGGTCGCTGCCGGCCGGGCCGTCCAGCTCCAGGCCGACCGGCAGGCCGCTGGCGGCGCCGAGGCCGGCCGGCAGCTGGATGCCCGGCAGGCCGGCGCTGGCCGACGGCTCGGTGTTGCTGATCAGCCGCTCGAAGCAGGCCGGCTCGTTGACCTCGGGGCCGGCCGCCGGCGCCACCACCGGGGTGGTCGGGAAGATGAAGGCGTCCAGCGCATGGCGTTCGAACAGCTCGGCGTAGTGCGCCTGCAGCGCCGGACGGCCGCTGGCCATGGCCTCTGCATACAGCGGCGCGGAGTCGACCAGGCCTTCAGCCGTGGGCACCTGGCTCGGCAGCACCAGCTGCTGGTAGATCGCCTGCACGTCCGGGCTGGCGATGCCGCGGGCCAGTTCGTCGATGTCGATGCCCGGCCCCTGCTCGCGCAGCCAGGCCTGCATCGCCGGACGGGCCTCGTGGATCACCACCAGCGTGCCGATCGGCTGGGTGAGTTCCTGCAGGCGCTCCTCGCCGACCTCCACCAGGGTCACCCCGGCGGCGCGCAGCTTGTCCAGCGCCGCCTCGGCGACCGCGCGGGTGTCGGCGTCGAGGTCGCGCCAGAAGCCCGGCGCGATGCCCAGGCGCAGGCCGGCCAGGGTCACCGGCGGCAGCGCGGCCTCGCCGCTGATCAGGCCGTCGAGCAGGGCGACGTCGGTCATGCACAGCGCCATCGGCCCGACGGTGTCGCGGCTCGGCGCGATGGGGATCACCCCGCGCCCCGAGTAGCGGCCGTGGCTGGGGCGCAGCGAGGCGCAGCCGTTCAGCGCGCAGGGGATGCGCATCGAGCCGCCGGTGTCGGTGCCCAGCGCCGCCAGCGCCATGCGTGCACCCAGCGCCGCCGCGCTGCCGGAGGACGAGCCGCCGGCGATGCGGGTGAAGTCGTAGGGGTTGCGCACGCCGAGCAGCTCGCCGGTGTTGAACGCCGGGTTGTAACCGGTGGCGCCGAAGGCCAGCTCGTGCATGTTGGTCTTGCCCAGCACGATGGCGCCGGCCTCGCGCAGCGGGCGCAGGCTCGGCGCGTCCTCGCCGGGCACGAAGTCGGCCAGCGCCGGGGTGCCGGCGGTGGCCGGCAGGCCGGCGGCGTGGATGTTGTCCTTGACCACGATGGGGATGCCGGCCAGCGGCTTGAGCGGCAGGCCGGCACGGCGCGCCGCGTCGGCGGCATCGGCGGCGGCCAGCGCGCCGGCGGCGTCGAGGGTGACGAACACGTTCAGCTCGCGAGCGGCCTCGGCACGGGCGAGACAGGCCTCGACCAGCTGGCGGCTGCTCAGGCGGCCGCTGCGCAGGGCGTCGAGCGCCTCGGCGATGGTCAGGTCGGTGGCGCAGGCGGCCTGCGCGAACACGGGCAGTTTCATGGGCGGCTCCCGGTAGCGGAGAAGGAATCGAAGGCGGCGTCCTTGAACGCCTCGGGGCTCGGATAGGCGAACTTGCTGTGCGCCAGGCCCAGGTCGAGGAACAGCTCGCAGAGCTTGTAGGCGACCTGGCCGGGGTTGAGCACCGGCACCGGCAGGCGCTCGGCGAGGAAGGCGTGCGACTGGTGCATGGTGGTCGAGCCGAGCACGATCACGTCAGCGCCGTCCTCGGCGATGGCGCGCTTGGCCTCCTCGAACAGGCGGCCGAACACCACTTCCTCCTTGCCCTGCAGCAGCGCCTCGGTGTCCGGGCGCACGTCGATCGCGCGGATCGACGCCAGCCGCGACTCCAGGCCGTACTCCTTGAGGGTCTTGCGGTACAGCGGGAACCAGCGCGGCCACATGGTCAGGATGCTGAACCTGTGGCCGAGCATGCTGGCCAGGTGGAAGGCGCCCTGCCCCGGCGCCAGCACCGGGATGCTCAGGCGCGAACGCAGGGCGGCGAGACCGGAGTCGCTGACGGTGTTGATGCACACCGCGTCGAAGCCCTCCGCCTCGGCCTGGATGCCGGCGGCGATCACCGCCTGCTCCATGATCGCCATGTCGTAGTAGCTGTCGGCCAGGGTCAGCACCTGGCCGGCGCCGACGAAGCTGACCTCGATGTCCGGGCGGATCAGCTCCGCCGGCAGCTGCGACTCCACCAGCGGGCGGGTCGCCTCGCTCATCGGCACCGGGAAGATCATCTTGATGCGCTTGCTCATCGTCGCGGTGCTCCTCACAGGCCCAGCTCGTGGCGCGGGCGGGTCAGGGTGTCGATCAGCGCGTACATGATCTTCTTCGCGCAGGGGATCAGGTCGGGAATGTAGGTGGCGCCCATGCCGCCGAGGCCCTCGGCCACCGGCAGCGGCGCGCCCTGCGCCGGCCACGGCCAGCCGATGCGCGCAGTGGGGATGCCCAGGCGGCGCAGCGCGGCGCCGTCGGTCTGCCCGCCGAGCAGGTCGGCCTGGCCGTGCGGACGGTGCTCGATGTGCTCCCAGCCGCGCCGACACGACTGGATGATCCAGTTCTGCGGGTCGGTGCTGCCGCCGGCCACCGAGCCGTACATTTCCCAGTCCAGCTCCAGTTCGGGGCGCTGCGCCTGCAGCTCGCGGACGAAGGCGGCGAACTGCGCCTTCACATCGGCCGGGCTGCTGCGCGGATTGACGCGCACGTCGAAGAAGATCTCGGTGACCGCCGAGGGGAAGGCCGGACGCTGCACGTCGCCGCCACGCACCCCGGCGATCCAGCCGTGCGGCTTGATCTGCCCGGAGGTGTTGCGCTCGGCGTAGTCGATGATCCAGCGCTCCAGCTCCTGGATAACCGTGGCCGCCGGCACCACCGAGCTGCGGAAGCCCGGGATGTCGCGCGGCACGCCGGCGTAGCCGAGGGTGCCGTGCACGCGCAGCTTGAACCAGGCCATGCCCGGCTCCTCGTGGTAGACCCAGTTCCACGGCTTCATGATCACCGCGAAGTCCGGCGAGCCGCCGCGATTGAGCAGGTGGAACACGCCGTTGGACATGCCGGCGTGATCGCGTCCGGCAATGTCCACCGGCATGCCGCCGTCGGCCATGCCGACCAGCAGGTCGCCGACCAGCGGCACCTCGGCCTCGATCAGCGCGGTGGCCACCTCGGTGAGGGTCGCGACCATGCCCTTGGGGTTGGAAGCGCCGAGGCCGAACACCCAGTCGTCGATCATCCGCGCCGTGATCTGCATGTCGGCCTCGGGCGCCTTGCCGGTGAGGATCTCCTGGGCCTCGTCGCCCTCCTCCAGGTGGGTGTCGATCGGCGCGTAGAGCAGCACGCTGGCACCGCCGCCGCTGCCGCGGCGCTCGGCCAGCACGTTGCCGCTGGTCGCGCTCATCGGCTGGTAGCGCGCCGACAGGCCGACCGACTCCAGGTGGCGGGCCATGAACTGGCTGGCCGCGCCGGCCGCGCCGGTCGGGCTGTGGATGTTGGTCAGGTCGAACAACAGGTACTGCAGGCGCTTGGGGTCGATGCGCGCGCAGGCCTGCTCGTACCACTTCATCTGCTCGGCCGAGAACGGCACGGACACGGTCGGTTGCATGGGAGGCTCCTCAGTGGCTGGCCACGAACTGTTCGCTGAAGATGTTTTGCGGGGCGACGCCCAGCTCGACCAGCCGCGCGGTGGCGGCATCGATCATCGGCTGCGGGCCGCACAGGTAGGCGACGGTGTCCGGGCTGACCACATCGCCCTCGCGCAGGGCGCTGACCGGGCTGCCGTGGTGCAGGCCCTCGGTCGGCTCGCGGTCGACGCAGATGCGCGCCTCCAGGCTCGGCAGCCACTGCTGGCGCAGCTCGATGTCGTCGAGGCCGAACAGCACCTCCGGGGTGGCGCAGCCGAAGCTGAGCAGCATCGGCGGCTTCTTGCCGCCGTTCTGGCGCAGGGTGTCGATCATCGACAGGATCGGCGCCAGGCCGGTGCCGCCGGCGACGAAGATGTGCGGCGCGCGGCGGTGCTCCTCGCGCAGGAAGAACGCGCCGTAGGGGCCGCGCAGAGTCAGCACGTCCTCGACCTGGGCCTTCTCCTCCAGGTAGCTGGACATCGCCCCACCCGGCAGCAGGCGCACCAGCAGCTGCAGCCGGGGCAGGTCGGCTAGGGTGCTGGACGGCGAGTAGCTGCGCAGCACGCCGAAGCCGGGCACCTCGATCTGCACGAACTGGCCGGGGCGGAACTCCAGCCAGTCGCCGTCGGCCAGCTCCAGGGTCAGGCGCACCACGTTGACGGCGATGCGCTCGATGGAATCGATGAAGGCGTGCACTTCCTTCGCCGCGCTGGAACCGACCTCGCTGCCGTAGGGCACCTCGAAGGTGCAGTCCGACTGCGCCTGGCACAGGCACAGCAGGCGCTGGCCGGCGGCGTACTCGCTGGCCAGCAGTGACGAGCTGGCGCCGGGACGGGTGCGCGCGTCGCCGTCGGCGAGCTGGGCCATGCAGCTGGAGCAGCCGCCCGAGCGGCACTGGTAGAGCAGCGGGATCTCCGCCTTGATGGCGGCATCGAGGATGCTGGCCTCGGCGGGCACGGCGAAGCTGCGGCTGACGCCGTCGGCGAAATTCACGGTGACCTGGTGGATTGCGTCGTTCATGATCGGTTGCCTCCGTCTTACAGGCATCGGCGACCAGCAGCGGTGGCGTGCTGGGCGCCTGGATTGGATGGCGGCTGGAACGGCCGCCCGGTTACTGCTGACTTGCCCCGATCATAGGAAGCGGGTAGCGGCCGAGCGCTCCCGCGAGTTACCGGCTTATCCCGCCAGTGCAAATTCCTGCTGCCGTGGTCGGATATCGCGACGGGCAGCAGACACGGGGGCTGGAAGGCGAATCGCGGGCAAAAAAAACCCGTGCCGCAACGGCACGGGCAAACATGGGACAGTCAGCGCGAGACTGTCGGGACGAAACTGGAGCCGGTCGGCGACCGGGCCCGGCCAGGCCAGGCCGGACCAGGCCGGGCAGCGAGTCTTCGCTGCCATGGCCCGATCTTAGGAAGCGGGGACGGTGCCGGCACTCCAATGGGTTGCGCGCTTATCCCGCCACCGCAGGAAACGCCCGCGGCAGACGGCCCAGGCGGCGTCACGCGGTTTCCGGGCAGACCAGTTCCGCATAGCGCCCGCGGTGGAACAGCAGGGGTTGCGCCGCGCTGCGCGCCACTTCCATGCGCAGCACCCGGCCGACCAGGATCAGGTGGTCGCCGCCCTCGTAGCGGTGCTCGGTGCTGCACTCGAACGACGCCAGGCAGCCGGGCAGCAGGGGCACCTCGCCGAGGCCGCTGCCGAGCTCGAGGCCGGCGAACTTGTCCGTCGCGGCCTGGGCGAAACGGTCGGACAGCCCGCGCTGCCCGGCGTCCAGCACGTGCACGGCGAAATGCCCGGCCTCGGCGAACGCCGGGTAGCTGAAGGCGTTCCGGCCGATGCTCCACAGCACCAGCGGCGGCTCCAGCGATACCGCGTTGAAGCTGCTGGCGGTGACGCCGATGGGCTGGCCCTCGCCGTCGCGGGTGGTGACTATGGTGACGCCGGTGGCGAACTGGCCGAGCGCCTGGCGCAATTGTCTGCTTTCGATCATCGCTGTCGCTCCTGCTCAGAAGTCCACGCCATAGCCCACGGACAGCCAGTGCTGGCCCATGTAGGGCGAGGTGACGGCATTCGGCCCGGGACCGTCGCCGTGCACCTTGTCCTTGAACGAGCGGGCGTAGGCCAGCGACAGCTCGTGACCGTTGCCCAGCCGGTAGCTGGCGCCGGCCGTCACGTGGCGGTGGTTGGCCGACGGCGCGAGGATGCCCAGGTAGGTATCGCGGCTGTCGAGCAACTGGTTGGCGTCGTTGTAGCCGGCGCGCAGGGTCAGCCGCTCGTTCAGCGTCCAGGCGGCGCCGACCCGCCAGACCGTCTGGTCGCGCCAGCCGAAGCCCGGCCCGTCGGAGTCGCCCGGCGCGCCCGTGGCACGGCCCACGCCGGGGTTGCCGAGCGAGCGGACGTCGCTCCAGAGGATCTTCTGCACGTCGGCGGCCAGGGTCAGCGGCCCGCGCTGCCAGGCCACGCCGAGGGCCCAGGTGGACGGCAGGTCGAGGTCGCCGCCTTCGGCCAGCAGCCTGTCGAACTTGTCCATCTTCGACATGTAGCCGCGGGTGGAATAGCTGGCGCCGAGGCTCAGCTCCGGGGTCAGGCGGCCGATCCAGCCAATGCGCAGGCCGGCACCGTGGGCCTCGTCGCGCCCCTGCGGCAGGCCGATACTGGCGGTGCCGTCGATGTCCAGCACCTGGCGCACCAGGATCAGGCCCAGGCCGACGCTGTGCCGCTCGTCCAGCTGGCGGGCGTAGCTGAGGGTGGCGACCATCTGCTGGAACTCGGCCCCCGGCTCCTGCAGCCCGCCGAAGTTGGCGTCGTCGCCATAGGCGGTGCCCACGCCGTTGCCGACCAGCGACAGGCCGAGGCTGCTGTGCTCGTCGAGCATCCGGTTGGCACCGAACTGCGGGATGACGTAGAGGTCGCGGTCCTCGACGCCGCTGACGGTGCTGCCGGCGAACTCCGCGCCGTTGTCGACCTTGAGCAGGGCCACGCCGAGATCCAGGCGGTCGCCGACCAGTACCATGCCGGCCGGGTTGGAGGCGCCGGCCAGGGCATCCTGGGGCAGGGCGATGACCACCCCGCCCATGCCTTCGGACTTGACCCCGTAGCCATGGGGCATGGTGCCCTGGGTCGCCTGGGCGATCTGCAGGGGCAGCAGGCACGCGGCAAGGACGCCGAACGCGGCTGCAGAGTGCCGCTTGTGGTTGTGTTCGAGCATGACGGCGTCCTTCAGGCAGCGGCGAACGAGGCGATGAAGCGATCCGCCGCGGCGGAGTCGTAGTACCAGGGCGTGAGGATCTTCGGGTCGTTGAAGGCATTGGCGAAGGTCGCGGCCAGCTCCGGCCGGTCGGCGCAGGCGCCGTGCACCTTGAGCACCGGCTCGGTCAGCGGCAGCAGGTGGGTGTTGGTGAAGCGCGCGACCCACTGCGCGTAGTCCCAGTAGCGCTCGAAGGTCGCCGTCTTCCAGGCATCGTCGAACGCCGCGCCGTCCTGTTCGAGGATGGCGTTCATGTAGATGTTGGCGCACTTGCTGGCGTTGTTCGAACCCTGTCCGGTGATCGGGTCGTTGAGCACCAGCACGTCGGCCATGCCCAGCACGGTGCGCCCGGACGGCAGGTAGCCGATCGGCTTGCGCACGGTGGGGGTGACGCGGCCGACCAGGGTGCCGAGTTCGTCGGTCAGGCGCAGGTCGCGGCAGCGCCAGGCTTCCCAGGGGAAGAAGCGCTCGATCAGCTCGACGGCCAGGGCCAGGTGCTGCTCGGGCGTGGTGACCTCGTCCCAGCGGTCCATCGGCCCGCCTTCGACGCACTCGAGGTTGATGATGTCGCCCGCGCCGCTGTGGGTCAGGCAGGGGAAGTTGACGTACTCGCCGATGCCCGGATTGACGCTGATGTTCAGCGCGCTGTAGTCCTCGCGCGGCAGCATGCCGTGCACGTAGGTCAGCGAGATGGTGCGCAGCGGACGGTCGAACACACTGCGCTCGGCGTCGCGCTCGAACAGCTTGCCGATCTCGCCCTTGCCGCTGGCGACTATCACCAGGTCGCTGGCGGCGGCGTAGCGCTCCAGCTCGGCGAGGCCCGCCTCCTCGATCACCAGGCGGCCGCCGAGGCGCTCGAACTCGGCCATCCAGCGCGGCATCTTGATGCGCTGGTCGACCGACTGGCCGGGAGCCGGCATGCGCGCCCGCCAGTCGATCAGCAGCCCCTGCTCGTTGCCGGCGCGCAGGTGCACGCCCGTGGTGGGCGGACAGCTGTCGTCCCAGAACGACAGCCCCAGCTCGCGTTCGAATTCCAGTGCCATGTCGTACATCGACTGGCTGGACAGCACCCGGCCGGCAGCAATCTCCGCGCCGGTGCGGTTGGAGATCAGGGTGACGGCGTAGCCCTGCTTGAGCAGGCCGATGCCCAGTTGCAGGCCGGCCTGTCCGGCGCCAACGATCGTTATCTTTCTCATGCGCTCCAGCTCCATTATCAGGTTTGCCAAGGACTGCGGGTGCAGTCGGCTGCCAATGTGGAGCAAGGCGTGCGGGGCGAATATGCAGTTCCCGCAGCCAGCATGCGGAAATTGCAGAAATATGAAACGCACCATTTTCGGGCAGAAATGCCGCCCTAACGGCGGCAAAAGGCACTAGATGCGGGCCTTGAGCAAGGTCTCCCGGGGTGTCTCGCCATAGCGCCGGCGGTATTCGATGGCGAACCGCCCCAGCTGGAAGAAGCCCCAGCGGGTGACGATCGCGGTGACGCTGCGCGGCTGGCGCGGATCGAGCAGATCCTCGCGCACCCGCTCCATGCGCAGATCGCGCAGGTAGCGCATGGGGCTGACGCCGAGGAACTGCTGGAAACCGTTGTACAGCGAGCGGCCGCTGACCCCGCTGATGGCCGCCAGGCTGGCCACGCTGATCGACTGCTCGGGATGGGCGCGCATGAAGTCCACCGCCAGCTTGACGTGGCGCGGCAGTACCCTGGCCGCCGGCTCGCCCAGCCGTGCGCTCAGGCTGTTGGGCTGCCAGGCCAGCAGGGTGGTCATCAGCGTCTGCTCGAACTGCGTGCGCACCAGCGGCAGCTCGAACAGCTGCGGGGCGCGCTGCAGCTGGTCGAACAGCTGCCGGGCGGTGTGGCCCCAGGCGGCGCCGTGGGCGCAGCCCAGATCCATCGGGTTGGCGAAGGTCAGCGGATCGTGCAGCGCGCAGCCAAGCAGCGCGACGGCATGCTGTTCGAGCGCGCCCCGCTCGATGCGCACGACCAGCTTGTGGCAGTCGGCGCTCCAGTGCATCGCCAGATGCTCGTCCGGCCCGTGCACGCTGCCGCAGCGGCTGTCGCTGAGCAGCTCGTGCCGCCCGACCCGCTGCCGGTCATGCCCGGCCAGCGGCAGCTGCACCAGATAGAACGAGCCCAGCTCGCCGGGCGAGACGCGCACCTCGGCGCCATAGCCCATGCGGCTGAAACTGAGGTGCCCGGTGCGCAGGTGATGATGCCGGTAGTCGAGGCCGTCCGGCGCCTGG
This sequence comes from Pseudomonas sp. AN-1, assembly GCF_034057115.1. NCBI lineage: Bacteria > Pseudomonadati > Pseudomonadota > Gammaproteobacteria > Pseudomonadales > Pseudomonadaceae > Pseudomonas > Pseudomonas sp. AN-1. Next base: position 3,557,259 of record NZ_CP139195.1, on the reverse strand, counting down.
CGGACCTCCAGGCGATGCTCGCAGAACACCGACGCCACCAGCTGGCGGGTCTCGTCGGGATCCTGCGAACACAGCTCTTCGACCCGGTTGGTGGCATTCATGACCGGCGCCCCTCCCCCCTGTTGGCAACCTGAATGCTACGCCCCCTGCGCCGGCCCCGGCCCGGCCGTTATAGCCCGGCCGGACGCACCCGATGCCAGTCGCTGACCTTCTGCAGCGCCATGCCAGCGCGGCACAGCACGCCCTCGCCGCCCTTGCCGGCGATGAACTGGCCGCCGATCGGCAGGCCGCCGGTGGTGAAGCCGATCGGCACACTCAGGCACGGGTGGCCGCTGACATTGAACGGCGCGGTGAACTGGATCAGCCGGCGGTTGGCTTCCGGGTCCTGGGCCAGCGCGCCGAGCTGGGCGTGGGTCGGCGCGGCATACGGCTGCACCGGGGCGAGCAGCAGGTCGACCTCGCCCAGCACGCACTCCAGTTCGCCGGTGAAGCGCTGCGCGTCGAGCAGCACGCGCTGGTAGTCCATGCCGGACAGTGCGCGGCCGCCGTCGATCAGCCGGCTCAGCGCCGGGCCGTATTCGCCGGCGCGGCTCGGGTAGGTGGCGGCGTGCGCCACCGCGGTCTGCACGCCGCAGTGCTTCTCCCAGTTGGCGCTCACCGCGCGGGTGTCCGGCATGCGCACGCGCACCAGGCTGCCGCCGCCGGCGCGGATCATGGTCAGCACCTCGTCGAGGGCCTCGACGATCTCCTCGTCGACGCCGTCGCTCAGCCAGGCCTCGTCGACGCCGATGCGCAGGCCGTGGAACGACTCCTCGATGCCGGGGATCTCCAGGCACACGCTGGGCAGCGAGGTGGGGTCCAGCGGATCGTGGCCGGCGATGGTCGACAGCAGGAACAGCGCGTCGCGCGCGCTGCGGGTGAGCGGCCCGACGTGGTCGAGGCTGGCGGCCAGCTCGAAGGCGCCGTGGCGGCTGACCCGCCCCCAGGTCGGCTTGAGGCCGGTCAGCCCGTTGGCCGCGCAGGGGAAGCGGATCGAGCCGCCGCTGTCGGTGCCCAGCGCGGCGTAGCACAGCCCGGCGGCGGTGGCCACGCCGCAGCCGCTGGACGAGGCGCCGGCCCAGTGCCCAGCGCCCCACGGATTGACCGGCGCGGCGAACGCCGGGTGATGGGTGGCGAAGGCGCCCTCGGTCATCTGCAGCTTGCCGAGCAGCACGCTGCCCGCCTCGCGCAGGCGCGCCACCACGGTGGCGTCTTCCTTGGGGATGAATTCGCGATGGATCGCCATGCCCGCCGCGGTGGGGATGCCGGCGGTGTGGAACAGGTCCTTCACTGCCAGCGGGATGCCGTGCAGCGGGCTGCGGCACTGGCCGCGCATCAGCTCCTGTTCGGCCTGGCGCGCCTGCGCCATGGCCTGCTCGGCCGCCACGTGGGCGTAGCTGTGCAGCGCGCCGTCGAGGCGTTCGATGCGCGCCAGCTGGGCCTCGGCGACCTCGACCGGCGACAGCTTGCGCGTACGGATCAGCAGCGACAGCTCGTGCATCTCCAGGTAGTGCAGATCGCTGGGAGTGTTCATGCGTAGCCTCCGATGAAGGCCGTCGCCACGGCGTTGAATTCGTCCGGGCACTCGCTCTGCAGGTGGTGGGCGGCGTTGCCCATGACGTGCAGGCGCGCGTCGGCGAAGCGGTTGAGCATCAGCATCGGCACGTCGATGCCGCCGAACCAGTCGTGCAGGCCCCAGAGGATCAGCGTCGGTGCCTGCACGCAGGCGAACACCGCGGTCAGGTCCTCCCACTCGCCGAAGGCGCCGGGGGTGTTGAGCAGCTCGAGCAGCGCCGGGTTGGCGCTGGCCTCGTAGCGCAGGCGCAGGGTCTCCTCGTCGAGCTTGGCGTCGTCGTGCAGCTCGTAGCGGCAGATCAGCTCGCGCATCTTCGCCAGGCTCGGTCCGCCGCCGGCGAAGTAGTAGTCGCTCATCAGGGTCGCGGCATGCTTGCTGAACAGCGGCAGCGGCTGCAGCACGCCGCGCGCCACCGGCTGCGAGCCGATCATGACCAGGCGGCCGACCCGCTCGGGATGGTCGGCGGCGAAGCGGGTCGCCACGCAGCCGCCGAACGACTGGTTGACCAGATGGGCGCGCGGGATGCCCAGCGCGTCCATGAAGCCCAGCAGTTTGCGCGCGTGCCAGGCGAGCGCCGGCCCCTCGACCGGCACCATGTCGGAGCCGCCGTACTGGGCGAAGTCGAGGAAGTAGCAGGTGTGGTTGGCGGCGAAGGCCTGCGCGCTGAGGCGGAAATTGCTCCAGGCGGTGCTGCCGGGGCCGCCGCCGTGGGTGAAGATCACCGGCAGGCTGCCCGCCGGGCCGTCGACCATACGGTAGTGCAGGCGCACGCCATCCACGGTGACGAAATGGCTGCGAGATAAGACGTCGTTATGCATGCGACAGGCTCCCGGTTGCCCGCAGCCCGGCGCGAGGGGCGCGCGCCGGACTGCGAAGCGGACTTACTCTTCGATCTTCTTGACCTTGTAGCCCGGGCGGTGGCCGTCGGCGGTCTGCTTGAAGATCAGGCTGAGATCCTTGACCGAGCCCTGCACGCCGCGGCCGGGTTTGGCGATGCCGCGGTTCCAGCGCGAGGACAGCTTGCGCCAGGTGATCGGCGAGATGTCGGTGGCCACCAGTTGCTCGTCGTCCCAGCCGGTGCCGTCGGCGTAGAAGTTCTGCATCGCCTCGCGGGCGTACAGGTCGCAGTCGTTGAAGCCGTGCAGACACAGCGGCTTGTACACGGTCTCGTAGCGGTACTCGTGCTTGGCGCGCTCCTCGGGGGTGTTGCACACGCGCACCAGGACTTCCCAGTATTCGTGGGTGTCGTCGGTGATCGGCACGTACCACTCGTACTGCACCACGTGGTCCTGCGGCCAGTTCTCCACCATCAGCACGCCCGGCAGCACCACCGAGGTGCGGTAGTAGCGGCCGTTGACGCCGTCGACCTTGAGACCGAGTTCCTCGTTCTCCAGCACCGGCTGCCAGTTCTCGGTGAACATCATCTGCATCATGCCCTTCGGGCCGTTGTCGTCCTCGACCAGCTGGATGGCGTCGTCACCGACCGGCAGCAGGCCGAGCGGCAGCACCCAGTTGTTGACGTGGACGATGCTGTTGTCCTTGTGGACGAAGATGTGCGCGTTGTCGAAGCCGTTCTCGCAGGCGATCCGCCAGTTGCCGAAGCCGGTGCGGTGCATGCCGAGCACCACGGCGTTGTCGTCGAGCACGCTCGGCGAGGCCGGCCACAGCGGGTGCGGGAAGCGGTCGCTGTTCTCCGGGAAGCGGAACGGCAGGTCGGAGGACAGCGGCGGCACGTCCTCGTCCGGGAAGTCGTCCTCGCGGACGAACACGAAGATCATGCCGTTGACCTCGTGCACCGGGTAGGTGGTGATGCCGGTGGTGCCGACCAGCTTGTCGTCCGGGTTGGCGACGATGGTCGCCAGCTTGCCGCTCTCCAGGTCGAAGGTGAAACCGTGGTACCAGCAGGAGATGGTGCTCTTGTTGAAGCACATCGGCTTCTCGGACAGGCGCACGCCGCGGTGCAGGCACTGGTCCTTGAGGGCGAACACCTTGCCGTCGACGCGGCGCAGGACGATCGGGATGCCGCAGATCTGGATGCCCTCGACCTGGTCCTCGCCCAGCTCGTGGGTGAACAGCGCCGGGTACCAGTGGTTGATGAAGCCCCAGGCGGCGTCCTTGTACGGCTGGTACTGGCTCTGGGTCTTGGCGTTGTTGGCGCGGGCATCGCTGATGCCGGTCTTGACTTGGCGGCGACGGACGATGGGTTGCTCGGACATTGGAAACCCCCGGAAGGCTGACTTGGAGAGTGGGTGCCGCCCTGTGCGGCACCCTTGAGAGTCATCCTAAGAAGCAGGGACTTGCCTGACGCTCCAATGACCGAGGGGGTTATCCCGGCAGTGCAGAAAAGAAGAAAGAGGGGGCTCCATGCCTACTCGGCCGACATTCCGCCGTCCACCGACAGGGTGGCGCCGGTGATGTAGGAGGAGTGCCCGGAGAGCAGCCAGAGCACCGCCGCGCTGACCTCCTGCGGCTGGCCGACGCGATGCATGGGCACCCCGTCGTCGTACATGTGCGCGTCGCCGCCGGTGACGCGGTCGAAGCTCGGCGTCTTGATCGGCCCCGGGCAGATCGCGTTGACGCGGATGCCGCGGGTGGCGTAGTCCAGCGCGGCGGCGCGGGTGGCGCCGACGATGCCGTGCTTGGAGGCCACGTAGTAGGCGGTCTTCGGCATCGCCTTGAGACCGAAGATCGAGGCGTTGTTGACGATGGCGCCGCCGCCGCTCTGCAGCATCGCCGCCGTCTCGTACTTCATCATGTACAGGATGCCCTTGAGGTTGATGTCGATGACATCGGAGAAGTCCTCCACCGGCGTCTCGTGCACGTCGGTGAACTCGCGCTGCAGGCCGGCGTTGTTGAACGCCCCGTCGACCCGTCCGTACTTCTCCATGGCCAGCGCCACCAGCGCCTGGCAGTCGGCCGGCCGCGACACGTCGGTGGCGCGGAACAGCGCCTGCCCGCCGGCGGCGACGATTTCCTCGAGCAGATCGGCGCCGGCCCGGGCGTTGCGGTTGCCGATCACCACCCGGGCGCCGGCCCTGGCCAGGGCCAGGCTGGCATCGCGGCCCATGCCGCTGCCGCCACCGGTCACGATGATCACTTTGTCCTGCAGTTGGTAGTCAGGGTTCATCTAGCGAGCCTCCTGGAATGGGAAATGAGCCGGGCCGCGCGGAAGGCGCCCCGGCTCGATCATAGGAAGGAGGCTCCCCGCCAGCGCTCCGAGAAGTCACGCGTCTATCCCGACAGAGCAGATTCCTGCCGCGGCGCGGCCCGGGAAGGCGAAGGAGTGCTTGCGCCAGATGAGCGCCGAAAGCCGAGGAGGGCCGGCGCCCTCCTCGTCGCGGCGTCAGCGCGCCAGGGTTTCCGACGGGCTCTCGCCGAAGCGGCGCTTGTAGTCGGTGGTGAAATGGCCGAGATGGCTGAAGCCCCAGCGGAAGGCCACCGCCGTCACCGTGGTGCTGCCGGCGCTGCCCTGCTGCAGCTCCTCGTGCACGCGGCGCAGGCGCACTTCCTTCAGGTACAGCATCGGCGAGGTGTTGCGGAAGCGGCGGAAGCCGGCGAACAGCGAGCGGCTGCTGACCCCCACGTGCTCGGCCATCTCGACGATGGAGATCGGCTCGTGGGCGTGCTCCTCGATGTAGCGCTCCACGCGCTTGACGAACGACGGCGCGATCGACTGCGTCTCGTCGGCGCACAGCTCGGCGCTGTAGTTGTTGGGCTGGCAGGTCAGCAGCGCGGTGACCATCGCCTGCTCGAACTGCGCGGCGAGCAGCGGCGGCAGGCTGCCCTCGTCGTGGGACAGGTTGTCGTAGATCCAGCCGACCATGCGCATCCAGCGCTGCCCCTCGGCGGTGTCCAGCGGCATGTCCGGCTGGAACTCCACCGGCTTGGCCAGGGTGCGACCGAGGTGCTGCTGGCAGATGCGCTCGAGCAGGCTGCGGTCGACGCGCATGATCAGCTTTTCGGTGTCCTTGCGATGGTGGATGCGGCACGGCAGGTGGGCGTTGAGCACCGAGGCCTGGGTGGGGGTCGAGCACACCTGGCGGCTGCCGAACTCGATCACTTCCTGGCCACGGATCGGCATCATGACCAGGGAAAAGGTATCGAGCACGCCGGGGTCGATGGTGATGTCGCTGCCGTAGCTCATGCGCCCCACGCCGATGCCGCCAAGGCGCCGGTAGTAGATGCGCGTGTCGACCGGCGCCTGGCGATCCTGGTGGCGCAGGCGGTTCTCGCAGAAGATGCGTTCGCCCCAGCGGCGCGCTTCTTCGAGATCCTGGGTGTGGCATACCTCGAACTTGGCCAGCACGGCGTCCGGGGGCGTCGCCGTGGCAAACATCAGACTATTCATACTTCGTTCAGCCTCTATCTTTTTTCTTATAAGGCGCATGGTCGTTGTTCATCACCGCTACCCTCACTCCGCTCGCTGAACTGGCACGCATGCGGCTCCGGAGTGATCCCTGTTGGTGCAAACGCTCTCCCTGTCTGTCGTCCCACCATGCGCAGAGTCCGCCGTTACCGGTAAAACCGCGTAACACAACCGGAAAATCGAACGCTCCACACACTTCAAAGCAAGAAAGATACCAGTTACGAAAAACCCTCCTGTTTCAGAGCATTCGCTTCCAGATAAGCGCCGAATCGCTCTGTAAAGTCGAAAAATTAGACTATTTAGAAATTACGCAACTGACTTCCCGCGCGCCGCGCCCACCATCACGAACAGCATCCGCGCCGGGCTGTTACCGGTGTTACGCCAGGCATGCCGGGTTCCCATCTGCACCACCACATCGCCCTGACGCAGCACCCGCTCGCCGTCGTCCAGCTCGAGGGTGAGTTCGCCCTCCAGCAGCACGCCGTAGTCGATGGTGTCGGAGCGGTGGAAACCGGGGGCGTCGGCCTCGAACAGCTCGCCCAGCCCGGGCAGCCGTTCGCACAGTTCGCGGGCGGCCACCTGCGGATCGAAGTCCGCCGCGATGGCCGCGTGCTGGGGTGGAAAGGTGACGCGCATCGCGCAGCTGCCGCCGGCGGCCGGCAGCACCGAGTGCGGCGGGCAGGCGGGATCGACTGGATGCGCGGGAATGGGCCCGGGGGCGGTCTGCCAGATCAGCTCGACGGCGAAGCCGGGGAACTGGCGGAATTCGCCGACGCTGGGCAGCGGGCCGCTGCTGGCGACGGTCGAGCGGCCGGCCTGATCGTGGCCGGTGACGATGCGCTGCGTTTGCATGCCGTGGTGCTCCGTTGTGGTGCGGGCGCGGGCCGTCCGCTCACGCCGACGGCCCGCGTCGCCGCAGGGGCTGAGGGTCAGCCGTGGACGATGTGGAAGTTGGTGAAGCCGTTGGCCTGGCTCTGGATGTCCTCGAGCGCCTGGTTGAGCTGCGCCAGCGGATAGGCGCGCTCCTCCAGCAGCGACAGGTCGAGGAGGCCCGACTCGACCATGCGGGCCATCTCGTCGCCCTCGGCGGTGGTGAACCACAGCGAGCCGATGTACTGCAGCTGCTGGCACATGAACGGATGCGGGTCGATGGGGATCGGCCCGGCGACGCCGCCGATCTGCACGATGCGCCCGCCGCGGCCGACCGCGCCCATGGCGTCCACCGACAGCGCGGCCGGCGCCTTGGCGCCGAGGGTGTCGAGCATGGCGTCGACGCCGTCCGGCAGCAGTTCCAGCACCTGCTCGCGGATCGGCCGCGCGCCGATCGGCACGATCTCCACCCGCCGCGGGTCCAGCTCCTTGAGGCGCTCCAGCGCCGCGCGGTCGCGGGCGGCGACCACCACCCGGGCGGCGCCGAAGGCCAGCGCCAGCAGGGTGGCGCCGACGCCGAGGGTGCCGCTGGCGCCGAGGATCAGGATGCTCTGCGCCGGGCGCAGGGCGGCCTTGCGGATCGCCGAGTAGGCGGTGCCGAGGTAGCCGAAGCGGGTGGCCTGGGCGCTCGACAGGTTGTCCGGCAGGCGCACCAGGTTGCTGGCCGGCGCGGTCAGGTACTCGCCGTAGCCGGCGTAGGGATACTTCGCGAAGATCGCCTGCGAGCCGGGGCCGAAGCCGAAGTAGCCGAGGAAGGTGTAGGCCGCACAGCGCGGCGTCTCGCCCTGCTTGCAGTGGCGGCACTCGCCGCAGCCGATGCCGGGATTGACGTAGACGCGGTCGCCCGGCTTGAAGGAAGTGACCGCCGAACCGACCGCGGCCACGGTGCCGGCCGAGTCGAGGCCGAAGATCGCCGGCAGCGCCGGCAGCGGCAGGAACGGGTACCACTCGGGGAAGTGGGTGGTGACGTTCTTCAGGTTGGGGATCACCGTGCTGGCCTCGACCTTCACCAGCACGTCGTGGGCGCCGGGTGCCGGAACCGGCACCTCGTCGAGGACGAATTGCGCGCCGATCTGGTGCAGGCGCGCGGCTTTCATGGTCGGCATCTTGTTGTTCTCCGCTGACCGGACAGCCCGCCAGGGCTGCCGGACGGCTCTGTCTGGAAGGGAATGGCGGGACCGGCGCGAACCGGTCCCGCCAGACGTGGCGCTGAATCAGCGGCCAACCCGCTGCAGGGTCTGCAGGGAGAAGTCGCTGGCCTTGGCGTCGAAGTTGGTCTTCCACGACTTGGTGTCGATCATCGACAGGGTGGCGTGGTTGCGCTGGAAGTCGATGACCGCCCCGGCGGTGGTACGGATGTCGCCGTCGGCGGTGTTGGAGTAGGAATGGAACTCCATGAACTTCCAGAACTCGCCTTTGCGGTCGTAGGCCTCGGCGTAGTAGAAGCGCGGGTACTTCGCGTCGATGTACAGCACCTTCTTGCTGTACGGGTGCGCCGACGGGGTGATCGCCTCGATGACGTAGACCTCACGCGGTTCGAAGTCGTTGTTGTTCATGTTCCAGAAGGGCGCGGCGTCCTCCACCACCGGGTACTTCTCGGCGAAGCTCTTGCCCTGCGGATTCCACAGGCCGGTCTTGCTGTTGGCCACGGCGAGCACCCAGCGCTTGCCGAGCAGCTTGTACTCGGGGTACCAGCACGGCCGGGCGTTGAAGATCTCCAGGTCGTCCTGCAGCTGGTCGGAGGAGCCGACCGGATCCATCCAGGCGCCGCCGGACAGCTGGCGCACCCGGCGCACGGCGGGGATGTAGGCCCACACGCTGTTGACCTTGTCCGAGTCGTACATCACGGTGTAGGTGCCGAGGCCCTTCATGTCGGAGGGCGACTTGAAGTACAGCAGCTGGCGGCCACGCTCGCTGCCGTCCCCTTCCACCGCCTGCTCGCTGGTCAGGCGACCCTTCATGCTGTAGCGGCTGAACTCGGCGACCGGCTCGGCGTGCACGCCCTTCTTGCCGTCGATCAGCAGCTGGGTGTACTGCGGCACCTGGGAGACGTCGCCGACCAGCTGGCCGAGGTGCCAGTTCCACACCAGCTTCTCGGCGGCCTGCGGGTCCTTCATGTCGATGTTCGGGAAGGGCGCGCCGGCGCCCCAGTTGTCCACCCGGCAGGCTTCCTTGTTGAGCACGGCCTTGCCCTCGTTGGCCTGCGAGGCCTTGACCCAGCGCGGGTCGAGCGGCACTTCCCTGGACTTGGCCAGCGGCAGCTTCCAGCCGTTGTTGCGGATGCGCCATTCCATCTTCTCGGTGAGCAGGCTGGCGATGCTGTGGCCCTCGAAGGTGTCGTTCTTGACCTGGTCGAGGTTGGCGGCGGAAATCACCGTGCCCGCCGGCAGTTCGGCGGCCATGGCGAGGGTCGACAGGCTGCCGGCCGCCGCGAGGAGACCGACCGTCAGGGTGTGGCGCAGGGGGAAGCGGAGTGCGTTCATGTGGGTCTCTCCGGTGGGGATCAGAACAGGTAGGTCAGGCTGGTGTAGAGCTGGTCGCGGTTGTTGAAGTAGTCGAACAGCGTGGCGTTGTCGCAGGAGGCCGCATTCGGGAAGCCGCACTTGTCGCCGTCGCGCGCGTCGCTGCCCCAGAAGGCGTCGTACTCGACCTTCCAGCGCAGCTTGCTGGACAGCTCGAAGGTGACCGAGGGCACGGCGAAGCCGCCGCCGTTGCTGAGGTCGGCGCCGACCACCAGGTTGGGGCGGATGCGTCCGCTGTTGTAGCTGAGGTCGAAGATCCCGGTGGCGAGCACCGAGTGCTCCTTGACCTTGCCGCCCCAGCCGACGCTGTAGAGCAGCGCGTCGTCCTCGTCGTAGTTCTGCACCCACTTGTCGAACAGCTGCACCGAGAAGAACATCGGCTTCTCGGTACCCAGCCAGTCCTGGGTGGCGGCGATGTTCTTGTCCATGCGCAGCATCAGCGCGACCACGTCCTTGGTGGCGTAGCCGTCGAAGCCGGGGGCCACGGCCTGGCTGATCAGGGTCGGCGGCGACTGCAGGATCTGGTAGGGCGCATCCTTGATGTACGCCATCTCGGTGCTGAACACCGCGTCCGCCCACTCCGAATAGCGGCTGGCGGTGAAGCCGAAGATGTCGACCATCGGGTAGATGATCTCGCCGGCCGGGCCGCGGGTCTGCTCGGTGCCCTTGGTTTCCGCCCCGGACGGCACGCCCGGCTGGCCGAACAGCGCGAGGTTGTTGGAGGCGTTGAGGATCGGCGACGGGTAGAAGGTCTTCAGGTAGGAGACCGAGTAGTTGGTGTCGCCGTACAGGCCGTTCCAGCGGATGCCGCCGGTGACGTCGCGGTAGTCGCCCTCGTCGTTCTCGAAGTTGTACGGGTCGATGTTGCGGAAGTCGACGCCGGCGTACGGCTGGCTCGACCAGCGTCCGCCGTAGATGTCCAGCTCGGTGCCGATGTCCTCCTTGCGGTCCCAGCCCGGGCGCACGAACACTTCCAGGCCGCCGTCCAGCTCCGGCACGTCGATGTTCATCTTGGCGATGATGTTGGCCTTGCGCAGTTCCTCGTTGGCCGGCTCGAGGAAGCTGCGCCAGGTGTAGTCGAAGCCGTGCACCAGGTCGTTGGCGGCGAAGAAGTCGGTCTCGCCCCAGGCGATCTGCTGCTTGCCGAGGCGGAACTGCAGGCGCTCGCCGACCGGGAAGTCGACGTACAGCTCGCGGATCTCCTCGTCGTTGTAGAGATCCATGATGTCGCCCTGACCGTCGGCCGCGCGGTAGTTGTAGGCGCCCATTTCCTCGAGGTGCTCGAGGAAGTTGGTCTTCACCTCGCGGGAGGCGCGCAGCTTGGCCACCACGGCCACGTCCTCGGTGGCCTTCCACTCCAGGTTGAGGCGCGCGGTGCTGCGCGCCATCGACAGCTTGCCCTTGTCGTCGTAGCCGGGGGTGTCCTCCCAGTTCTTCATATTCCAGGACATTTCCTGGCGCAGGTAGCCGTCGACCTTGAGGCGGTCTTCGGCGAAGGCCGGGGTGGTCGCGGTGGCCAGGGCGATCGCCAGGGCGAGCTTGTCCAGAGGGGTGCGCGAGCGCGCACCCGGAATGCCGTGCTTGTTCATGTGTTATCCCCAGAGTGGTTGGCAGCGAGGAACCGATGGTTTCTTGTTGTTGTTATCCCGTCTCAGGCCGGCTGGAACGGGGCGGGTTGGGCACTGGCCGCCGGCTCCGGCGCGCGCTCGCCGAAGATGAAGCGCGGGCGGCAGACGTAGATCAGCGCGGGCATGACGAACAGCGCGGAGAACGCCGACACGCTCAGCCAGATGGCCATCAGCAGGCCCATCTCGGCCTGGAAGCGCAGCGAGGACACCCACCACAGCAGGGTGGCGAGGATCAGTACGCTGGCGGTGACGATGACCCCCATGCCCGAGCTGTGCAGGGCCTGGCGGATGGCGTGTTCGGGGCTGCTGCCGGCGGCGATCTCTTCCTTGACGCGGTCGGCGATGTAGAAGGCGTAGTCGACGCCCAGGCCGATGCCGAGCGCGGCCACCGGCACGGTGTTGATGTTCATGCCGATGCCCTTCCAGGTCATGAAGGCGAAGGTCAGCATGTTGGAGATGATCACCGGGACCATGAACAGCATGCCGGCGACGCTGGAGCGGTAGACGATGGTGCACAGCACGGCGAGCACCAGCAGGGCCAGGGCGATGGCCTCGATCTGGCTGGACAGGATGATCTCGTTGACCGCGGCCATCACCCCGATCAGGCCGCCGGCCAGGTGCCACTGGCCTTCGCTCAGCGGATGGCTGGCGATGAACTCCTTGATGCGCGCCACCGCGGTGCGGATGGTCTCGCCCTGGCGGTCGCGGAACATCAGGGTCACCGAGCCGTTGGCGTAATGCTCGTCGGCGAAGCGCGAGATGTCGCCGGGCTCCGACACCGAGTCGAGCATGGCCATCAGGCTGCCGTTGAGGTTGCCCGTGTCGCCCAGCTCCAGATAGCGCGGGTTGCCCTCGCGCAGGCTGGCGTTGACCTGCGGCAGCACGTCGGCGATCGACACCGAGCCGCCGACCTCGGGCTGCGCCTCGATGAAGCGCTGGAAGCTGTTCATCGCCTGCAGGGCCTCGTTGCCCTTGATCAGGTCGGGGCGGCTGTCGTCGCCGAGCACCACGAACATGCGGTCGACGCCCTCGAAGCGCGCATTGATCGCCGCCGAGTCCTGGTTGTACTGCGCCTGCGGCCAGAGGATCGGCGAACCGGGATTGGCGTCGCCGATCTTCAGGTTCAGCGAGTACAGGCCGGCGCCGACCACCACCAGCAGGCTGACGCCGAGCACCGCGTAGCGGGCCCGCGACAGGCTGACCGCCACGGCCAGGTCGAGCACCTTGCGCAGCACCGGCAGGCAGTCGAGCGGATGGGCCATGCCGTGCGGCTTGCGGATGAACGACAGCAGCACCGGGGTGAGGATCACCGCGCTGACGGTCAGGGTCGACACCCAGACCACCGACAGCACGGTGAGCTTCTGCAGCATCGGGATCGGGCTCAGCGCCACCACCGCCATGCACGCGGCGTCGGCGATCACTCCCAGCATGCCGGGACGGAACAGGTCGGCCAGGGCGATGCGCGCGGCGATCCGCGCGGTGTCGGTGCCCGGCGGCAGCAGCTCGATCTCGTCGTCGAAGCGGTTGACGATCTGCACCGAGTGCGACACCGCCCGCGAGGTGATCAGCATGGCCACCACGATGACCAGCGGCTCGAAGTGGATGCCCAGCAGGCGGCAGATGCCCAGCGCCCAGACCGCGCTGACCACGCCGGCCAGCAGCGGCAGGAACAGCCCGCGCCAGGTGCGCAGCAGGACGAACAGCATGACCAGGGTCACCGCCAGGGCGGCCAGCACCAGCTGGATGGTCTCCGGCAGGTAGTGGTTGACCCAGCCGTAGAGGATCGGGTCGCCGACCACGCGGATCTTCACGCTGCCGTCGTCGACCTTGGCGATCAGCGCGCGGACCTCGTGGAACACCTTGCTGTAGTCGACCTGCTGGTCGATGAAGTCGACGGTGACCAGGGTGGCCTGCAGGTCCTTGGACACGTAGGGCCCGTAGACCATCGGGTTGCGCAGCACCGAGCGCTTCAGCTCGGCCATCGCCTCGGCGTCGGCCGGCAGGTCGGGCCACATCAGCGGGCGGCTCTCGATGCCCGCGGTGGAGGCGCGCACCTCCTTGAGCTTCTTCGAGGCCAGCGAGGTGATCTGGTACTGGTTGACCGCCGAGACTTCGCGCAGGCCGAGGGTGACGCTGCGCACCTTGTCGAGCACGGCGGTCTGGAAGATGTCGCCCTCCTCCACCTCGAACATGATGGTGACCATGTTCGAGCCGCCGAAGGTGTCCTTGAACTTCTCGTGGGTCTCAACGTACTCGTGGCGCGAGGGGAGCATGTCCTCGAACACGGTGCGCACCTCGATGTGCAGCGCGAACCAGCTGAGGATCAGGGTCAGGCAGAGCAGCACGCCGGTCACCCAGGCGCGCCGACGGATGCAGAATTCGGCTATGCGTTCGATCATGGTCGTATCTCGCAGAAGAGGGGCCAGGTCAGGCGATTCAGGGGTTCACGGGCGACCACTGGCGGCCGTCCCAGCGACCGACGTCGGCGCCGGCCAGCCAGATGCCCGTGCCGACCAGCAGGGCGCGGGTGTGCCAGGCCAGGTTGCGCTCGTCGAGAGCGCCGCTCTGCCAGCCGCCGTCGGCGCTGCCGCTCACCCAACGGCCCAGCGCGCCGCTGGCGAACCAGCGGCCGTTGCCGGCATCCCAGAGCACGTCGAACAGGTGATCGTTGATGCCCAGGTCGACGCTGTCCCACTGCCGGCCGCCGTCGCGGGTGACCAGCAGGGCGCCTTCCAGGCCGACCGCCACGCCGTTCAGCGCGTCGCGGAACTGCACCGACATCAGCGAGGCCGGCACCGGGCTGGCGATCTCCTCCCAGTTCTGGCCCTGCACGTCGCCGAGCAGGATGCGGCCGAACTCGCCGACCACCAGCAGGCGGCCGTCGTCGAGGATGGCCACGTCGTTCCAGGCCACGTCCTCCTCCTCGCGCAGACGCTGCCAGTTCTGCCCGAAGTCGCGGCTGACCAGCAGCGCGCCCATCTCGCCGGTGGCGATGGCCTGGCCGCCCGGCGCGACGCGCACCCGGTTGAGCTTGTTGGCGACTTCCGAGCGCGGCACGTCCTGGGCGGTCTGCCAGCTCTGCCCGCCGTCGGCGCTGAACAGGATCACCCCGTCGTTGCCGACCGCCACCGCATGCTGGGCATCCCACACGGCGATGTCCTGCAGGGTGCGCTGGGTCGGGGTGGCCAGGCGGCTGACCCTGCCGTCCTCGGCGATGGCGAGGATCTTGCCGCCGGAGCCGCTGACCCAGACGTCGCCGGCCGGCGACAGGGCCAGGCCGTAGAAGTGGTCGCGGCGCTCGAGCAGCGGCGGCGTCACGGTGGCGCCCACCGGCTGCGGCTTGATGAACAGGCCCGCCCACAGCAGGCCGCCGATGATGGCCCAGGGCAGTACCGTCATGAGCACCTTTGTGCCGCGCTGGACGAGGCCCGGACGGGACACCACCTGGGATGTGGCTTGGTCGATATTGATCAGTGTTGACATGGGTCAAGTCCGCTGGGTTGACGTTGACCTCACTTTATGGAGACCCCGGAGGAGCAACTATCCGCCCACCGCGCGGCTTGTCCCGTTGGTGCAGATTAATTTCCGCCCGTGCACTCCCCGGACAAGCGTCCCCTGCCGGCAAGAAAATGGCCGATGCTCCGGCAGCGAAGCATCGGCCCAAACCTCCTCGGGCAGCGCCGGGAGGACCCTGCCACCTTCAGTAGCACGACTTGATCAGGGCAATCCCCTTGCCGAGGACCTCGCGCCAGGCCGTCAGGTCCTCGGCACGCACCTCCCGGTCATGCTCTGCGACCGTCTGCAGCAGCGCATCCAGCCACAGGTCGTAGAGCTCCGGGCGGATGTCGAACCCCTCTCGCGAGTGGCTCTGCCCCAGCGCGCGCAGCTTGGAGTCGGACATCCCCCGCGCATGGAGCACCAGGTTGAGGATGCCGGCGCGCAGCAGATGCTTCTGCGCAAGCATGTCGGTGGCGGCGAACTTGGCGCGGATCACCGGCGAGCTGGCGAGAAACCGCTGGTAGAAGTCATCGAAAAAGCCCGGGCTGGCGCAGCAGCGCCCGTAGCTCTGCATCACACGACTGGTCGGCAGCATGCGCCTCTCTCCTCTCTCATGTACCCCGGCAAGGCGGGCACGGCGGGCCCCGCAGCACGGCCCGCCAGCCCGCATGCAGCCGGGCCGCTCAGTGGCCCTTGCCGGCCGCCAGCAGATCCAGCGCGACGTCGACGATCATGTCTTCCTGGCCGCCGACCATGCGCCGGCGGCCCAATTCGACGAGGATGTCGAGGGTCTTCAGGCCGTACTTGGCCGCCGCCACTTCGGCGTGGCGCAGGAAGCTCGAGTACACCCCGGCGTAGCCGAGGCCGAGGGTCTCGCGGTCGACGCGCACCGGACGGTCCTGCAGCGGACGCACCAGGTCGTCGGCGGCGTCCATCAGGCGATAGAGGTCGGTGCCGTGGTTCCAGCCCAGGCGCTCGGCAGCGGCGATGAACACCTCCAGCGGCGCGTTGCCGGCGCCGGCGCCCATGCCGGCCAGCGAGGCGTCGATGCGATCGCAACCTTCCTCCACCGCGGCGATGGAGTTGGCCACGCCGAGCGACAGGTTGTGGTGGGCGTGCATGCCGGTCTGGGTGGCCGGATCGAGCACGGCCTTGAAGGCGCGCATGCGGTCGCGGATGTCCTGCATGTTCATGGCGCCGCCGGAGTCGGCCATGTAGATGCACTGCGCGCCGTAGCTCTCCATCAGCTTGCCCTGGGCGGCGAGCTGCTCGGCGGGGATCATGTGGCTCATCATCAGGAAGCCGACGGTGTCCATGCCCAGGCTGCGCGCGTATTCGATGTGCTGCTTGGAGACGTCCGCCTCGGTGCAGTGGGTGGCCACGCGTACCGAACGGGCGCCGGCGTCGTAGGCGGCCTTGAGGTCGTGGACCGTGCCGATGCCGGGCAGCAGCAGCACGGTGATCTTCGCCTGCTTGATCACCTCGGCGGCGGCCTCGATCCACTCCAGGTCGGTGTGCGCGCCGAAGCCGTAGTTGAACGAGGAACCCTGCAGGCCGTCGCCGTGGGTCACCTCGATGGAATCGACGCGCGCCTCGTCCAGGGCGCGGGCGATGTCCTGCACGTTCTGGATCGAGTACTGATGGCGCACGGCGTGGCTGCCGTCGCGCAGGGTCACGTCGGAGATGTACAGCTTCTTGCTCGGGTCGAAGGTCATGGCACGTCTCCTCAGGCGTTCAGCATCGACAGGGCCATGCGCTCGGCGGTAGCCAGCGCGGCGGAGGTCATGATGTCGAGGTTGCCGGCGTAGGCCGGCAGGTAGTGGGCGGCGCCTTCGACTTCGAGGAACACCGAGGTCTTCAGTCCGGAGAAGGTGCCGTGGCCGGGGATGGTCAGCGGCTTGTCCTCGGGGATGACGTCGAACTGGACCTTCTGCTTGAGGCGGTAGCCGGGCACGTAGGCCTGCACGGCCTGGGCCATTTCCTCGACCGAGGCCTCGACCTTGGCCTGGTCGACCGCTTCGGAGAGCACGAACACGGTGTCGCGCATGATCAGCGGCGGCTCGGCCGGGTTCATGACGATGATCGCCTTTCCCTTGGCGGCGCCGCCGATCACTTCGATGGCTTTCGACGTGGTCTCGGTGAACTCGTCGATATTGGCGCGGGTGCCGGGACCGGCGGATTTCGAGGCGATCGAGGCGACGATCTCGGCGTAGTGCACCCTGGCCACCCGCGACACCGCGGCGACCATCGGGATGGTGGCCTGGCCGCCGCAGGTGACCATGTTGACGTTGGTCGCGGCGAGGTTTTCTTCCAGGTTGACCACCGGCACGCAGTACGGGCCGATGGCCGCCGGGGTCAGGTCGATCAGGCGGATGTTCGGCTTGAGCGAGCGCAGGAAGGCGTCGTTCTTCACGTGGGCGCCGGCCGAGGTGGCGTCGAAGACGAAGTCGATGTCCTTGAACACGTCCATGCGGGTCAGGCCCCCGACACCCTCGTGGGTGATGGCCACGCCCATGCGGGCGGCGCGGGCCAGACCGTCGGAGGCCGGGTCGATGCCGACCATGGCGCCCATTTCCAGATTCTGGCCGTGACGGAGGATCTTGATCATCAGGTCGGTGCCGATGTTGCCGGAGCCGATGATGGCGACTTTGAGTTTTTTCATGATGTCGTTCTCTTGTGCACGCAGCGCGCCGATCACTCGGCCGAGAAGTTGACGGCGACCTGGCCGAGGCCTTCGATCACCGCCTCGAAGCGGTCGCCGGCGGCCACGCCGACCATCGGGCCGAGGGCGCCGGTGAGGATGACGTCGCCGGCCTTGAGCGGCTCGCCCAGGCCGGCCATGGTGCGCGCCAGCCATACCGCGGCGTTCAGCGGATGGCCGAGGCACTCGGCGCCGCTGCCGCTGGAGACTTCCTCGCCGTTGCGGGTCATGCGCATGGCCGCCTGACGCAGGTCGACGTCGGCAATGCGCCGCGCCGGACCACCGAGCACGTAGCAGCCGCTGGAGGCGTTGTCGGCCACGGTGTCGACGAAGCGGATGTTCCAGTTCTGCACACGGCTACCGACGATCTCCAGCGCCGGCAGCACCCAGCCGGTGGCATCGACCAGTTCGGCGAAGGTGGTGTCGACGCGCGGCAGGTCGCGCTCGAGGATCAGGGCGATCTCGGCCTCGATCTTCGGCTGCAGCACGCGGCCGAACGGCACCACCTCGTTGTCGCCGTAGCCCATGTCGGCGAACAGGGTGCCGAAGTCCGGCTGGTCGACGCCGAGCTGGGCCTGCACCTTGGGGTTGGTCAGGCCGATCTTGCGGCCGACCACGCGACGGCCGGCGGCGACGCCGTGGGCGACGTTGAGGCGCTGGATGACGTAGGCGGCCGCGCCGTTGTCCTCGCCGATCAGAGCGCGCAGCGGCTCGACGGCCGCCCCGCTCGCCTCGGCGCCGCGCAGGGCAGCGGCCAGTTGTTCCAGGGTCTGTTGGGTCACGCTCATGAGTTGCCTCGAATAGTGACGAAGGAAGGAAAAGCGCCGCAGCCGGCTCAGTGGCCGAGGAAGTCCAGCACCAGGCGGTTGAACCTGTCGGCGTGCTCCCACTGCGCCCAGTGGCCGCAGCGGTTGAACACGTGCAGCTGCGCGTCGGGGATGCCGGCGAGCAGGCGCAGGCCGCTGTCCAGCGGCACGAAGCGGTCGTTGCTGCCCCAGACGATCAGGGTCGGCGCGCTGATCTCGGCCAGGCGCGGGCCGAAATCGGGGAACTGCTTGGGGTTGGCCGCCAGGCTCTTGACGAAGTTGTCGAGGTGGTCGCGACGGCCCAGCATGTTGTCCAGGCGCGCCTGGAACAGCGCCTCGGTCAGCTCGCTGCTGTCGTAGACGAACACGCTCATCATCTTCTTCAGGTTGTCGATGCTCGGCTCGCGGTACAGGCCCTGCAGCAGCTTGATGCCCTCGGTGGGCATCGGCACGAACGGGCTGGCGCCGCCGGTGCCGCCGCCCATCAGCACCAGCCTGCCGACCCGCGCGGGGTTGGCGAGTGTGAAGGCCACCGCGCTGTGCGCGCCCATGGAATTGCCGAGGATGTGCACGCGGTCGATGTCGAGGGCATCGAGCAGGCCCGCGAGCACGCGGGCGTTGAGGTCGGAACGCGAACCGCTGCAGACGATCGAATCGCTCCGACTCCAGCCCGGGCAGTCCATGAGGATCACCCGGTAGCCGGCATTCACCAGCGGCTCGATGTTGCGGTTGAAGTTGGCCCAGCCGCTGGCGCCGGGACCGGAGCCGTGCAGCATGACCACGGTTTCCGCACCTTCGCCGCAGTCGTTGTAGTGGATGTTGAGGTCGAGTTCGCCGTCCTGGATGCGCACGAAGCGGCTGCTGGCCGCTTCGCTCGGGGTCTGGGGTGGGGTCGTCATGGGCTGTTTTCCTTGCTCGGGTGGGGTCAGGCGTCGGCCTGGCCGACCGGCCGGGCGCTGAGCGCGCCGAAGCCGGCGATCCATTCGGGAATCGGCCGGTAGTAGCGCGCGCCGGCCCGGTAGGGGCCGAAGGCCGACAGGGCGGCGCAGGCGGCCACCCAGGTCTTCACCTCGTGGGTGGAACGGCCGGCCAGGCGCGACAGCTCGGCGTTGCCCAGGCGATCCAGTTCGGCGATGCGGCCGTCGGCCAGCAGGTCGAGGAACGCCTGGTCCCATTCGGGGTTGAGCGGGTGCAGCGACTGCGGGTCGTCGACGAAGCCGCGCGCCGCATCGATCACCCGCTGCTGGCGCGCCGCGCGCTCGTCGGCCGGCAGGTTGCGGCCGCCGCCCATGAGCCGTTCGGCCATGCGCGCGTCCACCTTGGCCAGCTCGGGCACCGGCGGCTGGTGCGAGAGGCCGCCGGAAGCCAGCAGCAGCACGCGCTGGTCCAGCGTGCGGGCGAAGCAGCCGATGGCCTCGCCGAGCAGGCGGGCGCGCTGGAAGCTCGGCAGCGGCGTGGCGACCGCGTTGATGAACACCGGAATCACCGGGCAGCGCTCCAGGCCGCCGAGCAGCAGCTCGAGCGGCTGGGCGAAGCCATGGTCGACCTGCATGCGGTAGGACACCGCGGCGTCCACCCCGGCTTCCAGCACCGCGCTCGCGCAGGCCTCGGCCAGCTCGCGGGGCACGGCCAGCGGGCCGGCGGCCGTGCCGTAGTCGCCGATGGCGTGGGCGGCCATGCCGATGCAGAACGACGGCATCAGGTCGTAGAAGAAGCCGTTGTAGTGATCCGGCGAGAACAGGATGACCAGCTCCGGGTCGAAGCGCGCGATGCGCTGGCGGGCGTCGCTCACCACGGCGTCCACCTCGGCCAGCACCTCCGCCGCCGGATCGACATGGCCCACCAGCGGCGTGTGCGACAGGCACTGCAGGTAGACGCTCATCTCAGCGCCTCCCGCATGACGGCAGCGACGGGGCGGTACGGGACAGGGTTGCGCGGGGGCATCGCATCGATCATGGGCCGGTGACTCCGTGGCGGGCTCGGGCAACGCCGCCCGCGCGACGGCCCGCACGGGCGGCACGCCAGAAGCGTTGCGGCTGCAATGATCCGATTATGCGAAGCGCCCCGCTGCGCAGCGCTCCGCCGAGTCACGGCGTTATCCCGGCAGTGCAGGATTGTGCGCTGGCCGAGTTGCCTACCCAGCGCGCCCGGCGGGCGGATGACCGGCCCGCCCGCGCGAGCGCCACAGGCCTATAGTGACTCGACGACATCCACGCCAGCGCCGGCGGCCCTGCACCGCCGGCAGGAGGCTCCATGAACCTCGCCCAGTTCCGCCAGCGCGGCCCCTTCGAGTGGGAAATGCCCCGGCACGGCGCCATGCGCGTGCCGGGGGTGATCTTCGCCTCGCGCGAGCTGCTCGAGGCGATGGACGCCAAGGTCGGCGAGCAGCTGGCCAACGTCGCCGCCCTGCCGGGCATCGTCGACGCCGCCTACGCCATGCCCGACGCCCACTGGGGCTACGGCTTCCCGATCGGCGGGGTGGCCGCCTTCGACGCCGAGCAGGGCGGCGTGGTGTCCGCCGGCGGGGTCGGCTTCGACATCTCCTGCGGGGTGCGCAGCCTGCACACCGGCCTGAAGGAAGCCGACATCGAGGCGGTCAAGGAGCGTCTGGCCGACCTGCTGTTCCGCCGCATCCCGGCTGGTCTCGGCAGCACCGGCGCGCTGCGCCTGAGCGGATCGGAGATGGGCGCCATGCTGCGCGGCGGCGCCAAGTGGGCGGTCGAGCAGGGCTTCGGCACGGTGGCCGATCTCGCCCATATCGAGGAAGGCGGCTGCATGGCCGGCGCGGTGCCGGCCGAGGTCTCGGCCGAGGCCAAGCACCGCCAGCGCGACGAGATGGGCACCCTCGGCTCCGGCAACCACTACCTGGAGCTGCAGGTGGTCGACGAGCTGTTCGACTTCGAGGCGGCAGAGGCCTACGGCCTGGCGGTGGGCGACGTGCTGGCCACCATCCACTGCGGCTCGCGCGGCATGGGCCACCAGATCGGCACCGATTTTTTGCGCGAGATGGTGATCGCCGCGCCGCGCGCCGGCATCCAGCTCGCCGACCGCGAGCTGGCCTGCGCGCCGCTCGACTCCGAGCTGGGCCGCAGCTACCTCGGCGCCATGCGCGCGGCGATCAACTGCGCGCTGGCCAACCGGCAGATCCTCACCCAGCTGGCGCGCGAGGCGTTCGCCGAGCTGTTCCCCGGCATCGCCATGCCGCTGCTCTACGACGTGTCGCACAACACCTGCAAGGAGGAGAGCCACATCGTCGGCGGCGAGCGCCGCCGCCTGTTCGTCCACCGCAAGGGCGCCACCCGCGCCTTCGGCCCCGGCCACCCCGAGCTGCCGGCGGAGTACCGCGCGGTCGGCCAGCCGGTGCTGATCGGCGGCAGCATGGGCACCGGCTCCTGGATTCTGGCCGGCGCCGGCGGTGCGCCGGAGCACGCCTTCGCCTCGGCCTGCCACGGCGCCGGGCGGGCGATGAGCCGCCACGAGGCGCTGAACCGCTGGCAGGGCCGCGGCGTGGTCGACGAGCTGGCACGGCGCGGCATCCTGATCCGCAGCCCGAGCCTGCGCGGCGTCGCCGAGGAGGCGCCGCTGGCCTACAAGGACGTCGGCGCGGTGGTCGAGGCCGCCGAGCAGGCCGGCCTCGCGCGGCGGGTGGCGCGGCTGCGCCCGCTGGTGTGCGTCAAGGGCTGAGGCGCGGCGCCAACAAAAAGCCCGAGGATGGCCTCGGGCTGTGTTGGCGAACGCGGACGGCGCTTCAGGCCTCGCCGTTGGCGCCCTTGTGGGTGATCAGCCGGTACAGGTACACGCCGACCACCACCAGCACCACCACCTTGGACAGCGGATCGACGTAGTCGGCGACCAGCGCATACTGGCCGTGCAGCAGGTAGCCGGCGGCGGTCAGCGCGCCGGTCCACACCAGCGAGCCGAGCGTCGAGTAGAACAGGAAGGCGCGCAGCGGCATGGCGACCATGCCGGCAGGGACCGAGATCAGCGTGCGCACCGCCGGGACCAGGCGGCCGAACAGGGTGGCCTGCCAGCCGTGGCGCTCGAACCAGGCGCAGGCGGTATCCACGTCGCGCGGCGACAGGGTCATCACCCGGCCGAAACGCCCGGCCAGCCGCTTCAGCCGCGCGCTGCCGAAGAAGTAGCCGGCGTAGTACCAGGGCAGCGCGCCGAACACCGATCCGGCGGTACCCGCCAGCAGCACGCCGGCGACGCTCAGCTCGCCCTTGGCGGCGGCGAAGCCGGCCAGCGGCATGATCAGCTCGGAGGGGATGGGCGGGAAGACGTTCTCCAGGACCATCAGCAGGAACACGCCGAGGTAGCCCGTCTGCGCGATGAAATCGACTATGCCTTCAAACATGGGGTGAAACTCTCTCGCGCCGGCGCGCCCGGGTTGCCTGTGCCGCCGTCGCGGCGGATCGAAACGGCCGCCATGCTAGCAGCGCCGCTCAGGCGAAGCGCTCGCCGAGCAGGGCGAACAGCCGCCGGCGCTGCTCCTCGTCCTCGTTGACCAGGTGATGCCGCGCGCCGGGCAGGATCAGCTGCTCGGCGCCGCGGAACTTGTCCTGCAGCACCTCGAGATTGTGCTGCCAGTCCACCGTCATGTCGGCGTCGCCCTGGATGATCAGCGGCGTGCGCGCCGAAGGCGCAGCCTCCTCGATGCGCGGAATCCAGCGCGCCAGCGCGCCGACCCAGGCGGTGGGCAGCACCTGCGCCTGCAGGGGATCGCGCCGCACGAAGTCGAGGAAGGCCGCGTCGCCGGAGTTGTCGCTGAAGCGGCGGGCGATCCGGCTGACGAAGGGGTTGAGCAGGTGGTAGCTGAGCCGTGAGCGCAGCCAGGCGCGCGGGCGCACCAGCGGGGCGAGCAGCACGGTCTGGCCGAGATCCGGGCGCGGCGCACCGGTCAGCAGATAGTCGAGCAGGATGGCGCCGCCGGTGCTCTGGCCGAACAGGTGCCAGGGCTGCGGCAGGTTGAGCAGCTCGGCGGCCTGGAACAGCGCGGCGAGCACCGCCTGATACTCGGCGAAGTCGCCGATGCTCGCCGGCTCGCCCTCGGACAGGCCGTGACCGGGCAGGTCGCAGGACAGCACGGCGAAGTTCATCGTCAGCGCCCAGTCGAACACGTGGCGGTACAGGCCCATGTGGTCGTAGTAGCCGTGCAGCAGCAGCACGGTGGCCCGCGCATCGTCGCGCCACCAGCCCTGCACGGCGACCCGCCGCCCCTCGACCTCCACCCAGCCGAGGCGGCTGTGGATGTCGGGACGGTGCTGCAGGCCGTAGTAGCGGCGGTAGGCCTGCACCTGCGGGCCGCTCTCGGCCGCGGCGGCGGCCAGCGGCGGCAGTTGCCGGCGCAGGCGCTGGGGATCGAAGGTTTCGTTCATGGGTTTCGGCCGCTGTTATCGGAGCAGTGCGCTGATCGGCCGCCTCTGCTGATCTTTAGGCCAGCGCGCCGACATGGCAAGCTTGACCGTCATTTTCCGCAGGTAACCCCATGCCCCGCCGCAAGCCCCTCGTCCTCAGCCTGGTCGCCCTCGCCTGCGCGGTGGCACTGTGGAGCCTGTACCAGTGGTACCAGGCGCGCTACATCCGTCCGTTCAGCGAAACCACCGTGCTGTTCGACGCCGCCGGCCTGCGCCTGCCGGCCGAACTGGCCGGCCCGGGGACGATCCGCGTGGTGCACCTGTGGGACCCGCCCTGCCCGTGCAACGTCGGCAACCAGCAGCACCTGGCCGAACTGGTGCAGCGCTTCGCCGGCCAGGAGGTGAGCTTCCACGTCTGGCAGAAGCCCGGCAGCCGCGGCCAGCTGCCGGAGACGCTCAAGGCCCTGCAGCCGCTGCGCGAGCTGCCCGGCGCGGAACGACTGCCGGCCAGCCCGGCGGTGGCGATCTGGGATCGGGATGGCCGGCTGGCCTACGTCGGGCCGTACAGCGAGGGGGCGGTGTGCACCTCGAGCAACAGCTTCATCGAGCCGGTGCTCGAGGCGCTGCTCGCCGGCCGGCCGGTGCAGAGCACGGGCAGCCTGGCGGTGGGGTGCTATTGTCCGTGGACGAGCGAGTGATCCCGGACGCTGCCGGCGAACCGCGGAGCACGGCGCCCCGGGAACCGGCAGGGCCGCTCCGCGTCAGGCCGCCGGCGCCTTCTTGAATCTCTTCCGATAGTTGTCGAACGGCAGTTCGACATGCCGATACAGCAGATAGGCGAAGCCGATCACTATCAGCAATGCCAGCAGGGTGCCTGGCAGGGTTCCCTTCAGATAGAGCTTCCAGCCCGGCAGTTTCGAAACCCACTTCAGCACGACAAGGTGGCAGCAATAGACCGGATAGGAAAGATTGCCCACGAAGTTGTCCAGCGAAACATCCTTGGTCATGTTGAAGACCAGCGGAATGGCGGCCGCGAGAAGAACATAGAGGGCAATCTTCTTCTGCCATACCTCCAGCGGAACGAACGAGAAGACCAGGATGAACAGGGTGATCAGCGCCAGCAGGAAAAGGGCCAGCCCTTGGTGGTCCGGCAACCAGCCCGATTCCTTCATCTTCTGGCTGAACTTGTAGGACAGGCTGCCGAGCAGGAACAAGGCCAGCTCCGTCGGGAAGAATCGGTAGGACCAGGGATCATGGGACAGACCATAGTGCATGAGCACGGCTCGGAGCGCCAACGACAGGAGAAGCAGGGCGACCAGATAGAGCGGCCTGTGGATGATGAATGGCGCGATCAGGTAGAACGAGATCTCGAGCCCCAGCGACCACGCCTGCGGCACGATGAGATATTGCGCCAATGGCGCCAGCGAGGAGGCGAAGTCCGGCGTGAAGGCAACGGCGCCGTCCCGCACCTCCAGGAACAGGGTGACATCCTGGAACAGCAGGGTGCTGTTTGTCAGGGCGACCACGAGCCCGCCCAATGGCGGCAGGGCGAGCAGATTCTGCAACGACTCCAGGGGATGACCGAACGCGAAGAGCCCGCAGAACAGATAGACCGGATAAAGCCTGAAGAACCGGGACTTCCAGAAGCTGGTCGCATTCTGATAGTTTCCCGGAAAAATCATCGCGATATAGAATCCGGATATGATGAAGAAGGCCTGAACCGCCGTATCGCCACCCACGAACTTCAGGAAGGGGTGGGCAGAAAAGTGTGCCGAAACGACGGAAAGTGCCAACAATATTCTGATCAAACCCATATCGACACCCGAACTTCCCCGTATCGCGAAATGAAAAACAGGCTGTGCTCGCCTCATGCGCGCCGGTGACCTGCGGTCGGCCCGACGAGGCAGCGGCCCCACGAGAAAACCGTCGTGCGGGCGAATTGCACGCCACCGACCTTCGCCCTGCCCCGCCCTGCAGAGCCACGCATTATCCTGCAGCGTGCCGACGACTGTCAGTACCGGACGAGCATTTCCCCACGGCCGAACCTCCGCCCCCGCCCCCGCCCCAGGGCCTGACCGGGAGCCGCTGCAGGGTGCTGCACGGTCGAGAATGAACGAGACTTCACGGAGGTTGCCCACCATGCCCCTGCCGATCCCTCCGCCCGTGCTGGTGGTGCTGTTCGCCGCCGCCATGTGGCAGATCGCCGAGCACCTGCCGTTCGGCGGCTTCGCCTTCGCCGGCCAGCGACCGCTGGCGGCTCTGCTGCTGCTCGCCGGCGTCGCGCTGATGGCCGCTGCGGCCTGGACCATGCTCCGCGTTCGCACCACGGTCAATCCGCTCAGGCCCGAGCGGGCCAGCCGCCTGGTGACCGGCGGGGTATTCGCCTTCTCGCGCAACCCGATCTACCTGGGCGATGCGCTGATCCTGCTGGCCCTGGCGCTGGGCTTCGGCAACGCGATCAGCTTCCTGCTGCTGCCGCTGTTCGTTGCCGTCCTCGGGCGCTGGCAGATCGGCCCCGAGGAGCAGGCGCTCGAGCGCCTGTTCGGCGCCGCCTACCGCGACTACTGCGCGCGGGTGCGCCGCTGGCTGTAGCCCGCCGCCCTCAGCCCGGCACGCCCAGGCGGGCCAGCGCCCCGGCCAGCAGCGGCGCCACGCTCACCGCATTGCTCGGGTGGCGGATGCAGTCGCTGCTCCACACGTGGCGCACGCCGGCGGCGCGGACGCTGTCCAGCGCATCGGCGGCGAACAGCGCGTGGGTCACCGCCACGTCCACCGAGGCAGCGCCGGCGGCGAGAAGCAGCTCGGCAGCACGCGCCAGGGTGCGCCCGGAGCTGGCCACGTCGTCGAGCAGCACCACCGCGCGGCCGCGCACCTCGACCCCGGGCAGGGCGATGTCGACCTGGTGATCGCCGTGGCGCACCTTGCTGCACACGCCGCAGTCGAAGCCGTGGCCGGCGGCAGCGGCCTCGATCCACTGCCGCGACTCGGCGTCCGGGCCGATCAGCAGCGGATTCTCCAGCCGCTCGGCGATCAGCCCGGCGAGCAGCGGCGCGCCGGACAGGCTGACGGCCTCGCCGCGCGGGATCGCCTCGGACAGCGCGGCGATGCGGTGCAGGTGCGGGTCGACGGTGAGCACCGCGTCGAAATGCTCGGCGAGGAAGGCGCCGACGATCCGCTGGCTGACCACCTCGCCGGGGTGGAAGGCGATGTCCTGGCGCATGTAGGCCAGATAGGGCGCCACCAGCAGCAGGCGGCGCGCGCCGAGACGGCGCGCCTCGCCGGCGACCAGCAGCAGCTCGACCAGCTTCTCGTTGGGCCGGTCGAGGCTGCGGTACAGCACCAGGGTCTCGGCCAGCGCCCCGGCGTCCGTCAGCGGCAGGCGCAGGCGCAGCTCGTCGTCGGGGAAGCGGTGGCGCTCGATCTCGGCGCAGGACAGGCCGGCCGCGGCGGCCAGGCGACCGGCAGCCTCGCGCTCGTCGGCGAAATGCAGCAGCAGTACGCTCATCGGCGGTCTCCTCAGAATTCGACGAACAGGTGCGACAGTTCCTCGGCGCTGCCGAGGGTGAAGCCGGAGCTGCGCCGGCTGGCCTCGCGGGCGAACTCCAGGTCGGCGGAGTAGGCGGCGTAGACCCGGTACAGCGGCGCGCCGGCGGCGACCCGCTCGCCGAGCTTGAACAGCAGGTCGACCCCGGCGCCCTGCACCTTGGGCGCGCCGGCCAGGCGGGCGATGCGCGCCAGCTGCAGGTTGTCGATGGCCACCACCACGCCGCCTTCCGCCGCGGTCACCTCGAAGGACAGCGGTGCCAGCGCCGGGGCGTTGTGATCGAACGGCTTGTGGCCCTGGGCGGCGATCAGCGCCTGCATGCGCGCCAGGGCGCGACCGGAGTCGAGGATGTCGCGGGCGATGGCGTAGCCGTCACCGCCGCGCACGTCGGGATCGAACTCGAGCATGCGCCCGGCCAGGCGCAGGGCCTTCTGGCGCAGGTCGTTTGGCGCGCGCGGGTCGTTCTCCAGCACGCGCATCACGTCGCGCGCCTCCAGTACCGGACCGATGCCGCTGCCCACCGGCTGGCGACCGTCGGTGATCACCACGTCGATGGTCAGGCCCATGCGCCCGGCGACGAACTCGAACAGCTTGCGCAGGCGCTGCGCCTCGGGCATCGAGCGCACCTTGGCGGTCGGCCCGACCGGGATATCCAGCACCAGATGGGTGGAGCCGGCGGCGAGCTTCTTGGACAGGATCGAGGCGACCATCTGCCCCGGCGAGTCGATCGACAGCGGGCGCTCGACGGCGATCAGCACGTCGTCGGCCGGCGACAGCTCGCTGGTGCCGCCCCAGGCCAGGCAGCCGCGGTACTCGCGGACGATCTCCTCGAGGCGCTCGAACGGCAGCTCGACGTTGGCCAGCACCTCCATGGTATCGGCGGTGCCGGCCGGCGAGGTGATCGCCCGCGACGAGGTCTTCGGGCAGAGCATGCCGTGGGCGGCGACGATCGGCACCACCAGCATCGAGGTGCGGTTGCCGGGGATGCCGCCGATGCAGTGCTTGTCGACCACCGGGTGCTCGTGCCAGTCGAGGCGGCGGCCGACGCCGGTCATGGCGTCGGTGAGGAAGTACACCTCCTCGCGGTCCAGTTCGCCCTGGTTGCAGGCGACCACGAAGGCGGTCAGCTCGATCTTCGAGTAGCGGTGCTCGGCGATGTCGCGGACGATGGCGCGGAAGTCCTCGCGCCCCAGCCGCTCGCCGGCGATCTTGCGGTGCAGGGCCGGGATCGACGACGGCGGCTCGGCCTGGGAGATGGTCGCCGGATGGCCGTTGGCCACGCCGAGCTGGGCGAAGGCGTCCTGGGACAGGCCCAGCTCGCCGCAGTCGACGATGGCCGGGTCGTCGACCACGTTGAGGCTGGCGAGGATGCGCCGGCCGTTGGCGCGGATCTCCACCTTGGACAGCGCCTGGAAGCCCTCGGCGCGGTACACCGCACAGTCGCGGTTGAGGTAGGCGACGTTCTCGCGGTAGGTGTCGATGGCGACGCGGCGCAGCTGCAGGTTCGCGGCGCCGCAGGGGGCCGGGGTCTTCTTCATGGGGCGCTTCCGGGGGCAGACGATCCGCGGACTATGCCGCCGCGCGGTCGCCGCCGGCAAGGGCGGCGATCAGTGCTTGGCCTCCAGGCGCAGCACGCCCTGCTCCTCGCGCCAGCCGACCCGGTTGAGGAAGCTCATGCCCAGCAGCACCTCGCTGGGCGAGCCGCCGGCGACGATCGCCGCCTCGACGCCGAGCAGCTCGATGCTGCCGACCTTGACCCGGTCGAGGCTCATCCGCCAGGCCGGCACGGTGCCGCCGGCGGTGTTGACCTGCATCGGCTGGCCGCGGGTCTGGTAGTCGAGACCGAGGCGCCTGGCCTGGGCCTCGTTCATCGCCACCGAGGTGGCGCCGGTATCGACCAGGAACTGCACGCCCTGGCCGTTGACCGAGCCGGCCACCCAGTAGTGGCCGCCCAGGCCGCGGGCGATGCTCAGCTGCTGGCGCTGCGGCTCGGCGTAGCCGGCGGCGCTGTACTCGCGGGTCAGGGCGAAACTGCGCTCGACGCCGTCGACGCGCAGCACCGCGCCGCGGGCATCGGCACTGACCAGGGTGACGCCGGCCGGGCCGCTCTGCCCCGCCTTGAGCAACTGGCGCTGGCCGTCGACGGTGACCACCGCGGCGCCGGGGAACAGACCGACCACCTGCACCTGCGGCGCGGCGGCCAGCGGGCCGGCCAGCAGCAGGCCGGCGCACAGGGCGAGCAATGAACGCATGACAGAACTCCTTTTCGTCGCGGCCCCGCCGGCGGGCGGGACGTGGTTGAGGGCTCAGCCGAGCAGCCAGACCAGCCCTTGCAGCAGCCCCCAGGCGCCGATCCCGGCGAGCAGGTCGTCGAGCATGATGCCGGTGCCGCCGTGCACGTGGCGGTCGACCCAGCTGATCGGCCAGGGCTTGAGGATGTCCAGCAGGCGGAACAGCGCGAAGCCGGCTAGCAGCCAGAGCCAGCCGGGCGGTGCCAGCCAGCAGGTGATCCAGATGCCGACGATCTCGTCCCAGACGATGCCGCCGTGATCGTGCACGCCGAGGTCGCGGGATACCTTGCCACACAGCCAGCAGCCGAACAGCGACGCGAGCAGCAGGATCGCCGCGTAGCCCCAGTCCGGCAGCAGCTGCAGCAGCGGCACGAACAGCAGGCCGACCAGGGTGCCCCAGGTGCCCGGCGCCTTGCGCATGGCCCCGGAGCCGAAGCCGAAGGCGATGAACTGCCAGGGATCGCGCCAGATCGAGTCCGGCGCCAGCTCCGGGCGCTCAGGCTTGCTCATCGCCGCCTCCGAAATGCTGGTAGCCGCCGGCGGCGGGGGTGATGTCGCGACCGGCAGGGTCGAGCAGGTGCACGCCGCGGCCTTCCGCGACCCGGCCGACCACATGGAAGGCATGGCCGCTGGCCGCGAGGGCCGGCAGCGCGGCCGGCGCCACGGTGAAGGCCAGCACGTAGTCGTCGCCGCCGCTCAGCGCCAGCTGCAGCGCCCGTTCGCCCGCGGCTTCTTGCAGGGCGCCGGTCAGCGGTACCAGCGCGGCGTCGATGAGCAGCGCCACCTGCGACTCCTCGGCGATGTGCCCGCAGTCGGCGAGCAGGCCGTCGGAGACGTCCAGCGCCGCGCTGGCCAGCCCGCGCAGTGCCTGGCCGAGGGCCAGCTGCGGCTGCGGCGTCCAGTACTGCGCCAGCAGCTGCGCATCCGCAGCGCCGCGCGGCTCGCGCTCGCCGAGCACCAGCGGCAGCGCCGCGGCGGCCTCGCCGGTCGGCCCGCCGATGCACAGCAGGTCGCCGGGCCGCGCGCCCGAGCGCAGCAGGGCCTGCCCGGCGGGCAGGGAGCCGAACACGGTGACGTTGATGTTGAGCGGACCGCGGGTGGTGTCGCCGCCGATCAGGGCCAGCTGGCAGGCGCGCGCCATGGTGTCGAGGCCGCGGGCGAAGCCCTCCAGCCAGACGGGATCGGCGACGGGCAGGGTCAGCGCCAGGGTGAAGCCGAGAGGCGCGGCGCCCATCGCGGCGAGGTCGCTGGCCGCGGCGGCCAGCACGCGCTGGGCGAGCAGGAAGGGATCATGCTGTGCGGGGAAGTGCACCCCGGCGACCTGGGTGTCGGTGGACACCGCCAGCTGCTCGCCGGGCGGCAGCTGCAGCAGCGCGCAGTCGTCGCCGATGCCGCGCGCCACGCCGGCGGCCGGCGCGGCGCAGGCGGCCGCGGCGAAGAACTGACGGATCAGCGCGAATTCGCCGAGACCGGCCATGGGCGAGGGATCAGCTGCGCTTGCCGCGCACTTCGGCGCCGCGCAGGCGCGGGGCCAGCTTGTCGAGCACGCCGTTGACGAACTTGTGGCCGTCGGTGGCGCCGTAGACCTTGGCCAGCTCGATGCCTTCGTTGATCACCACGCGATAGGGCACGTCGACGCGGTTGCGCAGCTCGTAGGTGGACAGGCGCAGGATCGCCAGCTCGACCGGATCGATTTCCTCCAGCGGGCGGTCGAGGCAGGGTGCGAAGGCCTCGTCCAGCTCGCCCTTCAGGCGCGGCACGCCATGCAGGATCTCGTGGAAGTAGGCGCCGTCGACATCGCTGAAGTCGTTGTCGGTGCGGAACTGCGCTTCGATCTCGTTGAGCGACTGGCCGGCCATCTGCCAGGAGTACAGGGCCTGCAGGGCCAGGCTGCGCGCCTTCTGGCGCATGGCGATCTTGTTCGGCTTGGCGGGCTTGCCTGCCGGCTTGTCGTGCTCGCTCACTTGGCCTCCAGCTGCGCCAGCAGGCTGACCATTTCCAGGGCGGACAGCGCGGCTTCGGCGCCCTTGTTGCCGGCCTTGGTGCCGGAGCGCTCGATGGCCTGCTCGATGGAGTCGACGGTCAGCACGCCGAAGGCGACCGGCACGCCGAACTGCAGGGACACCTGGGCCAGGCCCTTGGTGCACTCGCCGGCGACGTATTCGAAGTGCGGAGTACCGCCGCGGATCACCGCGCCGAGGGCGATGATGGCGTCGAACTCGCCGCGCTGGGCGACCTTCTGGGCGACCAGCGGGATCTCGAAGGCGCCCGGCGCGCGGATGATGGTCAGCTCGCTCTCGCTGACACCGTGACGCACCAGGGCGTCGATGGCGCCCTGCACCAGGCTCTCGACGACGAAGCTGTTGAAGCGGCCGACCACCAGGGCGTAACGGCCTTTGGGGGCGATGAAGGTACCTTCGATGGTCTTCAGGGTCATGGGACGGATTCCAGATAAAGAGCCGGGGCGCCAGTGCGCCCCGAGAGGATGTGCGTTGATCGCGTTCAGTCGCAGGTCACGTATTCTACAACTTCCAGATCGAAGCCGGATATCGCGTTGAACTTCACCGGCGAGCTGAGCAGGCGCATCTTGCGCACGCCCAGGTCGCGGAGGATCTGCGAGCCGGCGCCGACGGTGCTGTAGGTGGTCGGCTCGGCCGGCTTGGCCTCGCCGAGCTGCTGCTCGACCAGCTCGAGCAGCTCGTTGCCGCTGATCGCGTGGTTGAGCAGCAGGACCACGCCGCTGCCCTGCTCGGCGACCGTCTGCATGGCCGCGCGCAGGCTCCAGCGCCCCGGGCGCTTGACGCACAGCAGGTCGCGCAGCGGGTCCATGTTGTGCACGCGCACCAGGGTCGGCTCGTCGGCCTTGATCTCGCCCTTGAGCAGCGCCAGGTGCACCTGGCCCTCGACCTCGTCGCGGTAGGTGATCAGCTTGAACTGGCCCAGCTCGCTGTCCAGCGCCCGCTCGGAGACGCGCTCGACGGTGCGCTCGTGGACCAGGCGGTAGTGGATCAGGTCGGCGATGGTGCCGATCCTGATGCCGTGCTCGGCGGCGAACTTCTCCAGCTCCGGGCGACGGGCCATGCTGCCGTCGTCGTTCATGATCTCGCAGATCACCCCGCTGGCGCCGAAGCCGGCCATGCGCGCCAGGTCGCAGGCCGCCTCGGTGTGGCCGGCGCGCGCCAGCACGCCGCCGGGCTGGGCCATCAGCGGGAAGATGTGGCCGGGGCTGACGATGTCCTCGGCCTTGGCGTCGCGGGCGGCGGCGGCCTGCACGGTGCGCGCGCGGTCGGCGGCGGAGATGCCGGTGGTCACCCCCTCGGCGGCCTCGATGGACACGGTGAACTTGGTGCCGAAACCCGAGCCGTTGCGCTGCACCATCAGCGGCAGGCCGAGGCGCTCGCAGCGCGCGCGGTCCATCGGCATGCAGATCAGGCCGCGGGCGTGCTTGGCCATGAAGTTGATGTCCTCGGCGCGCACGCATTCGGCGGCCATGATCAGGTCGCCCTCGTTCTCGCGGTCCTCGTCATCCATGAGGATGACCATCTTGCCCTGGCGGATGTCTTCGATCAGATCGGCGATGTTGTCGAGTGCCACGGGCACCCCCTTGTCAATGCTGTGGTGGAAGGGCTCTCAGCCCTTGAGGAAGCCGTGTTCGGCGAGGAACGCCTCGGTGATGCCGGCGGCGGCCGGCTCGGCGGCCTTGTCGCCGAGCAGCAGGCGCTCCAGGTAGCGCGCCAGCAGGTCGACCTCGAGGTTGACCCGGCGCCCGGCCTGGTAGTCGGCCATGATGGTTTCCTGCAGGGTGTGCGGCACGATGGTCAGCTCGAACTCGGCGCCATCCACCGCGTTGACCGTCAGGCTCACGCCGTCGACGGTGATCGAGCCCTTGAGGGCGATGTACCTGGCCAGCTCGCGCGGCGCACGCACGCGGAACTGGATGGCGCGGGCGTTATCGGCGCGCGAGACGATCTCGCCGACGCCGTCGACGTGACCGCTGACCAGGTGGCCGCCGAGGCGGGTGGTCGGGGTCAGCGCCTTCTCCAGGTTGACCCGGCTGCCGACCTTGAGGTCGACGAAGGCGGTGCGGGTGATGGTCTCGCGGCTGACGTCGGCCCAGAAGCCGTCGCCGGGCAGTTCCACCGCGGTCAGGCAGGTGCCGTTGACCGCGATGCTGTCGCCGAGCTTGACGTCGGCAAGGTCGAGCTTGCCGGTGGCGACGTAGACGCGCACGTCGCCACCCTTGGGGGTCATGGCGCGGATGCTGCCGATGGCTTCGATGATTCCGGTGAACATCAGGCCTCCCGCACCGCGCTGGGGGTATTCGCTTGCATGGTCGAACTCCTGTTTTGGTCAAAACAGGGCGCTGGACAGAAAGGGATCGCGCGGGTGCGGCCGGGCCGCCCCGTGGCAGGAATCCCGCTCTCTCTCATCCGGACTGTCACCGTCGGCTCCGGAATCGCACCGGATCTGCTGACCCTGCCGTCCCCGGTCGGGGCAAGGCAGGCGCTCGCGGGCTGGGCGCTGCGCGCCATCACCGCCGGTGGGGAATTGCACCCCGCCCTGAGAACGTCGCGGCCGTTGGCGGCCGCGCGGGACTTTGTACCACATTTTCGCCGCGGCGGAGCACGTCTGGATCGGGGATGACGCCGGCTGGCGATCAGGCCGGCACCGCGATGATCCGCCAGTCGCGGCCCACCGCGCGGATGTCGCGGATGGCCAGCTGCGGCGCCTCGGCCATGCGCTCCAGCGGCCAGTCGAGCAGCGGCCGGGCGCCGGAGCCGAGCAGCTGCGGCGCCATGAATATCTGGTACTCGTCGACCAGCCCTTCGCGGGCGAAGGCGCCGGCCAGGCGCGGGCCGGCCTCGACCAGCACCTCGTTGGCACCGGCGGCGGCCAGCTCGGCGAGCAGCAGGCGCAGGTCGACGTGGCCGTCACCGCGCGGCAGGCGCAGCAGCGCATGGCCGGCGGCGCGGTATTCGTCGGCGCGGCCGTCGTCGTCGCAGCAGGCCACCATCGCCGGGCCGGCCTGGAAGAAGGCGGCGGACAGCGGCACGCGCAGCTGGCCGTCGATCAGTACGCGCAGCGGCGGCCGGGCGGCGGCCAGCGCCGCCTGCTCGGCGTCCACCTCCAGTTCGTCGGGACGCACGGTGAGGCGCGCGTTGTCGGCCAGCACGGTGTCGGCGCCGCTGATGATCACGCTGGAGCGCGCGCGCAGGCGCTGCACCGCGGCGCGGGCGGGCGCGCCGGTGATCCACTGGCTCTCGCCGCTGGCCATGGCGGTGCGGCCGTCCAGGCTCATCGCCAGCTTGACCCGCACCAGCGGCAGGCCCTGCTCCATGCGCCTGACGAAGCCGGCATTCAGATCGCGGGCCTCCTGCTCGAGCACGCCGCTGGCCACCTCGATGCCGGCCGCGCGCAGCAGCGCCAGGCCGCGCCCGCCCACCAGCGGATTGGGGTCCTGCATCGCCGCCACCACGCGGCCGACGCCGGCCCTGACCAGCGCCTCGGCGCACGGCGGAGTGCGGCCGTGGTGACTGCACGGCTCGAGGGTGACGTAGGCGGTGGCGCCGCTCGCGCGCTCGCCGGCCTGGCGCAGGGCGTGCACTTCGGCGTGCGGCTCGCCGGCGCGCACATGCCAGCCTTCGCCGACGATCTCGCCGCCGGCGGCGACTAGCACGCAGCCGACGCGCGGGTTGGGATGGGTGGAGAACAGGCCACGGCGCGCCAGCTCGAGCGCGCGCGCCATGTAGGCCTGGTCGCAGGCCCTTGCAGCATCTTGCATGGAATCAACCCTTGCTGGGTTCGCGGGACAGGCGCTCGATTTCCTCGCGGAACTGGTCGAGGTCCTGGAAGTGGCGGTAGACCGAGGCGAAGCGGATGTAGGCCACCTCGTCGAGGCGGCGCAGCTCGTCCATCACCAGTTCGCCGACCACCCGCGACCTGACCTCGCGCTCGCCGGTGGCGCGCAGCTTGTGCTTGATGTGGGCGATCGCCTCCTCGAGGCGCTCGACGCTGACCGGGCGCTTCTCCAGCGCGCGCTGCATGCCGGCGCGCAGCTTGTCCTCGTCGAACGGCTGGCGGGTGCCGTCGGACTTGATCAGCCGCGGCATCACCAGCTCGGCGGTCTCGAAGGTGGTGAAGCGCTCCTGGCAGGCCAGGCACTCGCGACGCCGGCGCACCTGCTGGCCCTCGGCGACCAGTCGCGAGTCGATGACCTTGGTGTCGTGGGCGCCGCAGAAGGGACAGTGCATGGTGGTTCGGCCAGCGGATGGATGTGGCGGTCATGGTAACCGATGGCATCGCCAAGACAAGCCGCCGCCGGCGGGTTATAAGGGCGCCCGACCAACCGCCCGGAGCCGCCCATGCCCGTCCCGCCCGCCGAACTGCTCGACCCGCTGCGCGCCCTGCTCGGCGCCGCGCGCCTCACCGCCACCGCGCTGCCGGGCAGCGACCTGCCGGGCAGCGATCTGCGCCTGTGGCTGATCGACCCCGCCAACATGGACCGCGCCTTCGACGCCGAGGAGACCCGGCGCATCCTCGAGGAGCCGCCGTACTGGTGCTTCTGCTGGGCGAGCGGCCTGGCGCTGGCGCGCTGGCTGGCCGAACGACCCGAGTGGGTGCGCGGCCGCCGCGTGCTCGACTTCGGCGCCGGCTCCGGGGTGGCCGGCATCGCCGCGGCGCGGGCCGGCGCGGCCGAGGTGGTGGCCTGCGACCTCGACCCGCTGGCCCTGGCCGCCTGCCGCGCCAACGCCGAACTCAACGGCGTGGAGCTGGGCTACTCGACGGACTTCTTCGCCGAGGCGGACCGCTTCGACCTGATCCTGGTCGCCGACGTGCTCTACGACCGCGCCAACCTGCCGCTGCTGGACGCCTTCCTGTCGCGCGGCCGCGAGGCGCTGGTCGCCGACTCGCGGGTGCGCGACTTCCAGCATCCGCTGTACCGGCGCCTGGCGGTGCTGGATGCCTGCACCCTGCCGGATCTCGCCGAGCCCCACGAGTTCCGCAAGGTCAGCCTGTATCACGCGCAGCGCGGCTGAACGGCGGGCAGGCCGCGCTGCGCAGGGCGATACTCAGGGGACCGCCTCCCGGGAGCGCCGCCATGCCGACCGACACCCTGCGCCTGTTCTTCGCCCTGCCCTGCCAGCGTGACACCGCCGAGGCCATCTGCACCTGGCGCGACGGCCTGGGTCTGGGCGGCAAGCCGGTGGCGGCGGAGAACCTGCACCTGACCCTGGCCTTCCTCGGCCAGCAGCCGAGCGCACGCCTGGAGGAACTGCAGCTGCTCGCCGCCGCCATCGAGGCGCCTCCCTTCGAGCTGCGCCTCGACCGTCTCGGCGGTGGCCGCCAGGGCCTGCTGTGGCTGGAGCCGAGCCGGATGCCCGAGGAGCTGCCGGCGCTGGCCGGCGAACTGCAGCGGCGCCTGCTGGCCAGCGGCATCGCCCTCGACACCCGGCCGCTGCGCGCCCACCTGACCCTGGTGCGGCATGCCGGCGCCCGCCCGCGCGAGGCGCACCCCGACTTCGCCTGGCCGGTCGAGCGCTTCGTCCTCTACGCCTCGGAGAACACGCCGCGCGGCGTGCGCTACCTCGGGCTGGGCAACTGGCCGCTGGTGCCCGGGCTGCGACTGCCGCGCTTCCGGCCGCCGCACTGAGCCGTGCCCCCCGCCCTTGCTTCCCGCCGCGCGCGCCCCCACTTACCATGCACGCACTTTTCCCGTGCCTGCGCGGCAGGCACCCGCTGCGAGAGTCCCGATGAGCGCAACCCCGTACATCTTCGACGTCACCACCGCCAGCTTCGAGCAGCTGGTGATCGAAAACTCCTTCCACAAGCCGGTGCTGGTGGACTTCTGGGCCGAGTGGTGCGCGCCGTGCAAGGCGCTGATGCCACTGCTGGCGAAGATCGCCGAGGGCTACCAGGGCGAGCTGCTGCTGGCCAAGGTCAACTGCGACGTCGAGCAGGACATCGTCATGCGCTTCGGCATCCGCAGCCTGCCCACCGTGGTGCTGTTCAAGGATGGCCAGCCGGTCGACGGTTTCGCCGGCGCCCAGCCGGAATCGGCGATCCGCGCCATGCTCGAGCCGCACGTGCAGGAGCCGGCCGCGCCGCAGGCCGACCTGCTGGACAGCGCCCGCGCCCAGTACGCCGCCGGGCAGATCGCCGCCGCCGAACAGCTGCTGCAGCAGCTGCTGACCGAGGACAACCAGAACGCCGCGGCGCTGATCCTCTACGCGCGCTGCCTGGCCGAGCGCGGCGCGCTGGACGAGGCGCAGGCGGTGCTGGATGCGGTGAAGGGCGACGAGCACAGGCAGGAGCTGGCCGGCGCCAGCGCCCAGCTGACCTTCCTGCGCCAGGTCGCCAGCCTGCCCGAGGCCGCCGAGCTGAAGAGCCGCCTGGCCCAGGACGCCGGCGACGACGAGGCGGCCTACCAGCTGGCCATCCACCAGCTCGCCCGCCAGCAGTACGAGACCGCGCTGGACGGCCTGCTG
Organism: Pseudomonas sp. AN-1; assembly: GCF_034057115.1. Taxonomy (NCBI): domain Bacteria; kingdom Pseudomonadati; phylum Pseudomonadota; class Gammaproteobacteria; order Pseudomonadales; family Pseudomonadaceae; genus Pseudomonas; species Pseudomonas sp. AN-1. Next base: position 3,519,515 of record NZ_CP139195.1, on the reverse strand, counting down.
CGCCTGTTCATGCGCAACCGCGGCTACGGGGACGACCTGCCGCGCAAGACCCTGGTGCAGGTGTTCGACCTGCTCGGCAAGGAACACCCGCTGGTGATCACCTACCGCCGCAAGCTGTACCAGGCGCTCTACTGATCGGCCGCCGCGCCGGTCCAGCGGTAGACCGGCGCATCGCCAGCGGCCTGTACCTCGACCTGCGGGCAGTGGCGCAGGCGCACCAGCAGGCGCTTGCCCGCCTCCTCGCCGCCGGCCAGGGCGCTCAGCTCGGCGAACAGCTGCGGACCGTCCAGCGCCCCGGCGCGGCGCAGCAGTTCCTGGGCCAGCGCCCACAGCCGGTCGCCGGCGCTGGCGGACGGCGCGGTCGCCGGCGCGGCGACCGGGTACGCCTCGTCCACCGCAGCTACCGGCAACCCGCGCAACTGCGCCCATTCCGCGCCGTCCAGCTCCACCGTCAGGTCCACCGGCCAGTCGCCGATCCGCCCGTGAATTCGCATTGCCCGCCTCCTCATGCCGATGGCGGCATGCTCCCATGCCGGCCCGTCCCCGCCAAGCGGCGCTGGCCCGCCAGGCGCAAAACTTGTTATAACGTAACCATCCTTCGAGCACCGAGAGAGAACCCCATGCGTCTGCTGCTGGTCCTGCCCTTCCTCCTGTCGCCGCTGGCGATCGCCGGCGAGCACGAACACGAGCATGCCCACGCCCATGCCAGCCTGGATCGCCACGAGCATGGCGTCGCCGCGCTGGACGTCGCGCTGGAGGGCGCAACCCTCGAACTCGAGCTGCGCAGCCCGGCGGCCAACCTGCTGGGCTTCGAGCACGCCCCGCGTAGCGCCGAGGAGCGCCAGCGTCTCGCCCGCCTGCAGGAACAGCTGGGCCGCCCCCAGGCGCTGTTCGCCCTGCCCGCCGCCGCCGACTGCCGACTGACCGGGCAGCAGCTGGACAGCCCGCTGTTCGCCGCCACCGACCATGCCCATGCGCACGATGAGCACGGCGGCAGCCACAGCGACATCAGCGTCCACTACCGCTTCGCCTGTCGCGCGCCCGCGGCCCTCGACGGCCTCGACGCGGCCCCGCTGTTCCGCGCGTTCCCCGCCACCACCCGGCTGCAGGTGCAGCTGATCGGCCCGCACGGCCAGCAGGGGGGCGAGCTGCGCGCCGGCGCCAGCCGCCTGGCGCTGTGAGCGGCCGTGGCTTGACGGCTGCGTCCCGCGCCAGTAAGCAGTCCGCTCTGTCCGCCATCCTCCGCCCCCGATGAATCCTGCGCTGATCGAGCTCGTCGACCTCGGCTTCGCCTGGCCCGGCCAGGCCGAGCTGCTGGACATCCCGGCCTTCCGCCTGGAGGCCGGCGAACGCCTGTTCCTGCACGGCCCGAGCGGCAGCGGCAAGACCACCCTGCTCGGCCTGCTCGGCGGGGTGCAGCTGCCGCAGCGCGGCAGCGTGCGCCTGCTCGGCCAGGATCTGGCGCGCCTGTCGGCCGGCGCCCGCGACCGCTTCCGCGTCGACCACAGCGGCTACATCTTCCAGCAGTTCAACCTGCTGCCCTTCCTGCCGGTGCGCGACAACGTCGCCCTGCCCTGCCGCTTCTCCGCCCTGCGCGCCGAGCGGGCCCGGCGCCGCCACGGCAGCGTCGGCGCCGCCGCCGGCAGCCTGCTCGAGCACCTGGGCCTCGACGCCAGGCTGCACGGCCGCCGCGCCGACCAGCTGTCGATCGGCCAGCAGCAGCGGGTGGCCGCCGCCCGCGCGCTGATCGGCCAGCCGGAGCTGGTGATCGCCGACGAGCCGACCTCGGCGCTGGACGCCGACGCCCGCGCGGCCTTCCTCGAGCTGCTGTTCGCCGAATGCCGCGCCGCCGGCACCAGCCTGCTGTTCGTCAGCCACGACCGCAGCCTGGCACCGCTGTTCGACCGCGAGCTGGCGCTGCAGCAGCTCAACCGCGCCAGCCACAGGGAGGACTGAGCCATGCACCTGCTGCGCCTGGCCCTGGCCAGCCTGGCCAACCGCCGCGCCACCGCCCTGCTCACCGTGCTGGTGATCGCCCTGTCGGTGGGCCTGCTGCTCGCCGTCGAGCGGGTGCGCACGGAAACCCGCAGCAGCTTCGCCAGCACCATCAGCGGCACCGACCTGATCGTCGGCGCCCGCTCCGGCTCGGTGAACCTGCTGCTCTACTCGGTGTTCCGCATCGGCAACGCCACCAACAACATCCGCTGGGACAGCTACCAGCAGATCGCCGCGCTGCCGCGGGTCAAGTGGGCCATCCCGCTGTCGCTGGGCGACTCGCACCGCGGCTACCGGGTGCTCGGCACCACGACCGACTACTTCACGCACTACCGCTACGGCCAGGACCGCGCCCTGCAGTTGGCCGCGGGCCGGCCGTTCGCCGACCTGTTCGAGGTGGTGCTCGGCGCCGAGGTGGCGCGCGCCCTCGGCTACCGGCTCGGCGACGAGATCGTGCTGGCCCACGGCGTCGGCGCGATCAGCCTGACCCGCCACGACGACAAGCCGTTCCGCGTGGCCGGCATCCTGGCGCGCACCGGCACCCCGGTGGATCGCACCCTGCACATCTCCCTGGCCGGCATGGAGGCGCTGCACGTCGACTGGCAGGGCGGCATGCCGGCGCGCGGCGCGGCGCGCATCGACGCCGACCGGGCGCGCCGGCTCGACCTCAGGCCCCAGGCGATCACCGCCGTGCTGCTCGGCCTCGACAACCGCATCGCCACCTTCGCCGTGCAGCGGGCGCTCAACGAGTATCGCGGCGAGCCGCTGCTGGCGATCCTGCCCGGAGTCGCCCTGCAGGAGCTATGGAGCCTGATGGGCACCGCCGAGCAGGCGCTGCTGGCGGTGTCGGCCTGCGTGGTGCTGGTCGGCCTGGTCGGCATGCTCACCGCGCTGCTGGCCAGCCTCAACGAGCGCCGCCGCGAGATGGCCATCCTGCGCTCGGTCGGCGCCCGCCCCTGGCAGATCGCCGCCCTGCTGCTGGCCGAGGCCCTGGTGCTGACCCTGGCGGGCCTGCTGCTCGGCCTGGCCCTGCTGTACCTGGCCATCGCCCTCGGCCAGGACTTCCTGCAGGCGCGCCACGGCCTGTTCCTGCCCCTCGCCGCCCCGAGCCCGCGCGAGTGGCTGCTGCTCGCCGCCAGCCTCGCCGCCGCCCTGCTGCTCGGCCTGCTGCCGGCCTGGCGCGCCTACCGGCAGTCGCTGGTCGACGGCCTGAGCATCCGTCTGTGACCCCCTCCTGGAGATTCGCCATGCTGCGCGCGCTGCTGCTGTCCCTGGCCCTGCTGGCCACCCCGCTGCTGGCCGAGCCGCTGCGCACCCTGAGCTGGCAGGAGCTGATCCCCGAAGGCGCGCCGCCGCCCCCGCCGCCGCAGGCCTTCCACGACCTCTCGCAGCTGGCCGACGCGCTGGCGGCGGAAAGCGGCCCGGCGGCCGCCCAGCAGTCGCCAGCCGCCCCGGTGGTCGAGGCGCTGGACGGCCAGCGGGTGCGCATCCCCGGCTACGTGGTGCCGCTGGACCTCGACGCCGCCGGTCGGGTGCGCGAGTTCCTCCTGGTGCCCTGGTTCGGTGCCTGCATCCACGTGCCGCCGCCGCCCTCCAACCAGATCGTCCACGTGCGCACCACCCAGGAGCTGGCACTCGACGACCTCTGGCAGCCGTTCTGGATCGAGGGAACGCTGCGCGTCGCGCACAGCAGCAGCGAGCTGGCCGAGGCCGGCTACCAGCTGCAGGCCGAGCGCATCCGCCCGTATGAACTGCCGCAAGAATGAGGCAACGCGTTGATATTCCTGTAGACCATTGTTGAGCTGGATCAACGCAGCCACTGCTGGCCGGCCGCTAGCATAGGCACCAGTCGATACAGAACATCTGGATGGAGTTCTCCCATGATCCGCAAGACTCTCACCGCTTCCCTGCTGGCCCTGGCCGTCGCTGCTCCCTTTGCCCAGGCTTTCGAGGCTGGTGACATCATCGCCCGCGCTGGTGCCATCACCGTCGACCCGAACGAAGACAGCTCTGCTGTGAAGCTGAATGGAGCTCCGCTCGGTGGTCAGGCCACTCTGGACAGCGACACCCAGCTGGGCCTGAACTTCGTCTACATGGTCACCGACAAGGTCGGCATCGAGCTGCTGGCCGCCACTCCGTTCGAACACAGCGTAGGCCTGAAAGGTCTGGGTGGTCTCGATGGCAGCTTCGCCGACGTCAAGCACCTGCCGCCGACCCTCAGCGCCGTCTACTACCCGCTGGACAGCAAGTCCACCGTGCAGCCCTATGTCGGCCTGGGCATCAACTACACCACCTTCTTCGACGAAGACCTGAACAGCACTCGTACCGGCCAAGGCTTCAGCAACCTCGAGCTGGACGACTCCTGGGGCCTGGCAGCCCAGGTCGGCGCCGACTTCATGCTGAGCGACAACATCATGCTCAACGCCCAGCTGCGCTGGATCGACATCGACACCGAAGCCACTGCCGATCTGGCAGGTGCTGGCAAGGTCAGCGTCGACGTCGACATCGACCCGTGGGTCTACATGGTCGGCCTCGGCTACAAGTTCTGATCCCGTCACCCCAGCGGCGATAGAAACGACAAAGGCACCGCAAGGTGCCTTTGTCGTTTCTGCCATCCCGCCCACCCGCTGCAACAGGCGCCGGACAACACCAGCTCAGCGGCCGAGCAGCCGCGCCAGCCCGTCGCGCAGCGGTGTCGGCTCGGAGAAGACGAAGCGCGCCAGCAGGCGCCGGTTGTCCGCCCGCGAGTGGCGGATATCGCCGGCACGCGCCTCGCCATGGGTCACCGGCGGCAGGTTACCGAGGATGTCCGCCAGCGCCGCCAGCAGCTGGTTGAGGCTGGTGGCGCGATCGAGGCCGACGTTCACCGCCCCCGCTTCCACCTGCGGCGCCTCCAGCGCCTGCACCAGCAGCGTCACCAGGTCGGCAACGTAGACGAAGTCGCGGGTCTGCTCGCCGTCGCCGAACACGCTGATCGGCAGGCCGGCCAGCGCGCGCTCGGCGAAGATGCTGATCACCCCGGAATACGGCGAGGACGGATCCTGGCGCGGGCCGAAGATGTTGAAGAAGCGGAAGATCGCCGGTTCCAGGCCATGCTGGCGGCGGTAGAAGTCGAGGTAATGCTCGCTGGCCAGCTTGTCCGCGGCGTAGGGGGTCAGCGGCGCCTTGGGGGTGTCCTCGTCGATGGCCGTGCCTTCGCCGTTCTGCCCGTACACCGCCGCGCTGGAGGCGAACAGCACCCGGCGCACGCCCTGCTCGCGCATGGCCTCGCACAGGTTGAGGGTGCCGATGAAGTTGCTCTGGTGGGTGCCGACCGGATCGTCCACCGAGGCCTGCACCGAGGCCACCGCCGCCAGGTGGGCCACCGCGGTGCAACCAGCCAGCGCCGCCCGCACCGCCCCGATGTCGGCCACGTCGCCCTCGACCAGCTCGAGGCGCGGGTTGTCCAGCGGCAGGTTGGCGCGCTTGCCGGTGGACAGGTTGTCCAGCACGCGCACGCGGTGGCCGCGCGCCAGCAGGGCATCGGCCAGGTGCGAGCCGATGAAGCCGGCGCCGCCGGTGACCAGGATCAGGGTATCAGACATGACGGTAGTAGCGGTCCACGACGGCCGGCAGGGCGGCGCGCCAGGCGCGCGGCTTGATGCCGAAGGTGTTGAGGATCTTCCGGCAGGCGAGCACCGCATGCTGCGGTTCTTCCGGCGCGTCGGGACGCTCGGCGTGGGCCTGCGGGGTGAAGTCCTGGGGGATGTCCGGGCGATGGCGGCGCGCCTCGGCCAGGGTGGCCTGGCCCATGGCCAGGCTGGTGGTCGCCTCGATGCCGCCATAGTGGTAGGTGCCCCACAGCGGCGCATTGCAGTCGAGCTGCTTGAGCACCGCGAGGATCACCCGCGCGGCGTCGTCCACCGGGGTCGGGTTGCCGCGTCGGTCGTCGGCGAGGCACAGCGGCTCGCCGCTCTCCGCCCACCGGAGCAGACGGCCCATGCGCCCCTCCGGACTCTCGTCGAGCAGCCAGCCGAAACGCAGCAGGATGTGCCGCGGGCAGATGGCCCGCACGCTCTGCTCGAAGTGCCATAGCGCCTGGCCGCGCAGGCTCAGCGGGTGGATGTCGTCCTTCTCGCTGTAGGCGGTGGCGCGGGCGCCGTCGAACACCTTGTAGCTGGACGGCTGCAGCAGGACGATCTCGTGGTGCAGGCACAGCTCGGCCAGGCGGTCGATGGCGCGCTCCTGGACGAACAGCCGTTCGGCCTCGATCTGCTCGGCCTGGAACCAGTCGTGGTAGTAGGCCAAGTTGACCAGCGCGTCCGGGCGCTGCTCGTCGAGCAGCACGGTCAGGCTGGCCGGGTCCCAGCCCTGCGGCGGCGGCACCGGGGCGAGGAACTCGACGTTCTCTTCAGCCCCCTGGCGCAGCAGCGCCTGTCCCAGGGCATTACCGCCGCCCAGCAGCATCAGGCGCATGCGCATGGTGATGGACTGCCTCGGCTCAGAACGGGATATCGTCGTCGAAGCTGTCGTAGTCCGGCGCCGGCTGGGCGGCCGGCTGCTGCGGGGCCGGACGCGACTCGCGCGGCGCCTGCTGCTGCGGCTCGCGCTGCGGGCGCGCCGGACGCTGGGCGTAGTCACCGCCCTCGGCGTTGCCGCCGCGGCTGCCGAGCAGCTGCATCTGGCCGCCCATGTCGACCACGATCTCGGTGGTGTAGCGGTCCTGGCCGGACTGGTCCTGCCACTTGCGGGTCTGCAGGCGGCCCTCGACGTAGACCTGGGAGCCCTTGCGCAGGTACTCGCCGGCGATCTCGGCGACCTTGCCGAAGAACACCACCCGGTGCCACTCGGTGCGCTCCTGCAGCTGGCCGGTCTGCTTGTCCTTCCAGCTGTCGCTGGTGGCCAGGGTGATGTTGGTCACTGCATTGCCGTTGGGCAGGTAACGGGTTTCCGGGTCGCCCCCGACGTTACCCACCAGAATGACTTTGTTGACTCCGCGAGCCATGACTTTCTCCTAAGGCTTCAGCACGTCGGCGCCGGATTGACCAGGCGCTCGATGGACGTGCGATCCACTTGTTGGGCATCCAGCTTGACATACAGGGCGGCCTCCTCGGCCACCACGACAGCATCGGCCACGCCGGGCACTGCCTTCAGACGCTCTACCAGCCCCGCCTCGCGCAGCGCTTCGGGCGACAGCGACAGGCGCAGACTGGTCACATACGGCGGTTCGCGCATAGTAGCAGCAAACCCCAGCCACAGGGCAGCGAGCAGCGCACAGCCGAGGAACACGGCGGCCACCCCGCCCTGCTGGAACAGCCAGCCGCCGAGCAGGCCGCCGAGGGCGGCGCCGAGGAACTGGCTGGTGGAATACACGCCCATCGCCGTGCCCTTGCCGCCGGCCGGTGCCATCTTGCTGATCAGCGACGGCAGCGAGGCCTCCAGCAGGTTGAAGGCGGTGAAGAACACCAGGGTGCCGATCACCAGCGCGACCAGGCTGTTGCCGAGCTGCCAGAAGAACAGCTCGCAGAGCAGCAGCACGCCGACCGCACCGACCAGCACGCGGCGCATCTGCCGGCGCTTCTCGCCGTAGATGATGAACGGAATCATGGCGAAGAAGCCGACCAGCAGGCCGACCAGGTAGACCCACCAGTGCTCCTCCTTCGGCAGCCCGCCCTGCTCGACCAGCGCCAGCGGCAGGGCGACGAAGCTGGCCATCAGGATGGCGTGCAGCGCGGCGATGCCGAAGTCCAGGCGCAGCAGCTGGCCATCGCGCAAGGTCGGCCACAGCGCCTGGCGGGCCACGCCGGACTCGCGGTGCTGCAGGGCGCTCTGCGGCCTGGGCACCAGCACGGCGATGATCAGGATGCCGAACAGGGCCATGCCGGCGGTGACCCAGAACAGCCCGGCCAGACCGAAGGCGCGGGTCAGCAGCGGGCCGATGACCATGGCGGCGGCGAACGACAGGCCGATGCTCATGCCGATCATGGCCATGGCCTTGGTGCGGTGCTGCTCGCGGGTGAGATCGGAGAGCAGCGCCATCACCGCCGCCGAGATGGCGCCGGCGCCCTGCAGCACCCGGCCGGCGATCACCCCCCAGATGGAGTCGGCGCTGGCCGCCAGCGCCGCGCCGGCGGCGAAGATCAGCAGGCCGACGTAGATCACCGGCAGGCGGCCGATGCGGTCGGAGAGGATGCCGAAGGGGATCTGCAGCACGGCCTGGGTCAGGCCGTAGGCGCCGATGGCCAGGCCGATCAGCAACGGCGTGGCACCGGCCAGATCCTGGCCGTAGGTCGCCAGCACCGGCAGCACCATGAACATGCCGAGCATGCGGAAGGCGAATACCGAGGCCAGACCGGCAGCCGCACGCTGCTCGGTCGGACTCATGCGCTCGGAGTGCGGATCGTGCATGACTTCACCTCGAAAAACGGGGGCGCAATTCTAGCAGCACCGCCGCCGCCGGCACAGGCGCGGCGCTTTGCCGCCCGGCAGACGGCAGCCGTATACTCCGGGCTTTTCCGCCCGCCATGCGAGGCTGCAGTGGACCAGATCCTGATCCGTGGGGCGCGCACCCACAACCTGAAGAACATCGACCTCACCCTGCCGCGCGACAAGCTGATCGTCATCACCGGCCTGTCCGGCTCGGGCAAGTCGTCGCTGGCCTTCGATACCCTGTACGCCGAGGGCCAGCGCCGCTACGTGGAATCGCTGTCGGCCTACGCCCGCCAGTTCCTGTCGATGATGGAGAAGCCCGACGTCGACACCATCGAGGGCCTGTCGCCGGCGATCTCCATCGAGCAGAAGTCCACCTCGCACAACCCGCGCTCGACGGTCGGCACCATCACCGAGATCTACGACTACCTGCGCCTGCTCTACGCCCGCGTCGGCACCCCGCGCTGCCCGGAGCACGACGTGCCGCTGGAGGCGCAGACGGTCAGCCAGATGGTCGACCAGGTGCTGGCCCTCGCCGAAGGCAGCAAGCTGATGCTGCTGGCTCCGGTGATCCGCGAGCGCAAGGGCGAGCACCTGTCGGTGTTCGAGGAGCTGCGCGCCCAGGGATTCGTGCGCGCACGAGTCGACGGCAGGCTCTTTGAGCTGGACGAGCTGCCCAGGCTCGACAAGCAGAAGAAGCACAGCATCGACGTGGTGGTCGACCGCTTCAAGGTGCGCGGCGACCTGCAGCAGCGCCTGGCCGAATCCTTCGAGACCGCCCTCAAGCTGGCCGACGGCATCGCCCTGGTCGCCCCGATGGAGGGGGAGAACGGCACGGAGATCATCTTCTCGGCGCGCTTCGCCTGCCCGCACTGCGGCCACTCGATCGGCGAGCTGGAGCCCAAACTGTTCTCCTTCAACAACCCGGCCGGCGCCTGCCCGAGCTGCGACGGCCTGGGCGTGAAGCAGTTCTTCGACCCGCGCCGGCTGGTCAACGGCGAGCTGAGCCTGGCCGAGGGCGCGATCCGCGGCTGGGACCGGCGCAACGTCTACTACTTCCAGATGCTCGGCTCGCTGGCCGCGCACTACGGCTTCAGCCTCGAAGAGCCGTTCGACGCGCTGCCGGTGGCGGTGCAGAAGCTGCTGCTGCATGGCAGCGGCCGCGAGGAGGTGGAGTTCCGCTACCTCAACGACCGCGGGGACATCGTCCGGCGCGCCCACCCGTTCGAGGGCATCGTGCCCAACCTGGAGCGCCGCTACCGCGAGACCGAGTCGAGCAGCGTGCGCGAGGAGCTGGCCAAGCTGCTCAGCACCCAGCCCTGCCCGGACTGCCGTGGCACCCGCCTGCGCCGCGAGGCGCGCCACGTGTGGGTCGGCGAGCGGACCCTGCCGGCGGTCACCGCGCTGCCGGTGGGCGACGCCTGCAACTACTTCGCCGATCTCAGCCTGAGCGGCCGGCGCGGCGAGATCGCCGCGAAGATCCTCAAGGAGATCCGCGAGCGCCTGCAGTTCCTGGTCAACGTCGGCCTCGACTACCTGACCCTGGAGCGCAGCGCCGACACCCTGTCCGGCGGCGAGGCGCAGCGCATCCGCCTGGCCAGCCAGATCGGCGCCGGCCTGGTCGGGGTGATGTACATCCTCGACGAGCCGTCGATCGGCCTGCACCAGCGCGACAACGAGCGCCTGCTGGCCACCCTCACCCACCTGCGCAACCTCGGCAACACGGTGATCGTGGTCGAGCACGACGAGGACGCCATCCGCCTGGCCGACTACGTGGTCGACATCGGCCCGGGCGCCGGCGTGCACGGCGGCCGCATCGTCGCCCAGGGCACCCCGGCCGAGGTGATGGCCCACCCCGAGTCGCTGACCGGCAAGTACCTGTCCGGCCGCGCGAAGATCCGCTACCCGGCCGAGCGCACGCCCGTCGACCGCAACAAGCTGCTGCGGCTCAAGGGCGCGCGCGGCAACAACCTGCGCAGCGTCGACCTGGAGATCCCGCTCGGCCTGTTCACCTGCGTCACCGGCGTGTCCGGTTCGGGCAAGTCGACGCTGATCAACAACACCCTGTTCCCGCTGGCCGCCCATGCGCTGAACGGTGCCGAGTCGCAGGAGGCGGCGCCTTACGCCAGCCTCGACGGCCTGCAGCACCTCGACAAGGTAGTCGACATCGACCAGAGCCCGATCGGCCGCACGCCGCGCTCCAACCCGGCCACCTACACCGGACTGTTCACCCCGATCCGCGAGCTGTTCGCCGGGGTGCCGGAGTCGCGCTCGCGCGGCTACGGCCCGGGGCGCTTCTCCTTCAACGTCAAGGGCGGGCGCTGCGAGGCCTGCCAGGGCGACGGGGTGATCAAGGTGGAGATGCACTTCCTGCCGGACATCTACGTGCCGTGCGACGTGTGCAAGGGCAAGCGCTACAACCGCGAGACCCTCGAGGTGAAGTACAAGGGCCGGAACATCCACGAGGTGCTGGAGATGACCATCGAGGAAGCGCGCGAATTCTTCGATGCGGTGCCGGCGGTGGCGCGCAAGCTGCAAACGCTGATCGACGTGGGCCTCTCGTACATCAAGCTGGGGCAGAGCGCCACCACCCTGTCCGGCGGCGAGGCGCAGCGGGTCAAGCTGAGCCGCGAGCTGTCCAAGCGCGATACCGGCAAGACCCTGTACATCCTCGACGAACCGACCACCGGCCTGCACTTCGCCGACATCCAGCAACTGCTCGACGTGCTGCACCGCCTGCGCGACCACGGCAACACCGTGGTGGTGATCGAGCACAACCTCGACGTGATCAAGACCGCCGACTGGCTGGTCGACCTCGGCCCCGAGGGCGGCTCGCGCGGCGGGCAGATCATCGCCACGGGCACGCCTGAGCAGGTCGCCGCCATGCCGCAATCGCACACCGGGCGCTTCCTCGGCCCGCTGCTGGAGCGCGACCGGGCGTAGCTCCTGCGCGGAACGCCAGCCGTACACGACAAGGCCGGGCATCAAGCCCGGCCTTGTCGCATCCGCAAGCCGCGCGCGCCGGCTCTGCCCCGGGCAGAAAACGCGGGCAACAAAAAGCCGGGCACTGGGCCCGGCTTCTTGTGAATCACCCGAACTTACTCGGCAGCTGCTTCCACAGCACCGGCAACCGGACGATCAACCAGCTCGACGTACGCCATGGGCGCGTTGTCGCCAGCGCGGAAACCGCACTTGAGGATGCGCAGGTAGCCGCCCGGACGGTTGGCGTAGCGCTTGCCCAGCTCGTTGAACAGCTTGCCGACAGCAGCCTTGGAGCGGGTGCGGTCGAAAGCCAGACGACGGTTGGCGACGCTGTCTTCCTTGGCCAGGGTGATCAGCGGCTCGGCAACGCGACGCAGCTCCTTCGCCTTGGGCAGGGTGGTCTTGATCAGCTCGTGTTCGAACAGCGACACCGCCATGTTCTGGAACATGGCATTGCGGTGTGCGCTGGTGCGGCTCAGGTGACGGCCACTTTTACGATGACGCATGATTGAAATTCCTTACCAAACCTTGAGTTCGGTTATCAGGGACGATCAGGCAGTCGCCTTGTCATCCTTTTTCAGACTTGCCGGCGGCCAGTTGTCGAGGCGCATGCCGAGGGAAAGACCGCGGGAAGCCAGAACGTCCTTGATCTCGGTCAGGGACTTCTTGCCCAGGTTCGGCGTCTTGAGCAGCTCCACTTCGGTGCGCTGGATCAGGTCACCGATGTAGTAGATGTTCTCCGCCTTCAGGCAGTTGGCCGAACGCACGGTCAGTTCCAGATCATCGACGGGGCGCAGCAGGATCGGGTCGATCTCGTCTTCCTGCTCTTCCACCACCGGAGCGCTGTCACCCTTGAGGTCGACGAACGCGGCCAGCTGCTGCTGCAGGATGGTCGCGGCACGACGGATGGCCTCTTCGGGATCCAGGGTACCGTTGGTTTCCAGGTCGAGGACCAGCTTGTCCAGGTTGGTACGCTGCTCGACACGGGCGCTTTCCACCACGTAGGCCAGGCGACGGACCGGGCTGAACGAGGCGTCGAGCTGGAGGCGGCCGATCGAACGGCTCTCGTCCTCGTCGCTCTGGCGGGCGTCGGCGGGCTCATAGCCACGGCCGCGCGCCACTTTCAGACGCATGTTCAGGGCACCGTTGTCCGCCAGGTTGGCGATGACGTGGTCACCGTTCACGATCTCGACATCGTGATCCAGCTGAATATCGGCAGCGGTGACCGCACCCGGACCCTTCTTGGAAAGGGTCAGCGTCACTTCATCACGACCGTGCAGCTTGATGGCCAGGCCTTTCAGGTTGAGCAGGATCTCGATCACATCTTCCTGCACACCCTCGATGGCGCTGTACTCGTGGAGTACGCCATCGATTTCAGCCTCAACCACTGCGCAGCCAGGCATGGAGGACAACAGGATGCGACGCAGCGCGTTGCCCAGTGTGTGACCAAAACCGCGCTCGAGAGGCTCGAGCGTGATCTTGGCGCGGGTCGGGCTGACCACCTGAACGTCGATGTGACGGGGGGTCAGAAACTCATTTACCGAACTCTGCATGGATGCACCTATTTTCTAGCTCTTACTTGGAGTAGAGCTCGACAATCAGGTTTTCGTTGATGTCAGCGGACAGATCGCTGCGAGCCGGCACGCTCTTGAACAGGCCGGACTTCTTCTCGGCATCAACTTCCACCCACTCAACGCGGCCACGCTGGGCGCACAGCTCGAGAGCCTGGGCGATACGCAGCTGGTTCTTGGCCTTTTCACGGACAGCGACGACGTCGCCAGCCTTGACCTGGTAAGACGGGATGTTGACGGTCTGACCGTTGACGGTGATGGCCTTGTGCGAAACCAGCTGGCGGGATTCGGCACGGGTGGCACCGAAGCCCATGCGGTAGACGACGTTGTCCAGGCGGCACTCGAGCAGTTGCAGCAGGTTCTCGCCGGTCGAACCCTTGCGACGGGTTGCTTCCTTGTAGTAACCGCTGAACTGACGCTCCAGCACGCCGTAGATGCGGCGGACCTTCTGCTTCTCGCGCAGCTGGGTGCCGTACTCGGACAGGCGACCACGGCGCTGGCCATGGATACCGGGGGCCGCTTCGATATTGCACTTGGATTCCAGAGCGCGGGCGCCGCTCTTCAGGAACAGGTCAGTGCCTTCGCGACGGGACAGTTTGCATTTCGGACCAATGTAACGAGCCATTCTTCACTGTCTCCTATTACACGCGACGCTTCTTCGGCGGACGGCACCCGTTGTGCGGGATCGGCGTCACGTCGGTGATGCTGGCAATCTTGTAGCCGCAGGCGTTCAGGGCACGCACGGCGGATTCACGACCCGGACCCGGACCCTTGACGTTGACGTCGAGGTTCTTCAGGCCGTACTCCAGAGCGGCCTGACCGGCGCGCTCGGCCGCCACCTGGGCAGCGAACGGAGTGCTCTTGCGCGAGCCGCGGAAACCGGAACCACCGGAAGTCGCCCAGCTCAGAGCGTTGCCCTGACGGTCGGTGATGGTCACGATGGTGTTGTTGAAGGACGCGTGGATGTGGGCGATGCCATCAACCACCGTCTTTTTGACTTTCTTACGAGGACGAGCAGCAGGTTTTGCCATGACTATATTCCTGTCGATTCGCGGATGCGATTACTTGCGGATCGGCTTGCGCGGACCCTTGCGGGTACGGGCGTTGGTCTTGGTGCGCTGACCATGAACCGGCAGGCCGCGACGGTGACGCAGGCCGCGGTAGCAGCCGAGGTCCATCAGGCGCTTGATGTTCATGTTGATTTCGCGGCGCAGGTCACCTTCGGTGGTGAGCTTGGCGACTTCGCCACGCAGCTGCTCGATCTGCTCGTCGCTCAGATCCTTGATTTTCGCCGCCGGGTTGACGCCGGTGGCGGCGCAGATGTTCTGCGCGGTGGTGCGACCGACACCATAGATGTAGGTCAGCGAGATAACAGTGTGTTTGTTATCCGGAATGTTGACGCCTGCAATACGGGCCATTCAGAAAAACTCCAATTGACAGCTATCCGCGCCCCGGAAGCCAAGAAAAGGGCGTGGATATTAACGCTGTAATAACAAATAATCAACCCGGCAGCGCACTAGCTGCCGGGCTGGTTCGCAGATCACACTCAGCCTTGGCGCTGCTTGTGGCGCGGCTCCGCGCTGCAGATCACGCGAACGACGCCTTCACGGCGCACGATCTTGCAGTTGCGGCACAGCTTCTTGACCGATGCACGAACTTTCATCACCAACTCCTCGAACCTTACGGGACGGTCAGCGCAGCATGCCGCTGCCGTAGCCCTTCAGGTTGGCTTTCTTCATCAGGGAATCGTACTGGTGCGAAACGAGGTGCGATTGTACTTGGGACATGAAGTCCATCACAACGACCACGACGATCAGCAACGAGGTCCCGCCAAGGTAGAACGGCACATTGGCCGCCACCACCAGGAACTGGGGCAGCAGGCATACGGCCGTCATGTACAGAGCACCGAACATGGTCAAGCGGGTCAGAACGCCATCGATGTAGCGCGCCGACTGCTCGCCGGGACGGATACCCGGAATGAAGGCACCGGACTTCTTCAGGTTTTCCGCCACGTCCTTCGGGTTGAACATCAGCGCCGTGTAGAAGAAGCAGAAGAAAATGATCCCTGCACTAAACAGCAGAATGTTCAACGGCTGACCGGGCGCGATCGCCTGCGCGATGTCCTGCATCCAGCCCATGCCTTCACCCTGACCGAACCAGGCACCCAGGGAGGCCGGGAACAGCAGGATGCTGCTGGCGAAGATCGCCGGAATGACGCCGGCCATGTTCACCTTCAGCGGCAGGTGGCTGGTCTGCGCCGCGAAGACCTTACGGCCCTGTTGACGCTTGGCATAGTGCACCGCGATGCGACGCTGGCCACGCTCGATGAACACCACGAAACCGATGATCGCGACGGCCAGCAGACCGATGGCAATCAGGGCGAAGATGTTGATATCACCCTGACGGGCAGACTCGAAGGACTGCCCGATCGCCGACGGCAGGCCGGCCACGATACCGGCAAAGATCAGCATCGAGATGCCGTTGCCGATGCCGCGTTCGGTGATCTGCTCGCCCAGCCACATCATGAACATCGCCCCCGCCACGAAGGTGGTGACCGCCACGAAGTGGAAACCGAAATCGGTGCTGAAGGCCACACCCTGACTGGCCAGACCAACGGACATGCCGGTGGCCTGGACCAGCGCCAGGGCAACAGTGCCGTAGCGGGTGTACTGGCTGATCTTGCGTCGACCAGCCTCACCTTCCTTCTTCAACTGCTCCAGTTGCGGACTGACCGCCGTCATCAGCTGCATGATGATCGATGCCGAGATGTACGGCATGATCCCCAGTGCAAAGATGCTCATGCGCTCCAGCGCGCCACCGGAAAACATGTTGAACAGGCTAAGAATGGTCCCCTCGTTCTGCCGGAACAGCTCGGCCAGCCGGTCAGGGTTGATGCCGGGCACCGGGATGTGCGCGCCGATCCGGTAGACGATGATCGCCATGAACAGGAAACGCAAACGAGCCCAGAGCTCGGACAGCCCGCCATTGCTGAGCGCGGAGAGAGCACCTTGCTTAGCCATTTAGTCCTCGATTTTGCCGCCAGCTGCTTCGATGGCCGCACGTGCACCCTTGGTGACGGCGATGCCCTTCAGGGTGACCGCACGTGCAACATCACCGGACAGCATGACTTTTACACGCTGCACGTTTTCGTTGATCACGTTGGCATCCTTCAGCGCCTGCAGGGTGACGACGTCGCCTTCCACCTTGGCCAGCTCGGAGGTGCGCACTTCTGCGCGATCCATGGCCTTCAGGGAGGTGAAGCCGAACTTCGGCAGACGGCGGTGCAGCGGCTGCTGGCCGCCCTCGAAGCCCGGGGCAATCTTGCCGCCGGTACGCGAGGTCTGGCCCTTGTGGCCGCGGCCACCGGTCTTGCCCAGGCCGCTACCGATACCACGGCCCGGACGCAGCTTCTCGCGACGGGCACCCGGCGCGGAACGCAGATCGTTCAGTTGCATGGATTAACCCTCCACACGCAGCAGGTAGTAGGCCTTGTTGATCATCCCGCGATTCTCGGGGGTGTCCAGGACCTCTACGGTGTGGTTGATGCGACGCAGGCCGAGGCCCTTGACGCACGCCTTGTGGTTGGCCAGACGGCCGTTCACGCTCTTGATCAGCGTGACCTTGATCTTGGCATTCGACATGATCAGAGAATCTCCTCGACGCTCTTGCCACGCTTGGCCGCCACGGAGTCCGGAGACTGCATGCTCTTCAGACCCTTGAAGGTGGCGTACACCACGTTCACCGGGTTGGTCGAGCCGTAGCACTTGGCCAGAACGTTGTGCACACCGGCCACTTCCAGGACGGCGCGCATGGCACCGCCGGCGATCACACCGGTACCTTCCGAAGCCGGCTGCATGTACACCTTGGAGGCGCCATGGGCGGACTTGATCGGGTACTGCAGGGTGGTGCCGTTCAGATCGACCTGGATCATGTTGCGGCGCGCAGCTTCCATGGCCTTCTGGATCGCAGCCGGAACTTCGCGGGACTTGCCACGACCGAAACCGACGCGACCCTTGCCATCACCCACCACGGTCAGCGCGGTGAAGGTGAAGATGCGGCCGCCCTTGACGGTCTTGGCAACGCGGTTAACCTGAACCAGCTTCTCGATGTAGCCTTCGTCGCGCTTCTGCTCGTTGTTCGCCATAACTTAGAACTCCAGCCCGCCTTCACGAGCAGCATCGGCCAGTGCCTTCACACGACCGTGGTACTTGAAGCCAGAACGGTCGAATGCCACCTGGGTGACACCGGCGGCTTTCGCGCGCTCGGCGACCAGCAGGCCAACCTTCTTGGCAGCTTCGACGTTGCCGGTGGCAGCGCCACGCAGCTCCGCGTCCAGAGTCGAGGCGCTGGCCAGGACCTTGCCGCCGTCGGCCGAGATGACCTGGGCGTACATGTGCTGGGAAGAGCGGTACACGCAAAGGCGTACGGCCTCCAGCTCGCGCATCTTCAGGCGTGCCTGGCGAGCGCGACGCAGACGGATAACTTTCTTGTCGCTCATTTGCTATGCCCTACTTCTTCTTGGCTTCTTTACGACGGACAACTTCGTCGGCGTAACGCACACCCTTACCTTTGTAAGGCTCCGGACGACGGAAGTCGCGGATCTCGGCAGCCACCTGACCAACCACCTGCTTGTCGACACCCTTGATCAGGATCTCGGTCTGGCTCGGGGTTTCGGCAGTGACGCCTTCCGGCAGTTCGTACTCGATCGGATGCGAGAAGCCGAGGGCCAGCGACAGGGTCTGACCTTTGGCCTGAGCACGGTAGCCGACGCCAACCAGCTGCAGCTTGCGCTGGAAGCCTTCGCTGACACCAACAACCATGTTGTTGACCAGGGCGCGGGTGGTACCGGCCATGGCGCGGGTCTGCTGGTCGCCGTTGCGGGCAGCGAAACGCAGCTCACCTTCTTCCTGAATCACTTCCACCGAAGGATGCACCTTCAGTTCCAGAGCGCCCTTGGCACCCTTCACCGAAAGCTGCTGACCGGCCAGCTTGATTTCGACGCCGGCGGGCAGCTTGACGGGGTTCTTAGCAACGCGAGACATGCTGACTCCCCCTTAGAACACGGTGCACAGTACTTCGCCGCCGACACCGGCAGCGCGAGCAGCGCGATCCGTCATCACACCCTTGTTGGTGGAGACGATGGAAACGCCGAGACCGCCGCGAACTTTCGGCAGCTGCTCGACAGCCTTGTACTGACGCAGACCGGGACGGCTTACGCGCTTGAGCTCTTCGATGACCGGCTTGCCTTCGAAATACTTCAGCTCGATGGACAGCTGCTGCTTGATGTCGCCGCTGACCTGGTAATCCGCGATGTAGCCTTCGTCCTTCAGAACCTTGGCGACTGCTGCCTTCAGCTTGGAAGACGGCATGCTCACCACAGTCTTCTCAGCCATCTGGGCATTACGGATACGAGTTAGCATGTCCGCTAACGGGTCCTGCATACTCATGGGCTTGATGCTCCTGAAACAAAAAAAAGCCTTTCGGCTGTATTAGCCCGCGCTCGGGCACGAATGCCGGACTCAGGCGAGCCAGACATTCTAGAGACTGATCAAAAACGAATCAAGCCCCAGAGGGGCTTGATTCGCTTGACCGGGCTCCCGGGCGGACCCGGGAGCCTTGTCTGTCTTACCAGCTGGCCTTGACCAGACCCGGCACATCACCACGCATGGCGGCTTCACGCAGCTTGTTACGGCTCAGGCCGAACTTGCGGTAGAAGCCGTGCGGACGACCGGTGATGCGGCAGCGGTTGCGCAGACGGCTGGCCGACGCATCGCGCGGCTGCTTCTGCAGGGCTACCAGGGCTTCCCAGCGCTGCTCCGGAGTGGAGTTCGGGCTGGCAATGACAGCTTTCAGCTCGGCACGCTTCTTGGCGTACTTCGCGACCGTTTGCTGACGCTTCAGCTCACGGTTCTTCATGCTCATTTTGGCCATGTTCCTACTCCAATCAGTTGCGGAACGGGAATTTGAAGGCGCGCAGCAGGGCGCGGCCTTCGTCATCGGTACGGGCGGTGGTGGTCAGGGTGATGTCCATCCCACGCAGCGCATCGATCTTGTCGTAATCGATTTCCGGGAAGATGATCTGCTCTTTCACGCCCATGCTGTAGTTGCCACGACCGTCGAAGGACTTGGCATTCAGGCCGCGGAAGTCACGCACGCGCGGCAGGGAGATGGTGATCAGACGATCCAGGAATTCGTACATGCGATCGCCACGCAGAGTCACCTTGATACCGATCGGCCAGCCCTCGCGGACCTTGAAACCAGCGATGGACTTGCGAGCATAGGTGACCACCGGCTTCTGGCCAGCGATCTTCTCCATGTCGCCCAGCGCGTTCTCGATGACCTTCTTGTCACCGATCGCTTCGCCGAGACCCATGTTCAGGGTGATTTTGGTGATGCGCGGAATTTCCATCACGTTCGCCAGCTGCAGGTCTTCCTTCAGCTTGGGAGCGATTTCGTTCCGGTAAATATCTTTCAATCGTGCCATGGTGTTTTACCTATGCTTCTCAAGCGCCAACCGGCTTCTGGGTGGACTTGAAGACACGAATTTTCTTGCCGTCTTCGACCTTGAAGCCAACGCGGTCAGCCTTGTTGGTTTCGGCGTTGAAGATCGCAACGTTGGAAAC
Source organism: Pseudomonas sp. AN-1 (assembly GCF_034057115.1). Taxonomy (NCBI): domain Bacteria; kingdom Pseudomonadati; phylum Pseudomonadota; class Gammaproteobacteria; order Pseudomonadales; family Pseudomonadaceae; genus Pseudomonas; species Pseudomonas sp. AN-1. The sequence continues at coordinate 3,499,936 of NZ_CP139195.1, read as the reverse complement.
GTGCAGCGGCGCCTCTTTCTCGACGATACCGCCTTGAACGCCCAGCATCGGGTTCGGCTTGGTGTGGCGCTTGATCAGGTTGACGCCACCGACGACCAGACGGTCGTCAGCCAGCACCTTCAGCACCTTGCCACGCTTGCCCTTGTCCTTGCCGGCGATGACGATGACTTCGTCGTCACGACGAATCTTTTGCATGACGGCTACTCCTTAGAGCACTTCGGGGGCCAGGGAGACGATCTTCATGAACTTCTCGGTACGGAGTTCACGAGTCACCGGGCCAAAGATACGGGTGCCGATGGGCTCCTGCTTGTTGTTCAGCAGGACCGCGGCGTTGCCGTCGAAACGGATGATCGAGCCATCCGGACGACGCACGCCATGACGGGTGCGGACAACGACCGCGCTCATCACCTGGCCTTTCTTGACCTTGCCGCGCGGAATCGCTTCCTTCACGGTGACCTTGATGATGTCGCCAATACCGGCGTAACGACGGTGCGAACCACCCAGGACCTTGATGCACATCACGCGACGAGCACCGCTGTTATCGGCGACGTCGAGCATGGATTGAGTCTGAATCATATCTTTCTCCGACCCTTAGTCCTTAGACTTCCACGGCACGTTCGACGATTTCGACCAGGGTCCAGGCCTTGGTCTTGGCCAGCGGACGAGTCTCGCGAATGGTGACCAGGTCACCCAGGCGGCACTGGTTGCTTTCGTCGTGGGCGTGCAGCTTGGTCGAACGCTTCACGTATTTACCGTAGATCGGGTGCTTCACGCGGCGCTCGATCAGGACGGTGATGGTCTTGTCCATTTTGTCGCTGACGACTTTGCCGGTCAGCGTACGGACGGTCTTCTGAGCTTCAGCCATGATTACTTACCTGCTTGCTGGTTGAGCACAGTTTTCACGCGAGCGATGTCGCGCTTCACTTGCGAGAGCAGGTGAGACTGCCCCAACTGGCCAGTTGCCTTCTGCATGCGCAGATTGAACTGGTCGCGCAGCAGGCCGAGCAGTTGCTCGTTCAGCTGCTCAACGGATTTTTCACGAAGTTCGTTCGCTTTCATCACATCACCGTCCGCTTAACAAAGGTGGTCTCGAGCGGCAGCTTTGCAGCAGCCAGGGCGAAAGCCTCGCGAGCCAGCTCTTCGGAAACGCCTTCGATCTCGTACAGGACCTTGCCCGGTTGGATCAGGGCTACCCAGTACTCGACGCCACCCTTACCTTTACCCATACGAACTTCGAGGGGCTTCTTGGTGACAGGCTTGTCGGGGAACACGCGGATCCAGATCTTGCCGCCACGCTTGACGTGACGGGTCAGGGCGCGACGTGCGGCCTCGATCTGACGTGCGGTGAGACGACCACGGCTAACAGACTTCAGCGCGAACTCGCCGAAGCTGACCTTGCTACCGCGCTGAGCCAGACCACGGTTGTGGCCAGTCATCTGCTTGCGGAATTTTGTACGCTTGGGTTGCAGCATGTTGCGTACTCCTCTTACTTAGCAGCTTTTTTGCGAGGCGCAGGCGCTTGCGGCTTGAGCTCTTCGTGCTGGCCACCGATGACCTCGCCCTTGAAGATCCAAACCTTGACGCCGATCACACCGTAGGTGGTGTGCGCTTCGTAGGTGGCATAGTCGATGTCGGCACGCAGGGTGTGCAGGGGCACACGACCTTCGCGGTACCATTCGGTACGGGCGATTTCCGCACCGCCCAGACGACCACTCACCTGGATCTTGATGCCCTTGGCACCAATGCGCATGGCGTTCTGCACGGCGCGCTTCATGGCGCGACGGAACATCACGCGACGCTCCAGCTGCTGAGCTACGCTCTGCGCAACCAGCAAACCGTCGAGTTCCGGCTTGCGGATCTCTTCGATGTTGATGTGCACCGGCACACCCATCTGCTTGGTCAGGTCCTGACGCAGCTTCTCAACATCTTCACCCTTCTTGCCGATCACGATGCCGGGACGAGCGGTGTGGATGGTGATGCGTGCAGTCTGAGCCGGACGAGCGATGTCGATACGGCTCACGGACGCGCTTTTTAGTTTGTCCTGGAGGTATTCACGGACCTTGAGGTCGGTGAACAGGTAGTCGGCGTAGGTACGCTTGTCAGCGTACCAGACCGAGGTGTGCTCCTTGACGATGCCCAGGCGAATGCCAGTGGGATGTACTTTCTGACCCATCTGATCGACTCCGTTACTTGTCCGCAACCTTGACAGTGATATGGCAAGACCGCTTGACGATGCGATCAGCACGGCCCTTGGCGCGCGGCATGATGCGCTTCAGCGAGCGCCCTTCGTTGACGTAGACGGTGGAGACCTTCAGGTCGTCCACGTCGGCGCCTTCGTTGTGCTCGGCGTTGGCCACGGCCGATTCCAGCACTTTCTTGATGACGGCGGCGGCTTTCTTGCTGCTGAATGCCAGCAGGTTGAGCGCTTCACCCACCTTCTTCCCGCGGATCTGGTCGGCGACCAAGCGGGCTTTCTGGGCGGAGATGCGAGCGCCCGACAACTTAGCGGCTACTTCCATTTCCTTACCCCTTAACGCTTGGCTTTCTTGTCGGCCACATGACCGCGATAGGTGCGGGTAGCGGCAAACTCGCCCAGTTTGTGGCCGACCATGTCTTCGTTCACCAGAACCGGGACATGTTGACGACCGTTATGCACGGCGATGGTCAGACCGACCATCTGCGGCAGGATCATCGAACGACGCGACCAGGTCTTGATCGGCTTACGGTCGCTCTTTTCCACCGCCACTTCGACCTTCTTGATGAGGTGAAGATCGATAAACGGACCTTTTTTCAGAGAACGCGGCACTGTCGTATCCCTCTACGTTACTTGCGGCGACGGACAATCATGTTGTCGGTGCGCTTGTTGGAACGGGTCTTCGCGCCCTTGGTCGGGAAGCCCCACGGCGATACCGGATGACGGCCACCGGAGGTACGACCTTCACCACCACCATGCGGGTGGTCAACCGGGTTCATGGCGGCACCACGAACGGTCGGACGGACACCTTTCCAGCGCTTGGCGCCGGCCTTGCCCAGCGAACGCAGGCTGTGCTCGGAGTTCGAGACTTCGCCCAGGGTAGCGCGGCACTCGGCCAGGACCTTGCGCATCTCGCCGGAGCGCAGACGCAGGGTCACGTAGGCACCTTCACGAGCGACCAGCTGCACGGATGCACCGGCGGAACGCGCGATCTGGGCACCCTTGCCCGGCTTCAGCTCGATACCGTGAATGGTGGAGCCGACCGGAATATTGCGCAGCGGCAGGCTGTTGCCAGCCTTGATCGGCGCGTGGGCACCGGAGATCAGCTGGTCGCCAGCGCTCACGCCCTTCGGCGCGATAATGTAACGACGCTCGCCGTCCGCGTACTTCAGCAGGGCGATGTGGGCAGTACGGTTCGGATCGTATTCCACGCGCTCGACGATGGCGGGGATGCCATCCTTGTCGCGACGGAAGTCGACCAGACGGTAGTGCTGCTTGTGACCACCGCCGATGTGGCGGGTGGTGATGCGACCGTTGTTGTTACGACCACCGGTCTTGCTCTTCTTCTCGACCAGCGGAGCGTACGGAGCGCCCTTGTGCAGGTCGGCATTGACAACCTTGACCACGAAACGGCGGCCAGCGGAAGTCGGCTTGCACTTAACGATTGCCATGATGCACTCCTACCTTACTCAGCGGCGCCGCTGGTGAAATCGAGGTCCTGGCCCGGCTGGAGGGCGATGTACGCCTTTTTCCAGTCGTTGCGCTTACCGAAGCCACGCGCGGTGCGCTTGGTCTTGCCCTTGACGTTCAGGGTGCTGACGCGCTCGACCTTGACGCCGAACAGGCTTTCGACGGCCTTCTTGATTTCCAGCTTGGTTGCGTCGGTGGCAACCTTGAAAACGAACTGGCTCTTGCCATCGGCAAGGGTCGTGGCCTTCTCGGAGATGTGCGGGCCAACCAGCACTTTGAATACGCGTTCCTGGTTCATCCCAGCAGCTCCTCGAATTTCTTCACGGCGGACACGGTGACCAGCACCTTGTCGTAGGCGATCAGGCTGACCGGGTCGGAACCCTGCACGTCACGGACGTCGACGTGCGGCAGGTTGCGCGCTGCCAGGTACAGGTTCTCGTCGACAGCGTCGGTCACGATCAGCACGTCGCTCAGACCCAGAGTACCCAGCTTGCTTACCAGAGCCTTGGTCTTCGGCGCGTCCACGGCGAAGTCCTCAACAACGACCAGACGCTCCTGGCGCACCAGTTCGCTCAGGATCGAGCGCAGGGCGGCACGGTACATCTTCTTGTTGAGCTTCTGCGCGTGATCCTGCGGCTTGGCGGCGAAAGTCACGCCACCGGCACGCCAGATCGGGCTGCGACTGGAACCGGCACGGGCACGGCCCGACCCCTTCTGACGCCACGGCTTCTTGCCACCGCCACGCACTTCGGCGCGGGTCTTCTGGGCGCGGGAGCCCTGACGACCGCCAGCCATGTAGGCGACGACAGCCTGGTGCACCAGGGTCTCGTTGAACTCGCCACCAAAGGTACGCTCGGAGACTTCGATCGCCTGCGCACCGTTCACATTCAGTTGCATCTCTCGAATCTCCCCTTAAGCCTTGGCAGCCGGACGCACGATCACGTCACCGCCAGTGGCACCCGGGACAGCGCCCTTGACCAGCAGCAGATTGCGCTCGGCATCGACACGAACAACTTCCAGGGACTGCACGGTCACGCGCTCGGCGCCCAGGTGACCGGACATCTTCTTGCCCTTGAACACTCGACCAGGAGTCTGGCACTGGCCGATGGAACCCGGAGCACGGTGAGAAACGGAGTTGCCGTGGGTGTTGTCCTGGCCGCGGAAGTTCCAGCGCTTGATGGTACCGGCGTAGCCTTTACCCTTGGACTGGCCGGTCACGTCGACCAACTGGCCTGCCTGGAACTGCTCAACGGTGAGCTGGTCGCCAGCCTTGAACTCGCCTTCTTCGAGGCGGAATTCCAGAACGGCGCGACCGGCAGCAACGCTGGCCTTGGCGAAGTGACCGGCCTGAGCCTTGGTCACACGGGAAGCGCGACGCTCGCCGACAGTCACCTGTACGGCGCGATAGCCATCGCTCTCTTCATTCTTGAACTGGGTGACGCGATTCGGCTCGACCTCGATGACCGTAACCGGAATAGAGACACCTTCTTCGGTGAAAATGCGGGTCATGCCGCACTTACGACCGACTACACCAATAGTCATGTCTTGAACCTCTTGAGTGTACGGGGCTTTCACCCGCTATGGCCGCCCATTTCAGAGCGTTACACGACCGAAATCCGGGGATGGATTTCAGCCGAGGCTGATCTGTACTTCGACGCCAGCAGCAAGGTCGAGCTTCATCAGCGCGTCGACGGTCTTGTCGGTCGGCTGAACGATGTCGAGCACACGCTTGTGAGTACGAATTTCGTACTGATCACGCGCATCCTTGTTGACGTGCGGAGAAATCAGCACGGTGAACCGCTCCTTGCGGGTCGGCAGGGGGATCGGACCACGGACCTGAGCACCAGTACGTTTCGCGGTTTCCACGATTTCCTGGGTAGATTGATCGATCAGGCGGTGGTCAAAAGCCTTCAACCGAATACGGATTTGTTGGTTTTGCATTTTGACCTCAGACTCTATGCTATTCCCACCAAGCGGAATACGCCCGGTAAAAGGAGGCGCAATTGTACGGATGCCCCTTGGGGGTGTCAACAAATGAGCAGAAACGAGAAGGCCCCCGCACCAGGCGGGGGCCTTCTCGTTCAGAGATCGTCGATTACTCGATGATCTTGGCAACCACGCCGGCGCCGACGGTACGACCGCCTTCGCGGATGGCGAAGCGCAGGCCGTCTTCCATGGCGATCGGGGCGATCAGGGTGACAACCATCTTGACGTTGTCGCCCGGCATGACCATCTCGACGCCTTCCGGCAGTTCGCAGTTACCGGTCACGTCGGTGGTACGGAAGTAGAACTGCGGACGGTAGCCCTTGAAGAACGGGGTGTGACGACCGCCTTCTTCCTTGGACAGCACGTACACTTCGGCTTCGAACTTGGTGTGCGGCTTGATGGTGCCCGGCTTGGCCAGAACCTGGCCACGCTCGACGTCCTCACGCTTGGTGCCGCGCAGCAGGGCGCCGATGTTCTCGCCGGCACGACCTTCGTCGAGCAGCTTGCGGAACATCTCCACGCCGGTGCAGGTGGTCTTGGTGGTCGGACGGATGCCGACGATTTCCACTTCCTCGCCCACCTTGACGATGCCGCGCTCGACGCGACCGGTCACCACGGTGCCGCGGCCGGAGATCGAGAACACGTCCTCGATCGGCATCAGGAACGGCTGGTCGATGGCACGCACCGGCTCCGGAATGTAGGAGTCCAGGGTTTCCACCAGCTTGCGCACGGCGGAGGTACCCATCTCGTTGTCGTCCTGACCGTTCAGGGCCATCAGAGCGGAACCGATGACGATCGGGGTGTCGTCACCCGGGAAGTCATAGGTGCTCAGCAGGTCGCGAACTTCCATCTCGACCAGTTCCAGCAGCTCGGCGTCGTCGACCATGTCGGCCTTGTTCAGGAACACGACGATGTAGGGAACGCCTACCTGACGGGACAGCAGGATGTGCTCGCGGGTCTGCGGCATGGGGCCGTCGGCAGCGGAGCAAACCAGGATCGCGCCGTCCATCTGGGCAGCACCGGTGATCATGTTCTTCACGTAGTCAGCGTGACCCGGGCAGTCAACGTGAGCGTAGTGACGGATGGCGGAATCGTACTCGACGTGCGAGGTGTTGATGGTGATACCGCGAGCCTTCTCTTCCGGAGCGTTGTCGATCTGGGAGAAGTCACGAGCAGCGCCACCCCAGGTGTCCGCGCAGACCTTGGTCAGGGCAGCGGTCAGAGTGGTCTTGCCATGGTCGACGTGACCGATGGTGCCGACGTTGACGTGCGGTTTGTTACGTTCAAATTTCTCTTTAGCCACGACAGTGAACCTCTTGCTAAAAGGGCTGAATCAAGCTTGCTTCTTAACCAGTGCTTCGACGATGTTCGACGGAGCTTCGGCGTATTTGGAGAATTCCATGGAGTAGCTCGCGCGACCCTGGGACATGGAACGTACGTCGGTAGCGTAGCCAAACATCTCGCCCAGCGGAACTTCGGCGCGAATGACCTTGCCGGACACGCTGTCATCCATACCCTGGATCAGGCCACGACGACGGTTCAGGTCACCCATCACGTCACCCATGTACTCCTCCGGAGTCACGACCTCGACCTTCATGATCGGCTCGAGAACCTTGCCGCCGCCTTTCTGGGCCAGCTGCTTGGTTGCCATGGAGGCAGCGATCTTGAACGCCATCTCGTTGGAGTCGACGTCGTGGTAGGAACCATCGAACACGGCCGCCTTCAGGCCGATGAGCGGATAGCCGGCAACAACGCCGTTCTTCATCTGCTCTTCGATACCCTTCTGGATCGCCGGGATGTATTCCTTCGGAACCACACCACCCACGACCTCGTTGGTGAAGACCAGGCCTTCGGTGATGTTGCCCTTATCGTCCACGTCCGGAGCCGAGAAGCGGATCCAGCAGTGACCGAACTGGCCACGACCGCCGGACTGGCGAACGAATTTGCCTTCGATCTCGACGCCATCCTTGGAGATGGTTTCGCGGTAGGCCACCTGCGGCTTGCCGATGTTGGCGTCAACGTTGAACTCGCGCTTCATGCGGTCAACGATGATATCCAGGTGCAGCTCACCCATGCCGCCAATGATGGTCTGACCGGACTCTTCGTCGGTCTTGACGCGGAACGACGGGTCTTCCTGGGCCAGCTTGCCCAGAGCAATGCCCATCTTTTCCTGGTCGGCCTTGGTCTTCGGCTCGACGGCAACGTGAATTACCGGCTCCGGGAAGTCCATGCGCTCGAGGACGATCTGCTTCTCGAGATCGCACAGGGTGTCACCGGTGGTGACGTCCTTCATGCCGATCAGGGCCGCGATGTCGCCGGCGCGGACTTCCTTGATCTCGTCGCGCTGGTTGGCCTGCATCTGCACCATACGGCCGACGCGCTCTTTCTTGCCCTTGACCGAGTTGACCACCGAGTCGCCGGAAGACAGCACGCCCGAGTAGACGCGAACGAAGGTCAGGGTACCAACGAAGGGGTCGGTGGCGATCTTGAACGCCAGAGCTGCGAACGGCTCGTCGTCGGACGACTTGCGCTCGTCGACCTTCTCGTCGTCATCCGGATGAACGCCCTTGATGGCGTCAACTTCGTCCGGAGCCGGCAGGTAGTCGATCACGGCGTCGAGAACCAGCGGGACGCCCTTGTTCTTGAACGAAGAACCGCAGACGGCCGGAACGATCTCACAAGCCAGGGTGCGCTGACGCAGGCCTGCCTTGATCTCCTCGTTGGTCAGATCGCCCTCTTCGAGGTACTTGTTCATCAGCTCTTCGTTGGCTTCGGCGGCTGCCTCGACCATGTTCGAGCGATATTCGGCAGCAAGGTCAACCATCTCCGCCGGAATCTCTTCCTCGCGGTAGGTCATGCCCTTGTCTTCGTCGTTCCAGTAGATCGCCTTCATCTTGATCAGGTCGACCTGACCGACGAAGTTCTCCTCGGCACCGATGGCCAGCTGGACCGGCACCGGGGTGTGACCCAGGCGCTTCTTGATCTGCTCGACCACGCGCAGGAAGTTAGCGCCCTGGCGGTCCATCTTGTTGACGTAGACGATACGCGGAACGCCGTACTTGTTGGCCTGACGCCATACGGTTTCCGACTGCGGCTCAACGCCGGAGGTGCCGCAGAACACCACGACAGCGCCGTCGAGAACGCGCAGGGAGCGCTCTACTTCAATGGTGAAGTCCACGTGACCGGGGGTATCGATCACGTTGACGCGGTAGTTGTCGTACTGGCCGCGCGAACCCTTCCAGAAGGTGGTCACGGCAGCGGAGGTGATGGTGATACCACGCTCCTGCTCCTGCACCATCCAGTCGGTGGTCGCGGCACCGTCGTGCACTTCGCCGAGCTTGTGGTTCACGCCGGTGTAGAACAGTACCCGCTCGGTGGTGGTGGTCTTACCGGCATCCACGTGGGCGCAGATACCGATATTACGGTAGCGGTTGATAGGTGTAGTACGGGCCACGGTAGGGTCCTCGCTAGATGAATGCGCTTCTTAGAAACGGTAGTGCGAGAAGGCCTTGTTGGCTTCGGCCATGCGGTGCACGTCTTCACGCTTCTTCACAGCGGCGCCCTTGCCTTCGGCAGCGTCGATCAGCTCGCCTGCCAGACGCAGAGCCATGGACTTCTCACCACGCTTGCGCGCGTAATCCACCAGCCAGCGCATGGCCAGGGCGTTACGGCGGGACGGGCGAACTTCGACCGGAACCTGGTAGGTAGCACCGCCGACACGGCGGGACTTCACTTCGACCAGCGGAGCGATGGCGTCGAGTGCTTTCTCGAAGGTTTCCAGGGGATCGACGTTCTTGCGCTGCTTGACGGTTTCCAGAGCGCCGTAAACGATGCGCTCGGCCACGGCCTTCTTGCCGCTTTCCATCACGTGGTTCATGAATTTAGCCAGGATCTGGCTTCCGTACTTCGGATCGGCCAGGATTTCACGCTTGGCCGCTACACGACGTCTTGGCATTGATAAGCCCTCAAACGGTCTTCAGGTTAGCCCGGGACACGCCCGACCTTACTCTTATCGACTCGACAAAAATGGATTCGGAAAATTACTTCGGACGCTTGGCGCCGTACTTCGAACGACCCTGCTTACGGTCCTTCACGCCGGAGGTATCCAGCGAACCGCGCACGGTGTGGTAACGCACACCCGGAAGGTCCTTCACACGACCGCCGCGGATCAGCACGACGCTGTGCTCCTGGAGGTTGTGACCTTCACCACCGATGTAGGAAGCGACTTCGTAGCCGTTGGTCAGGCGCACACGGCAGACCTTACGCAGCGCCGAGTTCGGCTTCTTCGGGGTGGTGGTGTAAACGCGGGTGCAAACGCCGCGGCGCTGGGGGCAGTTCTGCAGCGCAGGCACGTCGCTCTTTTCAGAGACGCGCTTGCGCGGCTGGCGCACCAGCTGGTTGATAGTTGCCATCTACTAGCTCCACTGATTGTCTTGCGACACAAAAATTTCGCGAGGCGAAACGCCCCGCGAGATTAAGGGGTGCATGAGTCTAAAGAGCTTGACACCCCTCGTCAAGGCACCCCCGGCCGCCTAAGCGACCGGGGGTAGCACTCACTTTTCGCCGAAGTTGAGCAGCGCTTCGGACAGCTGGGCTTCCGCCTCGCTGGCGCTGACGCGCTGCGGCTTCTCGGCATCGCGCTTGCGCTTGCGCTCGCTGTGGTAGGCCAGGCCGGTACCGGCCGGGATCAGGCGACCGACCACCACGTTCTCTTTCAGGCCGCGCAGGTAGTCGCGCTTGCCGGTGACCGCCGCCTCGGTGAGGACGCGGGTGGTCTCCTGGAAGGAGGCCGCGGAGATGAACGACTCGGTGGACAGCGAGGCCTTGGTGATGCCCAGCAGGACGCGCTCGTACTTGGCGACGAACTTGTCCTCGACGGCCAGACGCTCGTTCTCTTCCAGCACCTGGGTCAGCTCGGCCTGGTCGCCCTTGATGAAGCTGGAGTCGCCCGACTCGCTGATCTCGACCTTGCGCAGCATCTGGCGCAGGATGGTCTCGATGTGCTTGTCGTTGATCTTCACGCCCTGCAGGCGGTACACGTCCTGGATCTCGTTGACGATGTACTTGGCCAGCGCGCTGACACCCAGCAGGCGCAGGATGTCGTGCGGGTTGCTCGGACCGTCGGAGATCACTTCGCCGCGGTTCACCTGTTCGCCCTCGAAGACGTTGAGGTGACGCCACTTCGGAATCAGCTCCTCGTACGGTTCGCTGCCGTCGGTCGGAGTGATCACCAGGCGACGCTTGCCCTTGGTTTCCTTGCCGAAGCTGATGGTGCCGCTGATCTCGGCGAGGATCGACGGCTCCTTCGGACGACGGGCCTCGAACAGGTCGGCGACGCGCGGCAGACCACCGGTGATGTCGCGGGTCTTCGAGGTTTCCTGCGGGATACGCGCAACCACGTCACCCACGTTCACCTTGGCGCCGTCGGTCAGGTTGACCAGGGTCTTGGCCGGCAGGAAGTACTGCGCGACCACGTCGGTGCCCGGCAGCAGCAGGTCCTTGCCGTTGGCGTCGACCAGCTTCACCGCCGGACGGATCTCGCGACCGGCAGCCGGACGCTCGTTGGGATCCATCACCTCGATGTTGGTCAGACCGGTCAGCTCGTCGGTCTGCCGGCGGACGGTGATGCCCTCCTCCATGCCGACGAAGGTCACGGTACCGGCCATCTCGGTGATGATCGGGTGGGTGTGCGGGTCCCACTTGGCCACGATGGCGCCGGCCTCGACCTTGTCGCCCTCCTTGACCGAGATCACCGCACCGTAGGGCAGCTTGTAGCGCTCGCGCTCGCGACCGAAGTCGTCGGCCACCGCCAGCTCGCCGGAGCGGGACACCGCCACCAGGGCGCCGTCGGCACGCTCGACGTGCTTCAGGTTGTGCAGGCGGACGGTACCGCCGCTCTTCACCTGGATGCTGTCCTGGGCGGCACTCCGGCTGGCCGCACCACCGATGTGGAAGGTCCGCATGGTCAGCTGGGTACCCGGCTCACCGATCGACTGGGCGGCGATGACGCCGACCGCTTCGCCGATGTTGACCTGATGACCGCGGGCCAGGTCGCGACCGTAGCACTTGGCGCAGATGCCGTAGCGGGTTTCGCAGGTGATCGGCGAACGCACGATCACTTCGTCGACGCTGTTCAGCTCGAGGAAGTCGACCCACTGCTCGTCGATCAGGGTGCCGGCCGGCACGATGATCTCGTCGGTGCCCGGCTTGGGCACGTCGCGGGCGATCACGCGGCCGAGCACGCGCTCACCGAGCGGCTCGACGATGTCGCCACCCTCGATGTGCGGGGTCATCAGCAGGCCCTGCTCGGTGCCGCAGTCGATCTCGGTCACTACCAGGTCCTGGGCCACGTCGACCAGACGACGGGTCAGGTAACCGGAGTTCGCGGTCTTCAGTGCGGTATCCGCCAGCCCCTTACGGGCACCGTGGGTGGAGATGAAGTACTGCAGTACGTTCAGACCTTCACGGAAGTTGGCGGTGATCGGGGTCTCGATGATCGAGCCGTCCGGCTTGGCCATCAGACCGCGCATGCCGGCCAGCTGGCGGATCTGCGCCGCGGAACCCCGCGCACCGGAGTCCGCCATCATGTACATGGAGTTGAAGGACTCCTGGTCGACCTCGTTGCCCTCGCGGTCGATGACCTTCTCCTTGGAGAGGTTGGCCATCATCGCCTTGGACACTTCGTCGTTGGCCTTCGACCACAGGTCGATCACCTTGTTGTACTTCTCGCCCTGGGTCACCAGGCCGGAGGCGTACTGGGTCTCGATCTCCTTCACCTCGGCGGTGGCGGCGTCGATGATGCGCGCCTTGGCTTCCGGGATGACGAAGTCGTTGACGCCGATCGACACGCCGGAGATGGTCGAGTAGGCGAAGCCGGTGTACATCAGCTGGTCGGCAAAGATGACGGTGTCCTTCAGACCGACCACACGGTAGGCGTGGTTGATCAGCTTGGAGATCGCCTTCTTCTTCATCGACTGGTTGACCACGTCGAACGGCAGGCCGGCCGGAACCACCTGGAACAGCAGCGCGCGGCCGACGGTGGTGTCGACGATGCGGGTGTTCCTGGTGATCACGCCGCTGTCGCGATCCTTGACCACCTCGTTGATGCGCACCTTGACCTTGGCGTGCAGGGACACTTCGCCGGCGCGGAACACGCGGTCGACTTCCTGCAGGTCGGCGAACACACGGCCCTCGCCCTTGGCGTTCACCGCCTCGCGGGTCATGTAGTACAGGCCGAGCACCACGTCCTGCGACGGCACGATGATCGGCTCGCCGTTGGCGGGCGACAGCACGTTGTTGGTCGACATCATCAGCGCACGCGCTTCCAGCTGGGCCTCGAGGGTCAGCGGGACGTGCACGGCCATCTGGTCACCGTCGAAGTCGGCGTTGTACGCGGCGCACACCAGCGGGTGCAGCTGCAGGGCCTTGCCTTCGATGAGCACCGGCTCGAACGCCTGGATGCCCAGACGGTGCAGGGTCGGTGCACGGTTGAGCAGCACGGGATGTTCGCGGATGACTTCGGCGAGCACGTCCCAGACCTCGGGCAGCTCGCGCTCGACCATCTTCTTGGCCGCCTTGATGGTGGTGGCCATGCCCTTGGCTTCGAGCTTGCCGAAGATGAACGGCTTGAACAGCTCGAGGGCCATCTTCTTCGGCAGGCCGCACTGGTGCAGGCGCAGGGTCGGGCCGACGGTGATCACCGAACGGCCGGAGTAGTCGACGCGCTTGCCGAGCAGGTTCTGACGGAAGCGGCCCTGCTTGCCCTTGATCATGTCGGCCAGGGACTTCAGCGGGCGCTTGTTGGAGCCGGTGATGGCACGGCCGCGGCGGCCGTTGTCCAGCAGGGCGTCCACGGCTTCCTGCAGCATGCGCTTCTCGTTGCGCACGATGATGTCCGGCGCGGCCAGGTCGAGCAGGCGCTTCAGGCGGTTGTTGCGGTTGATCACCCGGCGGTACAGATCGTTGAGATCCGAGGTCGCGAAGCGACCGCCATCCAGCGGCACCAGCGGACGCAGGTCCGGCGGCAGCACCGGCAGGACGGTCAGCACCATCCACTCCGGCTTGTTGCCGGAGCCCTGGAAGGCTTCCATCAGCTTGAGGCGCTTGGACAGCTTCTTGATCTTGGTCTCGGAGTTGGTCTGCGGGATTTCCTCGCGCAGGCGGCCGATCTCGTGCTCCAGGTCGATGGCGGCGAGCAGCTCGAACACCGCCTCGGCGCCCATGCGGGCGTCGAAGTCGTCACCGTGCTCCTCGAGGGCCTCGAAGTACTGCTCGTCGTTGAGCAGCTGGCCCTTCTCCAGCGGAGTCATGCCCGGATCGATGACCACGTAGCTCTCGAAGTAGAGCACGCGCTCGATGTCGCGCAGGGTCATGTCCAGCAGCAGGCCGATACGGGACGGCAGCGACTTGAGGAACCAGATGTGGGCGACCGGCGAGGCCAGCTCGATGTGGCCCATGCGCTCGCGGCGCACCTTGGCCAGGGCGACTTCCACGCCGCACTTCTCGCAGATCACGCCGCGGTGCTTGAGGCGCTTGTACTTGCCGCACAGGCACTCGTAGTCCTTCACCGGGCCGAAGATCTTGGCGCAGAACAGGCCGTCACGTTCGGGCTTGAAGGTACGGTAGTTGATGGTCTCCGGCTTCTTCACTTCGCCGAAGGACCAGGAGCGGATCATCTCGGGCGACGCCAGGCCGATACGGATGGCATCGAACTCTTCGATCTGACCCTGGTTTTTCAAAAGGTTAAGCAGGTCTTTCAAGGCCTTTCCTCCTCACGGAGCCGGCGGCAGGCTCGCCTGCCGCCGGTACGCGTCGCGGGTTATTCGGTTTCCAGCTCGATGTCGATGCCGAGCGAACGGATTTCCTTGATCAGCACGTTGAAGGACTCGGGCATGCCGGCCTCCATGCGGTGATCGCCATCCACGATGTTCTTGTACATCTTGGTCCGGCCGTTCACGTCGTCCGACTTCACGGTCAGCATTTCCTGCAAGGTGTAGGCGGCGCCGTAGGCTTCCAGCGCCCAGACCTCCATCTCCCCGAAACGCTGGCCACCGAACTGCGCCTTGCCCCCCAGCGGCTGCTGGGTGACCAGGCTGTAGGAGCCGGTGGAACGCGCGTGCATCTTGTCGTCGACCAGGTGGTTCAGCTTGAGCATGTACATGTAGCCGACGGTGGTCTTGCGCTCGAAGGCGTTGCCGGTGCGGCCGTCGTACAGCTGCATCTGGCCGCTCTCCGGCAGATCGGCCAGCTTGAGCATGGCCTTGATCTCGCGCTCCTCGGCACCGTCGAACACCGGCGTGGCCATCGGCACGCCCTTGCGCAGGTTCTCGGCCAGGGAGAGGACTTCCTGATCGCTCAGGCTGTCCAGATTCTCCTGGCGACCACCGATCTCGTTGTAGATCTGGTGCAGGAACTGGCGCAGCTCGGCGACCTTGCGCTGCTCCTCGAGCATGCGGTTGATCTTCTCGCCCAGGCCCTTGGCCGCGAGGCCCAGGTGGGTTTCGAGGATCTGGCCGACGTTCATCCGCGACGGTACGCCCAGCGGGTTGAGGACGATGTCCACCGGAGTGCCATGCTCGTCGTGCGGCATGTCCTCGACCGGCATGATCACCGACACCACACCCTTGTTACCGTGGCGGCCGGCCATCTTGTCGCCCGGCTGGATGCGGCGCTTGATGGCGAGGTAGACCTTGACGATCTTCAGCACGCCCGGCGCCAGGTCGTCGCCCTGCTGCAGCTTGCGCTTCTTGTCCTCGAACTTGTCATCGAGCAGCTGACGGCGGTCGGAGATGTAGGCCTGGGCCTTCTCCAGCTGCTCGTTCAGCGCCTCTTCGGCCATGCGCAGCTTGAACCACTGGCCGCGCTCGAGGCCGTCGAGGTACTCGTGGGTGATCGCGCTGCCCTTCTTCAGGGCGGCCGGGCCACCTTCGGCCACCTGGCCGACCAGCGCGCTGCGCAGACGCTCGAAGGTGGCGCCTTCGACGATGCGGAACTCCTCGTTGAGGTCCTTGCGGATCTCGTCGAGCTGCTGCTTCTCGATCGACAGGGCACGCGAGTCGCGCTCCACGCCGTCGCGGGTGAACACCTGCACGTCGATGACGGTGCCCTTGGTGCCGGTCGGCACGCGCAGGGAGGTGTCCTTCACGTCGGACGCCTTCTCGCCGAAGATCGCGCGCAGCAGCTTCTCTTCCGGAGTCAGCTGGGTCTCGCCCTTCGGGGTGACCTTGCCGACCAGGATGTCGCCGGCCTGCACCTCGGCACCGACGTAGACGATGCCGGCTTCATCCAGCTTGTTCAGCGCAGCCTCGCCGACGTTCGGGATGTCCGCGGTGATCTCCTCCGGGCCGAGCTTGGTGTCGCGCGACACGCAGGTCAGTTCCTGGATGTGGATGGTGGTGAAGCGGTCTTCCTGGACCACGCGCTCGGACAGGCAGATGGAGTCTTCGAAGTTGAAGCCGTTCCACGGCATGAACGCCACGCGCATGTTCTGACCCAGCGCCAGTTCGCCCATGTCGGTGGACGGACCGTCGGCCATGATGTCACCGCGCGCCACCACGTCACCCTTGCTGACCAGCGGACGCTGGTTGATGCAGGTGTTCTGGTTGGAGCGGGTGTACTTGGTCAGGTTGTAGATGTCGACACCCGCTTCGCCGGTCTCGACCTCGTCGTCGTTGACGCGCACCACTATGCGGCTGGCGTCGACCGAGTCGATCACCCCGCCACGACGGGCCACCACGCAGACGCCGGAGTCACGGGCGACGTTGCGCTCCATGCCGGTGCCCACCAGCGGCTTGTCGGCACGCAGGGTCGGCACGGCCTGACGCTGCATGTTCGAACCCATCAGCGCGCGGTTGGCGTCGTCGTGCTCGAGGAACGGAATCAGCGAGGCCGCGACGGAAACCACCTGCTTGGGTGAAACGTCCATCAGGGTGACGTCTTCCGGCGCCTTCACGGTGAATTCGTTGAGGTGACGCACGGCCACCAGCTCGTCCACCAGTTGCCCCTGCTCGTTGAGGGTCGCCGAAGCCTGGGCGATGACGTGGTTGGCTTCCTCGATCGCCGACAGGAAGACGATCTCGTCGGTCACCTGGCCGCCCTTGACCACGCGGTACGGGCTTTCCAAGAAGCCGTACTGGTTGGTGCGGGCGTAGGTAGCCAGCGAGTTGATCAGGCCGATGTTCGGACCTTCCGGCGTCTCGATCGGGCACACGCGGCCGTAGTGGGTCGGGTGCACGTCGCGCACTTCGAAGCCGGCACGCTCGCGGGTCAGACCGCCCGGGCCGAGTGCGGAGACGCGGCGCTTGTGGGTGATCTCGGACAGCGGGTTGTTCTGGTCCATGAACTGCGACAGCTGGCTGGAACCGAAGAACTCCTTGATCGCGGCAGCCACCGGCTTGGCGTTGATCAGGTCCTGCGGCATCAGGCCTTCGCTTTCGGCCATCGACAGGCGTTCCTTGACCGCACGCTCGACGCGCACCAGGCCGACACGGAACTGGTTCTCGGCCATCTCGCCGACACAGCGCACGCGGCGGTTGCCGAGGTGGTCGATGTCGTCGACGATGCCCTTGCCGTTACGGATGTCGACCAGGGTCTTCAGCACGTCGACGATGTCTTCGCGGCTGAGCACGCCCGGGCCTTCGATCTCTTCGCGACCGATGCGGCGGTTGAACTTCATGCGGCCGACCGCGGACAGGTCGTAGCGCTCGGCACTGAAGAACAGGTTGTTGAACAGGGCTTCGGCGGCATCCTTGGTCGGCGGCTCGCCGGGACGCATCATGCGATAGATCTCGACCAGCGCTTCCAGCTGGTTGGAGGTCGAGTCGATCTTCAGGGTATCGGAGATGAACGGGCCGCAGTCGATGTCGTTGGTGTACAGGGTCTCGATGCGCACCACCTGGGCCTTGGCGATCTTGGCCAGCAGGTCGACGGTCAGCTCGGTGTTGCACTCGGCGATGATCTCGCCGGTGGCCGGATGCACGATGGCCTTGGCCAGGGTGCGGCCCAGCACGTAGTCCAGCGGGACTTCAAGCAGCTTGATGCCGGCCTTCTCCAGCTGGTTGATGTGACGCGCGGTGACGCGGCGGCCCTGTTCGACGATGACCTTGCCGGTCTCGTCCTTGATGTCGAAGCCGGCGATCTCGCCACGCAGACGCTGCGGTACCAGCTCGAGGCTCAGCGACTGATCCTTGAGGTGGAACACGTTGGTGTCGTAGAAGGCATCGAGGATTTCCTCGGTGCCGTAGTTCAGCGCGCGCAGCAGCACGGAGGCCGGCAGCTTGCGGCGACGGTCGATACGCACGAACACGGCGTCCTTCGGATCGAACTCGAAGTCCAGCCAGGAGCCGCGGTAGGGAATGATGCGTGCGGAGTACAGCAGCTTGCCCGAGCTGTGGGTCTTGCCCTTGTCGTGGTCGAAGAACACGCCCGGCGAACGGTGCAACTGGGAAACGATGACACGCTCGGTACCGTTGATGATGAAGGTACCGTTCTCGGTCATCAGGGGGATTTCCCCCATGTAGACTTCCTGCTCCTTGATATCCTTGATCGCCTTGCTCGACGATTCCTTGTCGAAGATCATCAGACGCACTTTCACGCGCAGCGGCACGGCGAAGGTCACGCCACGCAGCACGCATTCCTTGACGTCAAATGCCGGCTCGCCCAGGCGATAGCCGACGTATTCCAGGGCAGCGTTGCCGGAATAGCTGATAATCGGGAAAACGGACTTGAAGGCCGCGTGCAGGCCGACGTCGCGGAGCTGCTCCTTGCTGGCGCCCGCCTGCAGGAATTCGCGATACGAATCCAGCTGGATGGCCAACAGATACGGCACATCCATGACGTCCGGCAACTTGCTAAAGTCCTTGCGGATACGTTTTTTCTCAGTGTATGAGTAAGCCATCAGCGTTCCCCAGCTTGGTCACCTGCTTGTTTGGCCTCTCCGACGGGAGTAGCCGGAAAATCGTGCAAACCCTCGGTTTGCGACCACCCTGCGGGGTGGTGATCACGTCACGGGCGGCGGGCCGTGCCAGGCCGCCCATAACGGAAAAAGGCCGGTGGCAATAGCCACCAGCCATCAGTCCGAAATCAGTTCGCGGACTGTCGACGCAATGTCGGCTCAGCTTACTTGAGCTCGACCTTGGCGCCGGCTTCTTCCAGGGACTTCTTGGCCGCTTCGGCCTCTTCCTTGGAGACGCCTTCCTTCACCACGCCCGGAGCGCCGTCGACCACAGCCTTGGCTTCTTTCAGACCCAGACCGGTCAGCTCGCGCACGACCTTGATGACGTTCACTTTCTTCTCGCCGGCATCGGCCAGAACGACGGTGAACTCGGTCTGCTCTTCGACGACAGCAGCAGCAGCGGCCGGACCGGCAGCAACGGCAGCAGCGGCGGTGACGCCGAACTTCTCTTCCATCGCCTTGATCAGTTCGACAACCTGCATCACGGACATTTCGGATACGGCGTTGATGATATCTTCGTTGGTCAGAGCCATGACTCTATTCCTGTATTGGGTGACGGCCTGAAGGCCATCTTATTGACAAAAAAGGTTGGGAAGGATCCTAGGCGCCTCAGGCAGCCTCGGCTTCCTTCTTGTCGCGAATCGCCGCCAGGGTACGAGCCAGCTTGCTGGTAGCGCCCTGGATGACGCTCATCAGCTGGGACACGGCTTCGTCGTAGGTCGGCAGGGTAGCCAGCACGTCGATCTGGTTGGCTGCGATCAGCTTGCCTTCGAAGGCAGCGCCCTTGATCTCGAACTTGTCCTGACCCTTGGCGAACTCCTTGAAGATGCGGGCGGCAGCGCCCGGATGCTCGTTGGAGAATGCGATCAGGGTCGGGCCCTTGAACACGTCGCCCAGCACCTCGAATTCGGTGCCTTGGACGGCGCGGCGAGCCAGGGTGTTGCGCACGACTTTCACGTACACACCGGCTTCACGGGCCTCTTTACGGAGTCCGGTCATGGCGCCCACGGTCACGCCACGGGCATCGGCCACGACAGCGGACAGGGCAGCTTTGGCAGCCTCGTTGACTTCAGCGACAATGGCCTTCTTGTCTTCGAGCTTAATTGCCACGGGTTTACTCCTGGATGTTACCGTTTCGCCCAGCCGGGGCCGGGCGGGTTTTGGTGTCTGATTCGGCAAACGAATCGGGAGCACCATCTGCGTAGGCTGGTGATTTAAGGCTTGCGCCGCCTACGGTCTTGGATAGCCCCCGCCAGGCAGGGACCCCAATAGGTTGGATGCGCCGGCCAGCCGGCGCATCCCTGTATCACGCGTCCAGGGAAGCCTGGTCGATCTGCAGGCCCGGCCCCATGGTGGTGCTCAGGGTCACGCGCTTCATGTATACGCCCTTGGAGGCGGACGGCTTCAGGCGCTTCAGATCGGACAGCAGGGCTTCGACGTTCTGCTTGAGGGCAGCCGGAGCGAAGTCGACTTTGCCGACGGAGGCGTGGATGATACCGTTCTTGTCGGTACGGAAGCGAACCTGACCGGCCTTGGCGTTCTTCACCGCGGTGGCCACGTCCGGGGTCACGGTGCCGACCTTCGGGTTCGGCATCAGGCCGCGCGGACCGAGGATCTGGCCCAGTTGACCCACGACACGCATGGCGTCCGGGGAAGCGATGACCACGTCGTAGTTCAGGTCGCCGCCCTTCATCTCGGCAGCCAGCTCGTCCATGCCCACGCGGTCGGCGCCGGCAGCCAGAGCGGCTTCGGCAGCCGGGCCCTGGGTGAACACGGCAACGCGCACGCTCTTGCCGGTGCCGTTCGGCAGCACGGTGGCGCCGCGCACGACCTGGTCGGATTTACGCGGATCAACGCCCAGGTTGATGGCGACGTCCACGGATTCCTTGAACTTGCTGGAAGTGGACAGCTCGGCCAGCAGGGCAGCGGCCTCTTCGAAACCGTACTGCTTGCCAGCAACAACCTTCTCGGCGATCGCCTTCTGGCGCTTGGTCAGCTTAGCCATTACACACCCTCCACGTTCAGGCCCATGCTACGCGCGGAACCAGCGATGGTACGCACGGCCGCATCCAGGTCAGCTGCTGTCAGATCGGCCTGCTTGGCCTTGGCGATCTCTTCCAGCTGTGCACGGGTAACGGCGCCCACTTTCTGGGTGTTCGGACGAGCGGAGCCACTGGTGATGCCCGCTGCTTTTTTCAGCAGCACGGCAGCCGGGGTGCTCTTGATCTCGAAGGTGAAGCTGCGGTCGCTGTAGACGGTGATGATCACCGGAGTCGGCAGACCCGGCTCCATGCCCTGGGTGCGGGCATTGAAGGCCTTGCAGAATTCCATGATGTTGACGCCGTGCTGGCCCAGGGCCGGACCGACCGGCGGCGACGGGTTGGCCTGTGCGGCCTTCACTTGCAGCTTGATATAAGCCGTGATTTTCTTAGCCATCTGCTACTCCAGTTGCGGGTACATGCGCCTTGCGGCTCCCCGGTTGCTTTTCGCGTTTTTCCCAGTGACAACAAAACCCCGCAGCCTGCGGCTGCGGGGTCGGGATCCCTTGCATTCAGGCCTTCTCGACCTGACCGAACTCCAGCTCCACCGGAGTGGAGCGACCGAAGATGAGCACGGCCACCTGGATCCGGCTCTTCTCGTAGTTGACCTCTTCGACGACGCCGCTGAAGTCGGCAAACGGGCCGTCGATGACACGCACCACTTCGCCCGGTTCGAACAGCGTCTTCGGACGCGGCTTGTCGCCGCTGTCGGCTACGCGACGCAGGATGGCCTCGGCTTCCTTTTCGGTGATCGGCGCCGGCTTGTCCGCGGTGCCACCGATGAAGCCCATGACGCGCGGGGTATCCTTGATCAGGTGCCAGGTCCCCTCGTTCATCTCCATCTGCACCAGCACGTAGCCGGGGAAGAACTTGCGCTCGCTCTTGCGCTTCTGGCCATTGCGCATCTCCACCACTTCTTCGGTGGGAACCAGAATCTCGCCGAACTGGTCTTCCATGCCGGCCAGCTTGACGCGCTCGATCAGCGAACGCATTACATGCTTTTCGTATCCCGAATAGGCATGCACAACATACCAACGCTTAGCCACAGTGCACCCTTAACCGACGATCAACGAAACCAGCCAACCCAGCAGCGAGTCCAGCGCCCACAGGAGCAGGGACATCAGCAGCACCACGGCCACCACGATCAGCGTGGTCTGGGTGGTTTCCTGGCGGGTCGGCCAGACGACCTTGCGAATCTCGGCACGCGCTTCCTTCACCAGAGCAAAGAAGGCGCCACCCTTGACGGTTTGCAGCGCAACGAAGAAGGCGCCGCCAGCCAGCACCAGAATGCCGAGCACGCGATACAGGATGGGTTCAGCTGCGAAATACTGATTCCCCACTACGGCAACCGCCACCAGCAGGGTGACGACGACCCACTTGAGGACATCGAGGCGGGAATCTTTGCTTTCAGCCTTGGCGTTCATCTGCAAGGACCTTGTGAAGGGTGCCAGATTCGAGAAATCTGGCAGGCCAGGAGGGAATCGAACCCCCAACCTGCGGTTTTGGAGACCGCCGCTCTGCCAATTGAGCTACTGGCCTGTGACTTAGTCAGGCCGGCTACTATACCGGCCCAACCGAGAAAGATCAACTACTTATTCGATGATCTTGGCAACAACGCCGGCGCCGACGGTACGACCGCCTTCGCGGATGGCGAAGCGCAGGCCGTCTTCCATGGCGATCGGGGCGATCAGGGTGACAACCATCTTGACGTTGTCGCCCGGCATGACCATCTCGACGCCTTCCGGCAGTTCGCAGTTACCGGTCACGTCGGTGGTACGGAAGTAGAACTGCGGACGGTAGCCCTTGAAGAACGGGGTGTGACGACCGCCTTCTTCCTTGGACAGCACGTACACTTCGGCTTCGAACTTGGTGTGCGGCTTGATGGTGCCCGGCTTGGCCAGAACCTGGCCACGCTCGACGTCCTCACGCTTGGTGCCGCGCAGCAGGGCGCCGATGTTCTCGCCGGCACGACCTTCGTCGAGCAGCTTGCGGAACATCTCCACGCCGGTGCAGGTGGTCTTGGTGGTCGGACGGATGCCGACGATTTCCACTTCCTCGCCCACCTTGACGATGCCGCGCTCGACGCGACCGGTCACCACGGTGCCGCGGCCGGAGATCGAGAACACGTCCTCGATCGGCATCAGGAACGGCTGGTCGATGGCACGCACCGGCTCCGGAATGTAGGAGTCCAGGGTTTCCACCAGCTTGCGCACGGCGGAGGTACCCATCTCGTTGTCGTCCTGACCGTTCAGGGCCATCAGAGCGGAACCGATGACGATCGGGGTGTCGTCACCCGGGAAGTCATAGGTGCTCAGCAGGTCGCGAACTTCCATCTCGACCAGTTCCAGCAGCTCGGCGTCGTCGACCATGTCGGCCTTGTTCAGGAACACGACGATGTAGGGAACGCCTACCTGACGGGACAGCAGGATGTGCTCGCGGGTCTGCGGCATGGGGCCGTCGGCAGCGGAGCAAACCAGGATCGCGCCGTCCATCTGGGCAGCACCGGTGATCATGTTCTTCACGTAGTCAGCGTGACCCGGGCAGTCAACGTGAGCGTAGTGACGAATGGCGGAATCGTACTCGACGTGCGAGGTGTTGATGGTGATACCGCGCGCCTTCTCTTCCGGAGCGTTGTCGATCTGGGAGAAGTCGCGAGCGGAACCACCCCAGGTCTCGGCGCAGACCTTGGTCAGCGCAGCGGTCAGCGTGGTCTTGCCATGGTCGACGTGACCGATGGTGCCGACATTGACGTGCGGTTTGGAACGTTCAAATTTCTCTTTAGCCATCGAGACACTCTCCGGTCGAGGAACTGGAAAAACTGCCCACATAGAACAAAGGCAGATATTTTCATATCTGCCTTTGTCTGTTTGGAGCTCATGAGCGGATTTGAACCGCTGACCTCACCCTTACCAAGGGTGTGCTCTACCAGCTGAGCTACATGAGCGAAGCGCTGTGCACGAACAACAAAACTGGAGCGGGTAGCGGGAATCGAACCCGCATCATCAGCTTGGAAGGCTGAGGTTCTACCACTGAACTATACCCGCGGAGCTTGCAGCTCACGCTTAATCTGGTGGAGGGGGAAGGATTCGAACCTTCGAAGTCGATGACGTCAGATTTACAGTCTGATCCCTTTGGCCACTCGGGAACCCCTCCAGAGGGTGCGGCATTCTCAACGTCTGCCCAGCCAATGTCAAGCGATTTTCATCTCTCTTGACCCTTTCGAAGCGCCGCCTGGCAGTGCGTCTCAAGTGGTGCGCATCATAAGTGCTTTTTCAGCGATGCGCAACCCCCGAGCATGAGATAAGTTGATGTTTTAGATCGGAAAAGTCGGCCTGCAGGCGTTGCACCACCGCCCCATCCACCAGGCGCTGGTCCTTTTCCGCCACCCGGACCCAGTACTCCTGGTAGATCCGCGGTAGTTCGCGCAGCTGTGGAGCGTACCCGCTGGCTCGCAGCTTGTCGGCCACGCTCACGGCAGCGTCCAGACGGGGGAACACCCCCAGCAATATGCCGTTGGCCATCTCGCCCTCGGTGATCAGGTAGCTGTCGACTCCGCGCGCCTGCAACTCGCGCAGCTGCCGCAGGGAGGCTTGTCGCGAGGCAAGGGGCGGGATGTACACCCAGTGATCGCTGCCGAACGACGCCTCGGCGGATACCACCCGGACGGCAATGTCGAGACTCAGCAGGCGCTGCTCGAGCTGGCGGGCCCTCTCCATACTATTGAAGCCGCCCAGTACCAGGCAGCGCGCGACAGACTCCTCCGAGCTTCCGCCCGTGCCGGCCATGCCTGCTGTCGCGGCAGCCTGCTGAGCCTCCGCCAGCAGGCGCAGCGACTGGGCCGGAGCAACGGCCGCGGTTGGCGTCCGCATGGACAGCGACAGCTCACCTCCGGCACTGGGCGCCAGACGATGCTGCCAGACGAAAAGACCGACATTCAGAAGCAACAACAACAGAAATACCCAGCGCATGCACTCAACTCCGCTCGATCGGACAGGCCAGCGCCAAACCGACGAATACGAGATCCGGCCGGCATTTTGACTGCGGCCAGACATCGGCAACCAAGGCGGCATCCCCTCCCGTCAGGAACACCTCGAAATCCCCGCCCAGCAATTCTCCCGCCGCAGCACACTGTTCGCGGACAAAGCCACGCAGCATCAGCAGACAGCCGCGCTCCACCGCCTCCGCCGTGGAACGGCCCGGCAGCAGCTCGCCGCCGGCCTGTGCCGCCTCGCCGTCTTCGTAGCGGATCCGCCGCGTGTGGCCGCGCAGTTGGGCACGCATCAGCGGCAGGCCCGAACAGATGTAGCCGCCCAGATGCTGCCCATCGACGCTGACGAGGTCTGCCGTCACGGCCGTCCCCAGGTCAATCACCAGACAGGCCTTGCCGGCCAGATGGTAGCCGCCAAGGATCGCCAGCCAGCGATCCAGTCCGAGACGCGCATACTCGCGGTAACCGTTGCGCACTCCGGCACACCGGACGGCAGCACTGGCCTGGAGGATACGCAGTTCGCCCCCCCTACTGACCTCGTCGAGCAACTGGCGGGTCTCTTCATCGCTGCGCACGCTGACGATCCGGCACCAGCGAAGCGGCGCCCCGTCGAGCCTATCCAGCTGAGCACGCAGTTCGGCCGCCGTTTCCGCCGTCCCTTCCAGCACGGGGTCCGCGCCGTCAGCCGGCAGCACACGCCACTTGATCCGTGTATTTCCGCAATCCAGCTCAAGAATCATGCTGCAGCCTCAGGCTCAGCTCGCCGCCGCTATACACCTGCTCGGCGCCTTCGACCAACAGCCGCAGGCCTCCGTCGCCAGATACTCCCAGCGCGGTGCCAGCCACCTCGTGCACGCCACTGATCAGGCGCACCTCCCGCCCCTGCCACAGGTGATAGCGCTCCCACTCCTGGTGAAAGGCGGCAAAGCCCTGCTCCCGATGCATGGTCAGGGCCTGCTCGAGCTGTTCGGCCAGAACGATGGCTAGCTCGTTGCGATCCACGGTGCGCCCGATCTCCCTCTGCATGGACGTCCACGCCTGATCGATGCCCTCTTCATGCAGCATGTTGGCATTGATGCCGATGCCGATCACCACATGGCAGATGTCCGCCGGATCGCCATTGAGCTCGAGCAGGATGCCCGCAATTTTCTTTCCGGACGCCAGCAGGTCATTCGGCCATTTCAGCCCAATCTCGCGCACACCTAGCTGGCACAGCGTGCGCAGCACCACCAGACCGACCACGAGGCTCAGCGCCTGCAACTGGGTGCTCGAGCGATCGATGCGGATGACCTGGGAAAAATACAGATTCGTACCATAGGGGCTCACCCAATGGCGCCCCCTCCGCCCCCGCCCCATGCTTTGCGCCTCGGCCAGGACCACATAAGGAGGCTCGAGATAGCCCAGCTGGCGTAGGGCCAAAGCATTGGTGGAGTCGACACGCTCCTCGATCAGGACCCGCTGGCGCGGTAAGCGCTGGCTGAGCAACTCAGCCGACAGCAGGCTCAGGGGCTGCTCCAGGCGGTAGCCTTTACCGCGAATCCGTTGCAGACATACGCCATAGTCCTGCTCCAGCTGCTGCAGCTGCTTCCATACCGCACTGCGGCTGATCCCCAGCTGCGCGCCCAGCGCCTCTCCGGAATGAAAGCGCCCGTCCGCCAATAGACGTAATAACTGCAAGATTTCCACCTCGTATCAGCACGCCTGCATGATGATAAACGCCAGGGACAGCAACCGCGAGTCTTGGACCGAAAAGACGAAACCCCGACCAGCGTGGCTGATCGGGGTTTCTGTATAGGTGCTTGACGATGACCTACTCTCACATGGGGAAGCCCCACACTACCATCGGCGATGCGTCGTTTCACTGCTGAGTTCGGGATGGGATCAGGTGGTTCCAACGCTCTATGGTCGTCAAGCAATTCGGTTGGGGCATCGCCATGGCGCTACCCCGAATTGGGCAAGTGATAGTGTATCAGATTCGGTAATTTGCGGTTCTGCAAGCTTTCGGCCTGTCGCACCCACTGTGATCCTGGGATCGCAGATTGTTTGGGTGTTATATGGTCAAGCCTCACGGGCAATTAGTACTGGTTAGCTCAACGCCTCACAACGCTTACACACCCAGCCTATCAACGTCGTAGTCTTCGACGGCCCTTCAGGGGGATCGAGTCCCCAGTGAGATCTCATCTTGAGGCGAGTTTCCCGCTTAGATGCTTTCAGCGGTTATCTCTTCCGAACATAGCTACCCGGCAATGCCACTGGCGTGACAACCGGAACACCAGAGGTTCGTCCACTCCGGTCCTCTCGTACTAGGAGCAGCCCCTCTCAAATCTCAAACGTCCACGGCAGATAGGGACCGAACTGTCTCACGACGTTCTAAACCCAGCTCGCGTACCACTTTAAATGGCGAACAGCCATACCCTTGGGACCGGCTTCAGCCCCAGGATGTGATGAGCCGACATCGAGGTGCCAAACACCGCCGTCGATATGAACTCTTGGGCGGTATCAGCCTGTTATCCCCGGAGTACCTTTTATCCGTTGAGCGATGGCCCTTCCATACAGAACCACCGGATCACTAAGACCTACTTTCGTACCTGCTCGACGTGTCTGTCTCGCAGTCAAGCGCGCTTTTGCCTTTATACTCTACGACCGATTTCCGACCGGTCTGAGCGCACCTTCGTACTCCTCCGTTACTCTTTGGGAGGAGACCGCCCCAGTCAAACTACCCACCATACACTGTCCTCGATCCGGATGACGGACCAGAGTTAGAACCTCAAGATTGCCAGGGTGGTATTTCAAGGATGGCTCCACGCGAACTGGCGTCCACGCTTCAAAGCCTCCCACCTATCCTACACAAGCAAGCTCAAAGTCCAGTGCAAAGCTATAGTAAAGGTTCACGGGGTCTTTCCGTCTAGCCGCGGATACACTGCATCTTCACAGCGATTTCAATTTCACTGAGTCTCGGGTGGAGACAGCGCCGCCATCGTTACGCCATTCGTGCAGGTCGGAACTTACCCGACAAGGAATTTCGCTACCTTAGGACCGTTATAGTTACGGCCGCCGTTTACCGGGGCTTCGATCAAGAGCTTCGCTTGCGCTAACCCCATCAATTAACCTTCCGGCACCGGGCAGGCGTCACACCCTATACGTCCACTTTCGTGTTTGCAGAGTGCTGTGTTTTTAATAAACAGTCGCAGCGGCCTGGTATCTTCGACCGGCATGGGCTTACTGAGTAAATCATTCACCCTCACCGGCGCACCTTCTCCCGAAGTTACGGTGCCATTTTGCCTAGTTCCTTCACCCGAGTTCTCTCAAGCGCCTTGGTATTCTCTACCCAACCACCTGTGTCGGTTTGGGGTACGGTTCCTGGTTACCTGAAGCTTAGAAGCTTTTCCTGGAAGCATGGCATCAACCACTTCGTCATCTGAAAGATAACTCGTCATCAGCTCTCGGCCTTAGGATCCCGGATTTACCTAAGATCCCAGCCTACCACCTTAAACTTGGACAACCAACGCCAAGCTGGCCTAGCCTTCTCCGTCCCTCCATCGCAGTAACCAGAAGTACAGGAATATTAACCTGTTTCCCATCGACTACGCTCTTCAGCCTCGCCTTAGGGACCGACTAACCCTGCGTCGATTAACGTTGCGCAGGAACCCTTGGTCTTTCGGCGTGGGTGTTTTTCACACCCATTGTCGTTACTCATGTCAGCATTCGCACTTCTGATACCTCCAGCGAGCTTCTCAACTCACCTTCACAGGCTTACAGAACGCTCCTCTACCGCGCATCTTGCGATGCACCCGCAGCTTCGGTGTGTGGTTTGAGCCCCGTTACATCTTCCGCGCAGGCCGACTCGACTAGTGAGCTATTACGCTTTCTTTAAAGGGTGGCTGCTTCTAAGCCAACCTCCTAGCTGTCTAAGCCTTCCCACATCGTTTACCACTTAACCACAACTTTGGGACCTTAGCTGGCGGTCTGGGTTGTTTCCCTTTTCACGACGGACGTTAGCACCCGCCGTGTGTCTCCCACGCTGACACTTCCAGGTATTCGGAGTTTGCATCGGTTTGGTAAGTCGGGATGACCCCCTAGCCGAAACAGTGCTCTACCCCCTGGAGTGATACGTGAGGCGCTACCTAAATAGCTTTCGAGGAGAACCAGCTATCTCCGAGCTTGATTAGCCTTTCACTCCTATCCACAAGTCATCCCCTACCTTTTCAACGGGAGTGGGTTCGGTCCTCCAGTCAGTGTTACCTAACCTTCAACCTGCTCATGGATAGATCGCCCGGTTTCGGGTCTATACCCAGCGACTAAACGCCCTATTAAGACTCGCTTTCGCTACGCCTCCCCTAATCGGTTAAGCTCGCCACTGAATATAAGTCGCTGACCCATTATACAAAAGGTACGCAGTCACCTAACAAAGTAGGCTCCCACTGCTTGTACGCATACGGTTTCAGGTTCTATTTCACTCCCCTCTCCGGGGTTCTTTTCGCCTTTCCCTCACGGTACTGGTTCACTATCGGTCAGTCAGTAGTATTTAGCCTTGGAGGATGGTCCCCCCATATTCAGACAAAGTTTCTCGTGCTCCGTCCTACTCGATTTCACTTCAAGGATCCTTTCGCGTACGGGGCTATCACCCACTATGGCCGCACTTTCCAGAGCGTTCCGCTAAAATCCAAGAAGCTTAAGGGCTAATCCCCGTTCGCTCGCCACTACTAAGGGAATCTCGGTTGATTTCTGTTCCTCAGGGTACTTAGATGTTTCAGTTCCCCTGGTTCGCCTCTTGCACCTATGTATTCAGTACAAGATACCCGGGTTATCCCGGGTGGGTTTCCCCATTCAGAGATCTCCGGATCAAAGTCTGTTTGCCGACTCCCCGAAGCTTATCGCAGGCTACCACGTCTTTCATCGCCTCTGACTGCCAAGGCATCCACCGTATGCGCTTATTCACTTGACCATATAACCCCAAGCAATCTGGTTATAATCGTGAATTACGACATTCGCCGAAAACTTGCGCTTGAACTCGCAAATTTTACCTTGACCTGAAAAGTGCAGTGAAAACACTCTCCAGTTCAATACTTCTATCACTTACCCAAATTTTTAAAGAACGATTCTGGCGCAAAGACCAGAAATCAATGTTTCATCCTCGAAATCGTCCACCGGACGACAGGGGTAAACACTCATTTCTGAGCTTTCGGCGATAATGGTGGAGCCAAGGAGGATCGAACTCCTGACCTCCTGCGTGCAAAGCAGGCGCTCTCCCAGCTGAGCTATGGCCCCATCTTTCGATCGGCCTGCGCACCACGACAATTGGTGGGTCTGGGCAGATTCGAACTGCCGACCTCACCCTTATCAGGGGTGCGCTCTAACCAACTGAGCTACAGACCCAATCGCCTTTCGCGAGTGAATCAAGCAATTCGTGTGGGAGCTTATGAAGAAGCTGAAGTCTTCGATTAAGGAGGTGATCCAGCCGCAGGTTCCCCTACGGCTACCTTGTTACGACTTCACCCCAGTCATGAATCACTCCGTGGTAACCGTCCCCCCGAAGGTTAGACTAGCTACTTCTGGAGCAACCCACTCCCATGGTGTGACGGGCGGTGTGTACAAGGCCCGGGAACGTATTCACCGTGACATTCTGATTCACGATTACTAGCGATTCCGACTTCACGCAGTCGAGTTGCAGACTGCGATCCGGACTACGATCGGTTTTGTGAGATTAGCTCCACCTCGCGGCTTGGCAACCCTCTGTACCGACCATTGTAGCACGTGTGTAGCCCTGGCCGTAAGGGCCATGATGACTTGACGTCATCCCCACCTTCCTCCGGTTTGTCACCGGCAGTCTCCTTAGAGTGCCCACCATAACGTGCTGGTAACTAAGGACAAGGGTTGCGCTCGTTACGGGACTTAACCCAACATCTCACGACACGAGCTGACGACAGCCATGCAGCACCTGTGTCTGAGTTCCCGAAGGCACCAATCCATCTCTGGAAAGTTCTCAGCATGTCAAGGCCAGGTAAGGTTCTTCGCGTTGCTTCGAATTAAACCACATGCTCCACCGCTTGTGCGGGCCCCCGTCAATTCATTTGAGTTTTAACCTTGCGGCCGTACTCCCCAGGCGGTCAACTTATCGCGTTAGCTTCGCTACTAAGTTCTCAAGGAACCCAACAGCTAGTTGACATCGTTTACGGCGTGGACTACCAGGGTATCTAATCCTGTTTGCTCCCCACGCTTTCGCACCTCAGTGTCAGTATCAGTCCAGGTGGTCGCCTTCGCCACTGGTGTTCCTTCCTATATCTACGCATTTCACCGCTACACAGGAAATTCCACCACCCTCTACCGTACTCTAGCTCAGTAGTTTTGGATGCAGTTCCCAGGTTGAGCCCGGGGCTTTCACATCCAACTTGCTGAACCACCTACGCGCGCTTTACGCCCAGTAATTCCGATTAACGCTTGCACCCTTCGTATTACCGCGGCTGCTGGCACGAAGTTAGCCGGTGCTTATTCTGTTGGTAACGTCAAAACTGCAGGGTATTAGCCGACAGCCCTTCCTCCCAACTTAAAGTGCTTTACAATCCGAAGACCTTCTTCACACACGCGGCATGGCTGGATCAGGCTTTCGCCCATTGTCCAATATTCCCCACTGCTGCCTCCCGTAGGAGTCTGGACCGTGTCTCAGTTCCAGTGTGACTGATCATCCTCTCAGACCAGTTACGGATCGTCGCCTTGGTGAGCCATTACCTCACCAACTAGCTAATCCGACCTAGGCTCATCCGATAGCGTGAGGTCCGAAGATCCCCCACTTTCTCCCGTAGGACGTATGCGGTATTAGCGTTCCTTTCGAAACGTTGTCCCCCACTATCGGGCAGATTCCTAGGCATTACTCACCCGTCCGCCGCTGAATCAGAGTGCAAGCACCCGTCATCCGCTCGACTTGCATGTGTTAGGCCTGCCGCCAGCGTTCAATCTGAGCCATGATCAAACTCTTCAGTTCAAATCAATTCGGGTTTTGAGAAAACCCTAAACTTGGCTCAGCAATCGCAAAAAACTCTCGAATTCACGAGTGTTACTTGTGATGCTGATAATCTTGCGACTGTCAGTCTTACCTCACAAGCACCCACACGAATTGCTTGATTCAACTTGTTAAAGAGCGTTTCGATCGATTCACTCAGCGTTTCCGCTTCGTCTCAACCGAGGCCGCGCATTCTACAGCAGCCTTTCAATCTGTCAAGCGTTTTTCGAAAATTTTCTTTTCGAATCAACCGCTTGCGCTTCAGCGAAGAACTCGACCACCGAAGCGAGGGAGATGAATCATACAGCAACCAGAGCCACTGTCAACATCTCCGAACAACGCGCCTTCAACCCGGAGACTGACGACGCCGCAGGAAAGCAACCCTGCACTTCCACCACCACCCCGATCCAAGCACTTGATTTACAAGGCTTTTCGATCAGCTTGCCGCTGGAAGTGGGGCGCATTATAGAGACATCGGCGGCGACGTCAACGCTTTTTTTGCCCGGATTCACTCGGAACGCAGCGTGACCCGCGCATAGGCCTTCTTGCCTGCCTGACACACGTAGCTATTACCCGGCACAAAGAGGAAGTCGCGATCCACCACGACGCCGTCCACCTTCACGCTGCCTGCATTGAGCATGTCGCGCGCTGTGGCTGCGTTCTTGGCCAGCCCCGCCCTGTTCAGCAACGTCGCCACCAGCATCGACTCGACCGAAACCAGTTCGACTTCCGGCAGATCCTCGGGCAGCTCGCCATCCTTGAGGCGGTTACCCGCGGAGCGATGCGCACTGGCCGCAGCGTCCTCGCCATGGAAGCGCGCCACGATCTCCTCGGCCAGCTTGATCTTGATGTCGCGCGGATTGGCGCCGCGCTTGACATCGCGACGGAATTCGTCGATCTCGCCCATCGGCCGGAAGCTCAGCAGCTCGAAGTAGCGCCACATCAGGGTGTCGGGAATGGACACCAGCTTGCCGTACATGACGCCGGGGGCTTCCTGGATGCCGATGTAGTTACCCAGCGACTTGGACATCTTCTTCACCCCATCCACGCCCTCGAGCAGCGGCATGGTCAGGATGACCTGCGACTCCTGGCCGTAGGCCCGCTGCAGCTCGCGCCCCATCAGCAGGTTGAACTTCTGGTCAGTGCCACCCAGCTCGACGTCAGCGCGCAGCGCCACGGAGTCGTAACCCTGCACCAGCGGATAGAGGAACTCATGGATGGCGATCGACTGGTTGCCGGTGTAGCGCTTGTGGAAGTCGTCGCGCTCGAGCATGCGCGCCACGGTGTACTGCGAGGCCAGGCGGATGAAGTCGGCCGGCGACAGCTGATCCATCCAGGCGGAGTTGAAGGCCACCTCGGTCTTCGCCGGATCGAGGATCTTGAACACCTGAGCCTTGTAGGTCTCGGCATTCTCCAGCACCTGCTCGCGAGTCAGCGGCGGGCGGGTGGCATTCTTGCCACTGGGGTCGCCGATCATCCCGGTGAAGTCACCGATCAGGAAGACCACCTGATGCCCCAGCTCCTGAAACTGGCGCAGCTTGTTGATGAGAACGGTGTGCCCCAGGTGCAGATCCGGCGCGGTCGGATCGAAGCCGGCCTTGATTCGCAGCGGCTGGCCGCGCTGCAGCTTGGCCACCAGTTCCGCCTCGACCAGAATCTCCTCTGCACCGCGCTTGATCAGCGCCAGCTGCTCTTCGACCGACTTCATGAAGCTGCCCATACCGACATGAAAAAAGGGGCAGCCACGATACAAGATCGGACGGAATTTACAAAGTCCGCCCAGCCGCAGCCGGGCAGAGCTCTCAAACCCGACGCGTCACATTGCCTCGAAGATCGTTTGGTTATATTTTAGGCGGTTATTACACCCCAAAGACCCCTACCCACCATGACGGATTCGTCCAGGAACACACCCCCGTACCCGAAGAGCCACCTGCTGGCGGCGAGCGGGATTGCGGCGCTGCTGAGCCTGACCCTGCTGGTGTTTCCCAGCAGCCAGGTAGAAGCCAAGAAGACCCTGCTGCCCCTCGATTTCGAGAACAGCGCCAGCATGCTGGTCGAAGAAAAGGACGCTCCCACCGCCGAACCGGTCACTTCCGCCGATGCCGAAGAGATCGTCCCCAGCCAAGCGGTGGCCAGCGCCCCCGAACCGGAGCAGGCGCGCGAGGTCAAGGTCACTGTCGCCAATGGCGACACCCTGTCCAGCATCTTCGCCAAGGCCGGCCTGCCGGGCGACACCCTGCACGACCTGCTGGGCAGCAGCCGCGAAGCCCGCCAACTGACCCAGATCAAGCCGGGCCAGGTCTTCCACGTCACCCGCGACGAGCAGGGCGGCCTCGAATCCCTGACTTCGCGCCTGAGCCAACTGGAAAGCGTGCATGTCACCCGCACAGCCAAGGGCTTCAGCGTCAAGCGCGAGCTGATCAAGCCGAGCATCCGCCAGGCCTACGCCCATGGCGTGATCGACAGCTCGCTGTTCGCCGCCACCCAGCGCGCCGGCCTCCCGCACCGCCTGGCCATGGACCTGGCGAAGATCTTCGACTATGACATCGACTTCGTCCTCGACCTGCGCGAGGGTGACGAATTCGAGGTGATCTACGAGGAGAAACAGGTCGAGGGCAAGAAAGTCGGCAGCGGCGACATCCTTGCCGCCCGCTTCACCAACCGCGGCAAACTGTACACCGCCGTGCGCTACACCGACCGCCAGGGCAAGCGTACCTATTACCGCGCGGATGGCAGCAGCATGCGCAAGGCCTTCATCCGCACGCCGGTCGACTTCGCCCGGATCAGCTCGCGCTTTTCCAACGGTCGCCGCCACCCGGTGCTGAACAAGATCCGTGCCCACAAGGGGGTCGACTACGCCGCCCCCACCGGTACGCCGATCAAGGCCACAGGCGACGGCAAGGTCATTCTCGCCGGCCGCAAGGGCGGCTACGGCAACACCGTGATCATCCAGCACGGCCAGCGCTACCGTACGCTCTACGCGCACATGAACGGCTTCGCCAAGGGCATGCGCAACGGCAGCCAGGTCAGCCAGGGTCAGGTCATCGGCTATGTCGGCACCACCGGGCTGTCCACCGGACCGCACCTGCACTACGAGTTCCAGGTCAACGGCACGCACGTCGACCCACTGAGCCAGAAGTTGCCGATGGCCGATCCGCTGGCCGGAGCCGAGCGCAAGCGCTTCCTCCAGCAGACCCAGCCCCTGCTGGCCCGCATGGACCAGGAGCGCAACACGCTGCTGGCGCTGAACAGGCAGTAGGCCATGGCGCTCTATATCGGCGTGATGTCCGGCACCAGTCTGGACGGGCTGGACGTCGCCCTGATCGAGCAGGAGCAGACCACCCGCCTGCTGGCCGCCCACTACACGCCCATGCCGGCCGACCTCGGCCGGCAGCTGCTTGAGTTGTGCCGCAGCGGCTCCGACGAGATCGTCCGTGGCGCCCTGGCCGAGCAGCAGTGGGCCGAGCTCGCCGCCCAGGCGATCAGCTTCCTGCTGCTGCAGGAAGGCCTTGACCCTCGGCAGATCCGAGCCATCGGCAGCCACGGCCAGACCGTGCGCCACGAGCCGCAGCGCGGCTTCACCGTGCAGATCGGCAACCCGGCCCTGCTCGCCGAGCTCACCGGCATCAGCGTGGTCGCCGACTTCCGCCGCCGTGACGTCGCCGCAGGCGGCCAGGGAGCGCCGCTGGTACCGGCCTTCCATGCCGCCCTGTTCGGCAGCGAGCGGCCACGCGCCATCCTCAATGTCGGCGGCTTCAGCAACCTGACCCTGCTCGCCCCGCAGCAGCCGGTGCGCGGCTTCGACTGCGGCCCGGGCAACGTGCTGCTGGACGCCTGGATCCAGCGCCAGCACGGCGAGCCCTTCGACCGCGACGGCGCCTGGGCGGCCAGCGGGACGGCGGACCCGGCGCTGCTGCAGCAGTTGCTGGCCGACGACTACTTCAGTCTGCGCGGCCCGAAGAGCACCGGCCGCGAGCGCTTCAACCTCGACTGGCTGCTGGACCAGCTGCAGACGCAGCCGCCAGTGGCAGCAGCCGACGTGCAGGCCACCCTGCTCGAGCTGACCGCACGCAGCATCGCCGCCGCCCTCAAGGACAGCCTGCCGGACGCGGAGGAACTGCTGGTCTGCGGCGGGGGCGCCCACAACCGGCGCCTGATGCAGCGCCTCGCCGAGCTGTTGCCGACCTGCACCGTGGCCGATACCGACAGCCGGGGGCTGCCGGCCGACTGGATCGAGGCGATGGCCTTCGCCTGGCTGGCGCACTGCTGCCTGGAAGGCATCCCGGGCAACTGCCCGGAGGTCACCGGCGCGCGCGGCCGGCGCATCCTCGGCGCCATCTATCCGGCCTGAGGCGCACAAACGAAAACGCCGCGCGAAAGCGCGGCGTCTTACGCTGCGGCGTCCTCAGATCGAGAACGACTGACCGCAACCGCAGGTGGTGCTGGCGTTGGGGTTCTTGATCACGAAGCGCGAGCCTTCCAGGCCTTCCTGGTAGTCCACCTCGGCGCCCGCCAGATACTGGAAGCTCATCGGGTCGACCACCAGGCTGACGCCGTCGCGCTCGACTACGGTATCGTCCTCGGCCTGCTCCTCGTCGAAGGTGAAGCCGTACTGGAAGCCCGAGCAGCCACCGCCGGTGACGAATACCCGCAGCTTGAGGCGGGGATTGCCCTCCTCCTCGATCAGACTCTTCACCTTGTTGGCCGCCCCCTGAGTGAACTGCAGCGGGGTGGGGGTGAAGGTTTCAATGCTCATGTCCGGAACTCCAGGCGCGTGGCCGTCTTGCAGCACAGTGGCGCGCATTATCGCTCACCGAGCGGAACGGTCAACTATTCTGCCGCGGCCTTGGCCGCAAGCGGTGGGCGCAGCCCAGGCTGCGCATCGGTTTGTCGATCAAGACGCCTACTGCAGCTCGGCCCAGCGGAAACTGCGCTCCAGCGGCAGGCGCTGCCCCTTGACCCGGGCCCGCAGCCGCACTTCGAGCGGCTCGAAGCCTTCGGGCAATACCAGTTCGGCGAACTGCCCGCCCTCGGGAATCGCCTGGAAATGGCGGAAGGCGAACGGCAGCCCCTCGGCGGGCACCGTCTCGGCCAGCGTCGTCAAGGACAGGTTGCGGCTGCGACCGCCCTGGCGACCGCGCAGCTCGACCAGCAGGGTGCCCTCCAGCGGTCGCTCGTCCGGACCGACCCGGCTGAGCAGGATCTGGAAGCGGAAGCGGCGCGGATCGTCGGTACTCTGCAGCTGGAAGGCGCGGATGCGCAAGCCCTCGCGGCGGCTGTCCGGGGCCAGCACCTCCTTGTAGGTGGCCAGCTCCTGCTGCAGCTGGAACACCTGCTCCTCCAGCAGCTTGATGGTCTGCCGGTTCTGCTCGCCGGCCTGGCGAGCCAGCTGTTCCCCGCTCTCCATCACCGCCAGCTGGCGGCGCAACTGCTCCAGCTCGACCGTGCGCAACTGCAGCTGCTCGGCCTGCACGCGGGCCTGCTCGAGACGCACGGCGAGCTGGCGCTGGCTCTGCCAGTGTCCCGCGTAGAACGCCGCCGGCAGCGCCAGCAGCAGCGCGAGGGGCGCCAGGCGCCGCATGGCGGCCCCCGGAGCGCCCCCGCGCCAGGAGTCCATCAGGGCAGCAGCGCCGCGTGCGACAGACCCATCCGCTCGTCGAGGCCGAACAGGATGTTCATGTCCTGCACCGCCTGACCGGAGGCGCCCTTGACCAGGTTGTCGATCACCGACAGCACCACCACCAGGTCGCCGTCCTGCGGCCGGTGCACGGCGATGCGGCAGACGTTGGCGCCGCGCACGCTGCGGGTTTCCGGATGGCTGCCGGCCGGCATCACGTCGACGAACGGCTCGCCGGCGTAGCGCTGCTCGAACAGCGCCTGCAGGTCGACGCTGCGGTCGGCCACGCGCGCGTAGAGGGTGGCATGGATGCCGCGGATCATCGGCGTCAGGTGCGGCACGAAGGTCAGGCCGACCTCGCCGCCGGCAGCGCGGCGCAGGCCCTGGCGGATCTCCGGCAGGTGGCGGTGGCCCTTGACCGAGTAAGCCTTCATGCTCTCGCCGGCCTCGCAGAGCAGCGAGCCGACGCTGGCGCCGCGGCCGGCACCGCTGACCCCGGACTTGCAGTCGGCGATCAGGCTGGAAGCGTCGGCCAGACCGGCTTCCAGCAGCGGGATCAGGCCGAGCTGGGTGGCGGTCGGGTAGCAGCCCGGCACGGCGATCAGGCGCGCGCCCTTGATCGCCTCGCGGTTGACCTCGGGCAGGCCGTAGACGGCTTCCGGGAGCAGCGCCGGCGCGCCGTGGGGCTGGCCGTACCACCGGGCCCATTCCTCGGCATCCTGCAGGCGGAAGTCGGCGGACAGGTCGATCACCCGGGTGCCGGTGGCCAGCAGCTCGCCGGCCAGGGCATGGGCGACGCCGTGCGGGGTGGCGAAGAACACCACGTCGCAGGCGCCCAGGCGCGCCACGTCCGGCACGCTGAAGCGCAGCTCGTCGTAGTGACCGCGCAGGTTGGGGTACATGTCGGCGACGCGCACGCCCTCCTCCGAGCGCGAGGTGATCACCTCCACCTGCGCCTGCGGATGCTGGGCCAGCAGACGCAGCAACTCCACACCGGTGTACCCGGTACCCCCAACAATGCCGACCTTGATCATCTCGTGTCCCCGCAGGCCATCTGTGGAAAATATAGTGCGCCATGATAAGGCCGCGGCCCGGCCCGGCCAACCGCGGGATGACGGGGCGCCCGCGCTGCGACTACCATCGGCGCCGATCTCACGCAAAAGGACTCCCGCATGCTCTACCTGTGGCTCAAGGCCCTGCACATCATCGCCGTCGTCTGCTGGTTCGCCGGCCTGTTCTACCTGCCGCGCCTGTTCGTCTACCACGCGATGAGCGAGGACGCGCCGAGCCGCGAGCGCTTCTGCGTGATGGAGCGCAAGCTGTACCGCGGCATCATGACCCCGTCGATCATCGCCACCCTGGTGTTCGGCATCTGGATGCTGGTGCTCAACCCCGGCCTGTTCGCCGGCGGCGGCTGGCTGCACGCCAAGCTGACCCTGGTGGCCCTGCTGATCGGCTACCATCACTGGTGCGGTGCCCTGCTCAAGCGCTTCGCCCGCGGCGAGAACCGCCACGGCCACGTGTTCTACCGCTGGTTCAACGAGGTGCCGGTGCTGTTTCTGCTGGCCATCGTCATCCTGGTGGTGGTCAAGCCGTTCTGAGGCCTGCCAGCGGCGCCCGCTCGGGGGTACACTGCGCGCCCCGCGCCACCGGCGCCCGGCCATGGAGACCCCGAATGCCCCGTTATGCCCTGATCACCGGCGCGTCCAGCGGCATCGGCCTGGCCCTGGCCGAAGCCCTGGCGCGCCGCGGGCACGCCCTGATCCTGGTCGCCCGCGAGCGCCCGGCGCTGGAAAGCATCGCCTGCGAGCTGAGCCAGCGCTTCGGCGTCGAGGTGATGTTCCGCGTCTGCGACCTGACCGAGCCGCTGCAGCTGTCCGGCCTGCTCTACGAGCTGGAGCAGTGCGACTACCAGATCGAGCTGCTGGTCAACAACGCCGGCGCCGCCTGCGCCGGCAGCTTCCTCGAGCAGGACTGGCAGCGCGAGCGCAAGCTGCTGGAACTCAACGTGTTCGCCCTGTCGCGCCTGTGCCACGCCCTCGGCAACGCCATGGCCCGCCGCGGCGGCGGGCAGATCCTCAACGTCGCCTCGCTGGCCGCGTTCCAGCCGGGTCCCTGGCTGAGCAGCTACTACGCCAGCAAGGCCTTCGTCCTGCACTTCTCCGAGGCCCTCGGCGAGGAGCTGCGCGGGCTCGGCGTGCAGGTCGCAGCGCTGTGCCCCGGCCCGGTGCGCACACCGTTCTGGCGCAACGCGCGCCTGGACATGCGCCCGCTGAAGAACAGCCCCTGGCTGATGAACGCCGAGCAACTGGCCCTGCTGGCCCTGCAGGGACTGGACCGCGGCCAGACGGTGATCGTGCCCGGCTGGCGCAACCGCCTGCTGGCGATCGCCGCCCAGCTCGCCCCGCGGGCGCTGGCGCGACGCCTGGCGGCCCGCCTCAACCGGCGCCTGCTGCCGCACTAGTCGGCACGCACCGTGCGCTCGGCTGCCCAGGCGCGCAGCGCCGCCAGCTCCTCGGCCATCACCACCGACAGCGGGGCGGTCTGCTGCAGGGTGGCGAGCAGCAGCGCCTGATCCACCGCACACTGCCGGGCCTGCGCCGCATACAGGGCGCTGACCACCGCCTGCTCGATCTCCGCCCCGGAAAATCCCGTGCTGGCCGCGGCCAGCAGCGCCAGGTCGAACTGCTCCGGCGCCAGCTCGCGGCGCGCCAGGTGGATGCGGAAGATCTCGGCGCGCGCCGCCTCGGCGGGCAGGTCGACGAAGAACAGCTCGTCGAAGCGCCCCTTGCGCACCAGCTCCGGCGGCAGCCGGTGGATGGCGTTGGCGGTGGCGACCAGGAACACCGGCGCCCTGCGCTCGGCCATCCAGGTCAGCAGGGTGCCGAGCACCCGCTGGCTGACCCCGCCGTCGTGCTCGCCGCTGGCCAGCCCCTTCTCGATCTCGTCCATCCACAGCACGCAGGGCGCCATCTGCTCGGCCATCCTCAGCGCCTCGCGCAGGTTGCGTTCGGTTTCGCCGAAGTACTTGTTGTACAGGCAGGCGAAGTCCAGGCGCAGCAGCGGCAGGCCCCACAGCCCGGCCACCGCCTTGGCCGCCAGACTCTTGCCGCCGCCCTGCACGCCGACCAGCAGCACGCCGCGCGGCCGGTCGGCCGCTGCGGCGGCGAAGAAGGCATCGCGGCGCTCGCCCAGCCAGCGCTTGAGGTTGTCCAGGCCGCCGACGTCGGCGAAACGCGCGGTCTCGTACTCGAAGCCGAGCACGCCGTCCATGTCCAGCAGCTGGAAACGCGCACGATTGAGCTCGGGCAGATCGTCCTGGGTGATGGCGCCGTCGTTGCAGATCACGTTGCGCGCCAAGAGGCGCGCCTCGGCATGGGCCAGGCCGCGCAGGTTCTTCACCAGCTGCTGCAGGGTGCGGTTGTCGGTACGTACCCGCGCGCCCTGGTTGCGCTCGCTCCAGCGCTGCGCTTCCTCGCGG
Organism: Pseudomonas sp. AN-1; assembly: GCF_034057115.1. Taxonomy (NCBI): domain Bacteria; kingdom Pseudomonadati; phylum Pseudomonadota; class Gammaproteobacteria; order Pseudomonadales; family Pseudomonadaceae; genus Pseudomonas; species Pseudomonas sp. AN-1. The sequence continues at coordinate 3,459,212 of NZ_CP139195.1, read as the reverse complement.
ACGATGGCCAGCAGCTCGTCCTCGCCGGGCAGCGCCAGGCTGAAGCGCGCCGCCAGGCGCTGCAGCTCGGCCGGCAGCTTGAGCGCATGGGACACCAGCACCAGGGTCGGCCCCGGCTGCCCGGCGGCCATCGCCACCTCCTTGAGCAGACGCACCAGGCGCGGGTTGTCGCCGAGAAACGGATGCAGGTCGCAGAACACGTAGAGGTTGGCGTGCGGATCGGCCTTGACCAGGCGCAGCGCCACCTCCGGCTCGCGGCTGTCGCCCTCGCCGAGCGGTTCGCCGCCGAAGCCCAGGCGCTGCACGCCCTCGGTCACCGACCACAGGTACAGCCCGAGGCCGCGGCGGACCGCCAGGCCGCTGAGGGTTTCCAGCACGCGCGGCTCGTCCCAGGACTCGACGACGATCAGGCGCACACGCGAGTCGAGCACCAGGCCCAGGTCATGGATATCGTTCTTCACACGGACTCCTTGTGGGGTGGGCGGCGGCGGGCGCAGCCGGTAAACTCGGCCCATCCGCAACCAATGGAGAGACGCCTGTGGACTGCCTGTTCTGCAAGATCGTCAACGGCGACATTCCGGCGCGCAAGCTCTACGAGGACGACCAGGTGGTCGCCTTCCACGACATCGCTCCGCAGGCGCCGGTGCATTTTCTCGTGATTCCGAAAAAGCACATAGCCACCCTTCACGATATCGGCGAAGAGGACAAGGCGCTGCTCGGCCACATCGTCCACACCGCCCAGCGTCTGGCCCGCGAGCAGGGCTGCGAGGAAGGCTTCCGCGTGGTGATGAACTGCAACGAGCAGGGCGGCCAGACCGTCTACCACATCCACATGCACGTGCTCGGCCAGCGTCAGATGCACTGGCCGCCGGGCTGATCGCACGCCCCCCTGATCCCGCGCAAGCCCGCCCGTACCGGCTTGCGCCAGACTTGCCGCCGTCGCCATTGCCGGAGGTCGCCATGACCAGCCAACGCCACTACTCCCCGGCCGATCGCCTGCTGCAGCAGGCCGACGCCGCCCTGCGCACCCTGCTGCCGTTCAGCGGCCAGCCGGGCCGCCCCTCGCCCGCCCGGAACAAGGACGAGGTCGAGCTCAACGAGGCCGAGGCCAAGCACGTCTGTGGCCTGATGCGCATCAACCACACCGGCGAGGTGTGCGCCCAGGCGCTCTACCAGGGCCAGGCGCTGACCGCGAAACTGCCGCAGGTGCGCCAGGCCATGGAGCAGGCCGCCGACGAGGAGATCGACCACCTGGCCTGGTGCGAGCAGCGCATCCGCGAACTGGGCGGCCGGCCCAGCCTGCTCAACCCGCTGTTCTACGGCCTGTCGTTCGGCATCGGCGCCGCCGCCGGGCTGGTCAGCGACCGGGTCAGCCTGGGCTTCGTCGCCGCCACCGAGGACCAGGTGGTCAAGCACCTCGACGAGCACCTGGCCCAGCTGCCGCCGGGCGATGCGCGCTCGCAGGCGATCCTCGAGCAGATGCGCGTGGACGAGCTGCAGCACGCCACCACCGCGCTGGATGCCGGCGGCCTGCGCTTCCCGGCGCCGGTCAAGGCCGGCATGACCCTGCTGTCCAGGGTGATGACCAAGGCTACCTACCGCCTCTGAAGCCGTAAGCCAAAAACGCGAAAGGGCACCCGAGGGTGCCCTTTCTGCTGCTGCGCGGCGATCTCAGTGCGGCATGTTGCGGCCGTAGAAGATCTCCAGCATCTCGTGACGCACACGCTCTTCCACCTGGGCGCGCTGCTCGGCGGAGAGGTTGTTGGTGGCGTCGCCGAACAGGTAGTTGTCCAGATCGAAGTCCTTGAGCAGCATCTTGGTGTGGAACAGGTTCTCCTGGTACACGTTGACGTCGGTCATCTGGTACGCCTCCTTGGTGTCGTCGGAGAGGTACTTCTGGATCGAGTTGATCTCGTGGTCGATGAAGTGCTTCCTGCCCTCCACGTCGCGGGTGAAGCCGCGCACGCGGTAGTCGACGGTGACGATGTCCGAGTCGAACGAGTGGATCAGGTAGTTGAGCGCCTTCAGCGGCGAGATCACCCCGCAGGTCGACACGTCGATGTCGACACGGAAGGTGGCGATGCCTTCCACCGGATGGATCTCCGGATAGGTGTGCACCGTGATGTGGCTCTTGTCCAGGTGGGCCAGGATGGTTTCCTTGAGCGGACCCGGCGACTCCTCGATCTGGCTGTCGGTGGGCTCCACCGGCTGCTCGGAGATCAGGATGGTCACGCTGGCGCCCTGCGGATCGTAGTCCTGGCGGGCGATGTTGAGGATGTTGGCGCCGATGATCTCGACCACATCGGTGAGGATCTGCGTCAGGCGCTCGGCATCGTAGACCTCGTCGATGTACTGGACGTAGGCCTGCTGGTCTTCCGGCGTCTCGGCGTAGCAGATGTCGTAGATGTTGAAGCTCAAGGTCTTGGTCAGGTTGTTGAACCCATGGAGCTTGAGTTTGCTTTTCATCACCGTCGGTAACTCCCCAGGTGTATGCGGCGTTGCCGCGGTTATGGCATGCCCGTCAGCGGCGCGCGGCAGCTGCGTAGGACGGCTTGCACCTCTTCGCCAAGGCGGTGGCTATAAAGAAGGCGCCGCGCCATCCCTCGGGATCACGCGGCGCCTCTAAAAAAATAAGCGCGACATTATGCAGATGGCAGGCTCGCTCGCCTAGAGCCTGCCGGCAGATTGTGGCCGGACGGCTCAGGCGCCCAGCTCGACGATCTCGTAGCCGTGGCTGATCTCCACCCCGCCGCGCTCCAGCATGATCGACGCCGAGCAGTACTTCTCCGCCGACAGCTCGACCGCGCGCTTGACCTGGGCCTCCTTGAGGCCGCGGCCCTTGACCACGAAGCGCAGGTGGATCCTGGTGAACACCTTCGGCTCGCTCTCGGCACGCTCGGCCTCGAGGAAGGCCTCGCAGCTCTCCACCGCCTGGCGCGACTTCTTGAGGATGCTGACCACATCGAAGCTGCTGCAGCCGCCGAGGCCGAGCAGCAGCATCTCCATCGGTCGCACGCCCAGGTTGCGCCCACCGTGCTCGGGCGGGCCGTCCATCACCACCACATGGCCGCTGCCCGACTCGCCAAGGAACATGGCCTCGCCGGCCCACTGGATGCGTGCTTTCATCAGCCTGACTCCGTGCTCGGATAAAAGGGCGACAGTCTACCATAGCCCCAGGGTGCGGCTCTTTCGTCGAGTCTGTGTGATAGGCAACGCAATTTTCGGTTATTGTCGGGGCGCCGGCTGTTAAGCTGCAGGCGTAATGCTGGCACACTCGCTGATCGGAATAACGGATCCAGATACGGCCCGGCACCTTCGGGCTCATTCTTCCACCTTTAGGGACCGGGCATGGTTGCAATCAGCCTTACACCAAAGCTCAAGAACCTCGACAAGCTGCTGGCGCACTGTCACCGCCGCCGCTACACCGCCAAGAGCACCATCATCTATGCGGGCGACCGCTGCGAAACCCTGTTCTTCATCATCAAGGGCTCGGTGACCATCCTCATCGAGGACGACGACGGTCGCGAGATGATCATCGCCTACCTCAACCCCGGCGACTTCTTCGGCGAGATGGGCCTGTTCGACCGCGAAGGCCACGAGCAGGAGCGTAGCGCCTGGGTACGCGCCAAGACCGAGTGCGAGGTGGCCGAGATCAGCTACGCCAAGTTCCGCGAGCTGACCCAGCAGGACCCGGAGATCCTCTACACCCTCGGCAGCCAGCTGGCCGACCGCCTGCGCAAGACCACCCGCAAAGTCGGCGACCTGGCCTTCCTCGACGTCACCGGCCGGGTGGCGCGCACCCTGCTCGAGCTGTGCAAGCAGCCCGACGCCATGACCCACCCCGACGGCATGCAGATCAAGATCACCCGCCAGGAAATCGGCCGCATCGTCGGCTGCTCGCGCGAGATGGTCGGCCGCGTGCTCAAGTCCCTCGAGGAGCAGGGCCTGGTCAGCGTCAAGGGCAAGACCATGGTGGTGTTCGGCACCCGCTGAAGCCATCCGCCCCGAACGAAAAGGCCGTCCCCAGGGACGGCCTTTTGCATTGCGCGCGACGGGTCAGCCCGGGAAGAACAGCCGGCGCAGCTCCTCGCCCGGCTCGGGCGCGCGCATGAACGCCTCGCCGACCAGGAAGCTCCAGACGTCGTGGCGCTCCATCAGCTCGACGTCGGCGCGGGCGAGGATGCCGCTCTCGGTGACCACCAGGCGGTCGGCCGGAATGCGCGGCAGCAGCTCCAGGGTGGTCTGCAGGCTGACCTCGAAGCTGTGCAGGTTGCGGTTGTTGATGCCGAGCAGCGGGGTATCCAGATGCGTGAGGGCGCGCTCCAGCTCCGCGCCGTCGTGCACCTCGACCAGCACGTCCAGGTCCTGCTCCCTAGCCACCTGGGCCAGCTCGACCAGCTGGCCGTCGTCCAGGCAGGCGGCGATCAGCAGCACGCAGTCGGCGCCGATGGCGCGCGCCTCGATCACCTGGTAGGGATCGATCAGGAAATCCTTGCGGATCACCGGCAGCGCGCAGGCGGCGCGCGCCTGCTGCAGGTAGGCGTTGGCGCCCTGGAAGAAGTCCACGTCGGTGAGCACCGACAGGCAGGTGGCGCCGCCGGCCTGGTAGCTGGCGGCGATCTGCGTCGGGTCGAAGTCGGCGCGGATCACCCCCTTGCTCGGCGAGGCCTTCTTCACCTCGGCGATCACCGCCGGCCGGCGCTGCGCCGCCTGCTGCTGCAGGGCGCGGGCGAAGCCGCGCGGCGCATCGGCGGCACGGGCGCGTGCCTCCTGCTCGGCCAGGCTGACTTGGGCACGGGCCTCGGCGACTTCCTCGACCTTGCGGGCGACGATCCTTTCCAGCACGGTCGGTACGCTCATGCCTGGTTCTCCACTTTGAACACGTTGGTGAACGACGCCAGCTCGTCCATCTTCTCGCGGGCCAGGCCGGTGTGCAGGGCGTCGTGGGCCAGCTGCACGCCTTCCTTGAGGCTGGTGGCGTGATCGGCGGCGTACAGCGCCGCGCCGGCGTTGAGGATGATCATGTCGGCGGCCTTCTGGCCCGCCTCGGTGCGGCGCCGGCCGAGCGCGTCGCGGATCAGCTCCAGCGACTGCGCTGCGCCCTCGACGTTGAGGCCGATCAGGCTCTGGCTCCTGATGCCGAAATCCTCCGGCTGGATCAGGTACTCGCTGACCACCCCGTCCTTGAGCTCGGCGACATGGGTCGGCGCGGCCAGGCTGACCTCGTCGAGGCCGTCCTGGGCATGCACCACCAGCACGTGCTGGCTGCCCAGGCGCTGCAGCACCTCGGCCAGCGGCCGGCACAGGGCCTTGGTGAACACGCCGAGCACCTGGTGGCGCACGCCGGCCGGGTTGGCCAGCGGCCCGAGCATGTTGAAGATGGTGCGCAGGCCCAGCTCGCGGCGCGCCGCGGCGGCGTGGCGCATGGCGCCGTGGTGGGCCGGGGCGAACATGAAGCCCACCCCCACGGTCTCGATGCAGCGCGCCACCTGCTCGGGGCTCAGGTCCAGGTAGATGCCCGCCGCCTCCAGCAGGTCGGCGCTGCCGCTCTTGCCGGACACCGCGCGGTTGCCGTGCTTGGCCACCTTGCCGCCGGCGGCGGCGACCACGAAGGCGGCCGCCGAGGAGACGTTGAAGATGTTCATGCCGTCGCCGCCGGTGCCGCAGGTGTCGACCAGCCGCTCGGCGTCGATGGTCACCGGCGCGGCCAGCTCGCGCATCACCTGCACGGCGCCGACGATCTCGTCGATGGTCTCGCTCTTCATGCGCAGGCCCATCAGGAAGGCGCCGATCTGCGCGTCGGTGCACTGGCCGGTCATGATCAGGCGCATCACGTCCTGCATCTCGGCGGTGGACAGGTCCAGCTGGTTGACCACCCGGTTGAGGGCTTCCTTGATGTCCATCAGCGCACGCCTCCGCTCTGCTTGAGGAAATTGGCCAGCAGCTCGTGGCCCTGCTGGGTGAGGATCGATTCGGGGTGGAACTGCACGCCCTCGACGTTCAGCGTCCGGTGGCGCAGGCCCATGATCTCGTCGACGCTGCCGTCCTCGAACTGGGTCCAGGCGGTGATCTCCAGGCAGTCCGGCAGGCTCTCGCGGCGCACCACCAGCGAGTGGTAGCGGGTCACGGTGAGCGGATTGGCCAGGCCTTCGAACACGCCCTGGTCCTGGTGGAACACCGGGCTGGTCTTGCCGTGCATGGCCACGCGGGCGCGCACCACCTCGCCGCCGAACGCCTGGCCGATGCTCTGGTGGCCGAGGCAGACACCGAGCAGCGGCAACTGGCCGGCGAACTCGCGGATCACCGCCAGCGACACGCCGGCCTCGTTGGGAGTGCAGGGGCCGGGGGAGACCACTATGCGCTCGGGATTCAGCGCGCGGATCTGCTCGACGCTCAGCTCGTCGTTGCGCACCACCTTAACCTCGGCGCCCAGCTCGCCGAAGTACTGCACCAGGTTGAAGGTGAAGGAGTCGTAGTTGTCGATCATCAGCAGCATGTCAGGTCCCCTTCACTCTGCACTTTGTTCGGCCAGGGCCACCGCGCGGAACATGGCGCGGCGCTTGTTGAGGGTTTCTTCCCACTCCAGGGCGGGCACCGAGTCGGCGACGATGCCGGCGCCGGCCTGCACGTGCAGCTCGCCGTCCTTGATCACCGCGGTGCGGATGGCGATGGCGGTGTCCATGTTGCCGTTCCACGCCAGGTAGCCCACCGCGCCGCCATAGACGCCGCGCTTGACCGGCTCCAGCTCGTCGATGATCTCCATGGCACGGATCTTCGGCGCCCCGGACAGGGTGCCGGCCGGCAGGATGGCGCGCAGCGCGTCCATCGCGCTGAGCTCGGGCTTCAGCTGGCCGGTGACGTTGGAGACGATGTGCATGACGTTGGAGTAGCGCTCGATGACCATCTGCTCGGTGACCTTCACCGAGCCGGTGGCGGAGACGCGGCCGACGTCGTTGCGGCCCAGGTCGATCAGCATCAGGTGCTCGGCCAGCTCCTTGCTGTCCGACAGCAGGTCCTTCTCCAGCGCCAGGTCGGCTTCCTCGCTCGCACCGCGCGGACGGGTGCCGGCGATCGGGCGCACGGTGACCAGGCCGTCCTCGACGCGCACCAGCACCTCCGGCGAGCTGCCGACCACGTGGAAGTCGCCGAAGTTGAAGAAGTACATGTACGGCGTCGGGTTGATGGTGCGCAGCGCGCGGTACAGGTCGATGGGCGCGGCCTGGAACGGGATCGACATGCGCTGGGAGATCACCACCTGCATGCAGTCGCCGGCGAGGATGTACTCCTTGATGGCGCGCACCGCGCTCTCGAAGTCGTCGTGGCTGAAGCTGGAGCGGAACGCCGGCTCCGGGCCGAGCGGCGCGGCCAGGTCGACGCCCAGGCGCGGGGTGATCGGCTGGCGCAGGCGCGCCATCAGCGCCTCGAGGCGGGCCAGGCCGGCTTCAAAGGCGCCCGCCTCGCTCGGATCGGCGAGGACGATGGCGTGCAGCTTGCCCGCCAGGTTGTCGAACACCACCACCGCATCGGAGACCATCAGCAGGATGTCCGGGGTGCCGATGGGGTCGGGATTGGGGCAGGCGCCGAGGCGCTGCTCGACGTAGCGCACGCTGTCGTAACCGAAGTAGCCGACCAGGCCGCCATTGAAACGCGGCAGGCCGGGCAGGGTCGGCACCTTGTAGCGCGCCTTGAACGCTTCGACGAAGGCCAGCGGGTCGGCGCAGTCGTGGGACTCGGTTTCCACGCCATCCACCGTCACCCGCGCCTGGTGGCCGTGCACGCGCAACACGGTGCGGCTCGGCAGGCCGATGATCGAGTAGCGGCCCCACTTCTCGCCCCCCTGCACCGATTCGAGCAGGTAGGAGTTGGGCGCGTCGGCCAGCTTCAGGTAGATGGACAGCGGGGTGTCGAAGTCGGCGAGGGTTTCGCGGGCGAGCGGGATGCGGTTGTAGCCGGCAGCGGCCAAACGCAGGAATTCTTCACGGGTCATGATCAGCCTCGGGGCCTGGAAAACGGTCGGGATGCAAAGCGCGCCGGCGAGCCGGCCAGGGACGATGTCAGGCGCGCCAGCGCCAGCGGGCCAGAGCCTTGATGACTTTCATCCACAGTTTGCAGGTGACCACCACGAATCTGATCTCTATCGGCGGGTTTGCTACGGGTAGAGCCGCACACTAGCGCAGCGTCCCCGGTGACGCAAGCAACACGGGACAGTCCGCAGGGTGGATCGCCACCCCGCGGGCCATGCGCAGACCTCAGAACAGCTCGCGCAGGTCGTCGATCACCCGCGCCGGGTTCTCCCGAGAGATCGGCTCGCCGTGGTTGTAGCCGTAGCTCAGCGCCACGCAGGTCACCCCGGCGGCATGGGCGGCACGCACGTCGTTGCGCGAGTCGCCGACGAACAGCGCCTCCGCCGCCGGCACGCCGGCCTGCTCCATCACCCACAGCAGCGCGGCCGGGTCGGGCTTCTGCTGCGGCAGGGTGTCGCCGCCGACCAGCCACCGGAAGTAGCCGTCGAGGCCCTTGTCGGCCAGCAGCTCGGGCAGGAAGCGCGACGGCTTGTTGGTGACCAGCGCCAGCGCCACGCCCGCCTCGCGCAGCCGGTCGAGGGTCTCGATTACCCCGGGGTAGACACGGGTCAGCGCGTGGTTGTCGGCGTAGGCCTCCAGGAACAGTGCCAGCGCCCGTTCGGCCAACGCCTCGTCGACGCCATCATGCTCGAGGCCGCCGGCCAGCGCGCGGCGCACCAGCACCCGCGCGCCGTTGCCGACCCACAGCCTCACCCGCTCGCGGCCGGCCGGCTCGCGGCCGAGGGCGGCGAGCGTGCAGTCGACCGCGGCGGCCAGGTCCGGCACCGAGTCGACCAGAGTACCGTCGAGGTCGAACATCGCCAGGCGCGGCAGGCGCCCGGCGAACAGCCCGTGCAGCAGGCCCATGGGCGCCGCCGTCATCCGTGGACCCTGGCCAGTTCGGCGCGCATGGCGTCGATCACCGCCTTGTAGTCGGGCTGGTTGAAGATCGCCGAGCCGGCGACGAAGGTGTCGGCGCCGGCGGCGGCGATCTCGCCGATGTTGTTCACGTTGACCCCGCCGTCGATCTCCAGGCGGATGTCGCGGCCGCTGGCGTCGATCAGCGCGCGCGCCTCACGCAGCTTGTCGAGGGTGCCGGGGATGAACCTCTGCCCGCCGAAGCCGGGGTTGACGCTCATCAGCAGGATCATGTCGACCTTGTCCATCACGTACTTCAGGCAGTCCAGCGGAGTGGCCGGATTGAACACCAGGCCGGCCTGGGCGCCGCCGTCCTTGATCAGCTGCAGGGAGCGGTCGATGTGCTCGCTGGCCTCGGGATGGAAGGTGATGTAGCTGGCGCCGGCCTCGAGGAAGTCGCCGATGATGCGGTCGACCGGCTTGACCATCAGGTGCACGTCGATCGGCGCGGTGATGCCGTACTTGCGCAGGGCGCTGCACACCATCGGGCCGATGGTCAGATTGGGCACGTAGTGGTTGTCCATCACGTCGAAGTGGACGATGTCGGCGCCGGCGGCGAGGACGTTGTCGACCTCCTCGCCCAGGCGGGCGAAATCGGCGGACAGGATCGACGGGGCGATGGCGAAGGGCTGCATGGGTACCTCGGGGCAGGAAGCCGGAAAAGGCGAAGTTTCCCGCTTCATCCCGCCCCGGGCAAGGCTTGCCGGACGACCACGCCGCCCGGCGCGCGCCTCACGAGCCCTTGCGCCAGGCGGCGAAGCGCTGCTCCAGGGCCGGGCCGTGCCGGCTCCAGAACTCGGCGTCCATGCCCACCGCGCCGGCGATGTTCTGTGCGGCGGTGGGCAGCTCGCCCGCCACCTGCGGGCTGAGCAGCGCCAGCGCCTGGCGGTTGGTCGGGCCGTAGGCGATGCGCTCGGCCAGCGCCTTCTGCTGCTGCGGCTGGCTGGCGAAGGCGACGAAGCGCCGCGCCAGCTCGCCCTTCCACACGCCCCTGGGCAGCGCCCAGTAGTCGAAGTCGTAGATGCTGCCGCCCCACACCAGCGCCAGCGGCTGCTCGGCACGGGCGGCGCTGACCCGGCCGTTGTAGGCGGCGCTCATCGCCACGCTGCCGTCGCGCAGGGCGCGGATCGGCTCCTCGCCGGTCTTCCACCAGCGGATGTGCGGCTTCAGTTCGTCGAGCTTGCGGAAGGCCCGCTCGACGCCCTCGGCGCTGCCCAGCACCCGGTAGACGTCGCGGGCCGCGACGCCGTCGGCCATCAGGGCGAACTCCAGGTTGTAGCGCGCGCCCTCGCGCAGGCCGCGCTTGCCGGGCAGGCGGCGGACGTCCCAGAAGTCAGCCCAGCCCTGCGGCGCCTGCGCCAGGCGCTGCGGGTCGTAGGCCAGGGCCATCGACCAGACGAAGATGCCGACCCCGCAGGGCTGCAGCGCACCGGGCACGAAGTCGTCCGGACTGCCCACCAGGCCGGGCTCGAGGCGCTCGAACAGGCCCTCCGCGCAGCCGCGCATCAGCTCGGGAGCCTCCACCTCGACCACGTCCCAGGAGACGTGGCTCTGCTCCAGCTGCTGCCTGAGCTTGGCGAGGTCACCGTTGTAGGCGCGGTACACCACCGCATCGCCGGTGGCCTGCTTGAACGGCTCGTAGAAGGCCCCACGCTGCGCCTCCTGGCTGGCGCCGCCGAAGGAAACCACCGTCACGTAGTCGGCCAGCGCCGGGGCCGCCGCTCCGAACAGGGCGGCCAGCAGGCCGCCCTTGCACAGCTCTCGCATCGTCACATTCCTTATGTCCATGCCGCGCCTCACTCCGGCAGCTGGGTGCGCAGGTTCTCGCTGCGTCCGCGCAGCCACTCGAGGGTCAGCAGCATCACCACCGAGAAGCCGATCAGCAGGGTGGCGGCGGCGGCGATGGTCGGGCTGAGGTTCTCGCGGATGCCGCTGAACATCTGCCGCGGGATGGTTGCCTGCTCGGGGCCGGCGAGGAACAGGGTCACCACCACCTCGTCGAACGAGGTGGCGAAGGCGAACAGCGCCCCCGAGATCACCCCCGGCGCGATCAGCGGCAGGGTGACGCGGAAGAACGCGGTCAGCGGCGGCGCGCCGAGGCTGGCGGCGGCGCGTACCAGGTTCTGGTTGAAGCCCTGCAGGGTGGCGGTCACGGTGATGATCACGAAGGGCACGCCGAGCACCGCGTGCACCAGGATCAGCGAGATGTAGCTGTTGCCCAGGCCCAGCGGGGCGAAGAACAGGTAGCTGGCCACCGCGACGATCACCACCGGCACCACCATCGGCGAGATCAGGATGCCCATCAGCAGGGCCTTGCCGCGGAACTCGCCGCGGGTCAGGCCGATCGACGCCAGGGTGCCGAAGGTCATGGCCAGCACGGTGGCGGCCGGGGCGATGATCAGGCTGTTCTTCAGCGCGCGCAGCCACTCGGCGGTGGTGAAGAACTCCTCGTACCAGCGCAGCGAGAAGCCCTGCAGCGGGTAGACCAGGAAGGTGCCGGAGTTGAACGACAGCGGCACTATGACCAGCACCGGCAGGATCAGGAACAGCAGGATCAGGCCGCAGAGGGTGCGCAGGCTGTAGTACCAGATCCGCTCGACGGGCGACATGTACGGGCTCAGCATGACGATTCTCCTCTCAACCCAGGCGCAGGCGGCCGGCGCCGACCAGCCAGTTGTAGATTGCGTAGAACAGCAGGGTGGCGGCCAGCAGCAGGCCGCCCAGGGCCGTGGCCATGCCCCAGTTGATGGTGGTGTTGGTGTAGAAGGCGACGAAGTAGCTGATCATCTGGTCGTTCGGGCTGCCCAGCAGCGCCGGGGTGATGTAGTAGCCGATCGACAGGATGAACACCAGCAGGCCGCCGGCGCCGACCCCGGCCAGGGTCTGCGGGAAGTACACGCGCCAGAAGCTGGCGAACGGATGGCAGCCGAGCGACACCGCGGCGCGCATGTAGGTCGGCGAGATGCCCTTCATCACGCTGTAGATCGGCAGGATCATGAACGGCAGCATGATGTGCACCATCGAGATGTACACGCCGGTGCGGTTGAACACCAGCTGCAGCGGCTCGTCGATGATGCCGAGCGCCTGCAGCGTGCCGTTGATCAGGCCGCCCGACTGCAGCAGCACGATCCACGCGGCGACGCGCACCAGGATCGAGGTCCAGAACGGCAGCAGCACCAGGATCATCAGCAGGTTGCTCTGCCGCGCCGGCAGGTTGGCCAGCAGGTAGGCCAGCGGATAGGCCAGCACCAGGCAGATGACGGTGATCACCAGGCCCATCCAGAAGGTGCGGGCGAAGATCTCCAGGTAGATCGCCTGGTCGGGGGTGGCCGGGGCCAGCTCGCCCAGCTCGTCGATGCGGTGGTCGAGGGCGGCCAGCAGGTAGTAGGCGGTGGTACCGCTGGCGTTGCGCTGGATCGCCTGCCAGTAGGCCGGATCGCCCCAGCGCTCGTCGATGCGCTCCAGCGCCTCGCGCCAGGAGACCGGCTCGGCGGCCAGCGGCAGCTGGCGGGCGGTCTTCGACAGCAGGCTGCGATAGCCCGACAGCTCCATGTTCAGGCGCTTGGACAGGTCGCCGAGCAGCTGCTGCTTGCGGGCGACCGGCAGCTCCTCGCCGAGGGCGCGGTAGACCGGCTCCGGCGGCAGGCCGTGGCCGTCCCAGGATTCGATGGCCGCCACCGTGCGCGGCAGGGCGCCGACCACCTCGGGGTTGTCGACGCTGCGCCAGAGCAGCGCGCCGATCGGCACCAGGAAGGTCAGCAGGAGAAACGCCAGCAGCGGCAGGATCAGCACCTGCGACTTCAGGCGGTTGAGCCGCTCGGCGCGCGCCAGGCGCTGCTTGAGGGGGAGGCCGGCGACCTCATTGGGGACGGACACTGCGCTAGCCATGGCCATGTTCAACTCCGGACAGAAGGCCGCCGCCGGCGGCCGGGCAAGACGGCGGGATGCTTCCCGCGGACGGGACGGCGCAGCGCCGTCCCGCCGAGGCTGTTACTTGGCGGCCCAGGCGTTGAAGCGCTGTTCCAGCTGCTCGCCGTAGTCGGCCCAGAAGGTCACGTCGATGGCCACCTGGTTGGCGATGTTCTCCGGAGTGGTCGGCATCAGCCCGAGACGCTCCTTGGGCAGCAGGTCGATGGCCTTCTTGTTGGCCGGACCGTAGGCGATGTTCTCCGCGTAGGCCTTCTGCTGCTCGGGCTTGACCGAGAAGGCGATGAACTCGCGGGCGGCCTGCTGATCCTTGGCGCCCTTGGGGATGGCCCAGGCGTCGAAGTCGTAGATGCCACCGTCCCAGACCATCTTGAGATTGCTCTCGCCCTGCACCGCGGCGATGCGGCCGTTGTACGCCGAGCTCATCACCACGTCGCCGGAGGCGAGGTACTGCGGCGGCTGGGCGCCGGCTTCCCACCACTGGATGTGCGGCTTGAGCTGGTCGAGCTTCTTGAATGCACGGTCGACGCCCTCGTCGGTGGCCAGCACCTTGTAGACCTCTTTCGGCGCCACGCCGTCGGCCATCAGGGCGAATTCCAGGGTGTACTTGGCGCCCTTGCGCAGGCCGCGCTTGCCGGGGAATTTCTGCACGTCCCAGAAGTCCGCCCAGCTGGTCGGCGCGGTCTTCAGCTTGTCGGCGTTGTAGGCCAGCACGGTGGACCAGACGAAGAAGCCGACGCCGCACGGCTGGATGGCGCCGTCGATGTAGTCCGAGGCCGGGCCGAACTGCGCCGGATCGAGTTCCTCGAACAGCCCCTCGTCGCAGCCGCGCGCCAGTTCCGGCGACTCCACCTCGACCAGGTTCCAGCTCACGCTGCCGGTATCGACCATCGCCTTGACCTTGGCCATCTCGCCGTTGTACTCGCCGGCGATGACCTTGTGCCCGCTGGCCTTCTCGAAGGGCTCGTAGAACGCCTTGACCTGCGCCTGCTTGTTGGCGCCGCCGAAGGAGATGGTGGTCAGATCGGCCGCCACGGCCGACAGGGTGCAACCCAGGCCCAGGGTCAGGGCCGCGAACCTCAGGGATTTCGACATTTATTCTTCTCCAGGATGCTGCGTTTGGGGGTACTTGCCACTATCGGGCCGCGATCCTTATTCCGCGCTCAGCGGATCGAGGGCGCGGACATGTTCGACCTGCCAGCCGAGCGGCACCACGTCGCCCACCGCCAGCGCGGGGTCGAGTTCGGCGATCGGCTGCTTGACGAAGAAGTTGTTCTGCCCGGCCACCTCCAAGCGCACGCGCACGTGGTCGCCCAGGTAGATGAACTCGGCGACCCGGCCGGAGAAGCGGTTGTCGCAGCCGCTGCTGTGGCCGTTGATGCGCACCCGCTCGGGGCGCACCGACAGGCTGACCAGCTCGCCCGGCTGGCCGACGCGCACCGCCAGCGCCTCGACCTGCTCGCCGCGCGGCAGCTCGACCACGCAGCGCTCGCCGTCGCGGCGCACCAGGCGGCCGTTGATGCGGTTGTTCTCGCCGATGAAGTTGGCGACGAAGGCGTTGCACGGCTCCTCGTACAGCTCGCGCGGCGGGGCGATCTGCTGGATCTCGCCCTGGTGGAACACCGCCACGCGGTCGGACATGGTCAGCGCCTCGCCCTGGTCGTGGGTGACGTAGACCACGGTGACGCCCAGGCGCTGGTGCAGGTGCTTGATCTCCATCTGCATGTGTTCGCGCAGCTGCTTGTCGAGCGCGCCGAGCGGCTCGTCCATCAGCACCAGCTGCGGCTCGAACACCAGGGCGCGGGCCAGCGCCACGCGCTGCTGCTGGCCGCCGGACATCTGCCCCGGGTAGCGCCCGGCCAGCGCCTCCAGCTGCACCATGCTCAGCGCGCGCTTGACCCGCTCGGCGATGTCGGCCTTGCCCATGCCGCGCACGCTGAGCGGGAAGGCGAGGTTCTCGGCCACGGTCATGTGCGGGAACAGGGCGTAGTTCTGGAACACCATGCCGATGTCGCGCTTGTGCGGCGGCAGCTTGTTGATCGCCCGGCCGCCGAGGAGGATCTCGCCGGCGGTGGGGGTCTCGAAGCCGGCCAGCATCATCAGGCTGGTGGTCTTGCCCGAACCGGACGGCCCGAGCAGGGTGAGGAATTCGCCCTTGCGAATGTCCAGATTGAGATCTTTGACGATCAGGTTCTCGCCGTCGTAGCTCTTCTGCACGCTACGGAAGCTGACCAGGATGTCGTTGCCTTGCGTCTCGGCCATGACCGCACCTGTAGGACTGGGTGGACTATGGCTACAGCGTAGGCAGGTGCCGGCGGCGGGCAAATCGGCGGGCAGGACGACATCGGCTAGGCCCGCCGGAAGATGTTCTGTAGGGATTGCCCTACACGGGTAGCGGTTCCATGCGCCCCCGCGCAGGCGTCAGACCAGCTTGTGCTCCATGGCGTAGCGCACCAGGTCGGCCACCGAGTGGGCGTCGAGCTTCTGCATCAGCCGCGCCTTGTGGGTGCTCACCGTCTTGCTGCTGACCGACAGCTGCTGGGCGATCTCGTTGACGCCCTCGCCGCGCACCAGGCGCTCGAACACCGAGAACTCGCGCTCGGAAAGCAGCGCGTGGGGCGGCCGCGAGTCGGTCAGGCCGACCTCGAAGACCATGCGGTCGGCCAGCGCCGGGTCGATGTAGCGGCCGCCGCCGGCGACCTTGCGGATCGCGGTGAGCAGCAGCGCCGGATCGCTGTCCTTGGTGGCATAGCCGGCGGCGCCGATCTTCAGCGCGCGGGCGGCCATCTGCGCCTCGTCGTGCATCGACAGCACGAGGATCGCCGGCGGGTTGCTCAGCGCGCGGATCCGCGGGATCGCCTCGAGGCCGTTGACCCCGGGCATGGAGATGTCGAGGAGGACCACCTCGCAGGGCGTCTGGCGGAGGATCTCCAGCAGTTGCTGGCCGTTGCCGGCCTCGCCGGCCACCGTCAGGTCCCTGGCCATGCCGATCAGCTGCTTGATGCCCTCGCGGACGATGGTGTGGTCTTCGGCCACCAGTACCCGAATCATGCCGTCTCCTTATCCTCCCGGTCGAGGGGAACCCTCACGTACAGGGTAGTGCCCTGCCCCGGGGTGCTGTCCAGCCGCAGGCTGCCGCCGAACATGGCGACCCGCTCGCGCATGCCGACCAGGCCGAACGAGCCGCTGCGCACCTGCGCCGGATCGAAGCCCGCGCCGTCATCGGCGATGCACAGCTGCAGCTCGCCGGCCTCGCGGCTGAGGCGGATCTCCACGCTGTGCGCCTGGGCATGGCGCATGATGTTGGTCAGCGCCTCCTGCAGCACGCGGAACAGCCCGGTGGCCTTACCCTCGCCGAGCGCCGGCAGCTGTTCGGGCACCTCGACCAGGCAGGGGATGCCGGTGCGCGCCTCGAAGCGCCGCGCCTGCCACTCGATGGCCGAGGCGATGCCGGCGTCGAGGATCGGCGGGCGCAGCGCGGTGGCCACGTCGCGCACCACCTGGAACAGCTGGGCGAGCAGCTTGCTCATGTGCTGCAGGCGCTGGCGCAGGTCGGCGTCGCCTTCGCCATGGGCCAGTTGGCACATGGAGAGTTCCAGCTTGAGCACGGTGAGCATCTGCCCCAGCTCGTCGTGCACCTCGCGGGCGATGCGCGCCTTCTCCTCCTCGCGCACGCTCTCCAGGTGCGCCGCCAGCTCGCGCAGCTGGGCCTGCGACTCGGCCAGCGCCAGCTCGGTGCGCTTGAGTTCGCTGATGTCCCAGACCATGCCGTCCCACACCACCCGGCCGGCCTCCAGGCGCCGCGCGGTGGCCTTGATGTCGACCCAGATCGGCGTGCCGTCGCGGGTCAGCAGGCGGCCCTGCCAGCGCCAGTCGTCGTCGGCCGCCAGCGCCGCCTGCTGGCTGCTCCAGTAGTGCTCGCGCTCGTCGGGGTGGACCAGGCTGCGGATGCCGCGCTCGGGCTCGAGCAGGGTCGCCGCCGGGTAGCCGACCAGCCCGGCGCTGCCCTCGCCGATGAACGCGATGTGCACCTCGGCGCCCGGCGCGGCTCGCTCCAGGCGGAACAGCAGGCCGGGCACGTTGCCGGCGATGCCCTTCAGACGCGCCTCGCTCTCCTCGAGGGCGGCGCGGGCGCGGCGCCGCTCGGTGACGTCGGTGAGATAGATCACCAGGTATTCGGTGTCGCGAAAACGCAGGAAGCTGAGCGACAGGTCCACCGGCAGCCACTCGCCGTCGGCGCAGCGGCAGCGGGTCTCGAAGGCCAGCGCCTCGTCGCTGGCGCGGGCGCGCTTCCACAGCGCCAGCCAGCGATCCATGTCGAGGTTCGGCGCCAGCTCGCTCAGCGGCCGCTCGACCAGGCCCCTGGCCGGGTAGCCGAGCAGCTGCTCGGCGGCGCGGTTGGCGTAGCGCAGGTGGCTGTCCCAGTTGACCCAGAGGATGCCGACGGTGCTGTGGTCGATGGAGAACTGGGCCAGGCGCAGCGCCTGCTCGGCCGACTCGCGCAGGCTCAGGTCGTGGCGGGCGACGGCCAGACGCAGCTCCAGCTCGTCGTGCTGGCGCCGCAGCCACCAGGCCGCGCCGAGCACCGCCAGCAGCAGCAGGCCGAGCAGCAGGGCCAGGCTGCGCCAGAAGCCGGCCGACTCGCCGAGACTCGTCACCGGCGGCTGCAGCCAGCGCCGCTGCACGGCCTCCAGCTCGGCGGCGGGCAGCGCGCGCAGGGCCCGGTCGATCAGCCCGGCCAGTTCCGGCAGGTCGGGGCGCACGGCGACGCGCAGCAGCAGCGGATAGCCGACCTCGCCGAGCACCGCCAGCGCGGCGAACTCGACTTCGCCGTGCAGACGGCTGTACTGCGCCTCGTCGAGCACCGCATAGCTCGCCTCGCCGGCCAGCACCTGGCGCAGCGCCTGGCGCTCGGAGCTGGCCGGGCGCAGCTCGAGGCTGCTGTGGCTGCTGCGCAGGAAGCGCTGCACCGGGCTGCCTTCGCGCACCGCCACCGGCTCGCCGCGCCCCAGGCGGTCGAGGCGGACCGCCGCGGCGCCGCTGCGCTCGCCGACGACCAGGTGCGGAATGCGCAGGTAGGGATCGGAGTAGCGCCACAGGCGCAGGCCGGCCGGGGTCTGCTGCAGGCCGGGGGCCAGTTCGATCTCGCCGCGCTGCAGCGCCGCCTCCAGCGCGGCCTGGTCGGGATAGGCATGCCAGTTCAGGTCCACGCCGAGGCGGCTGGCGAGCGCGCCCATCAGCTCGACATGGGCGCCGACCAGCTGCTGCTGGCGCTGGCGCCGCTCGAACTGGGCGTAGGGCGCCTGCAGCACGACGCCGACCTGCAGCCGCGGATGATCGGCCAGCCACTGGCGCTGCGCCGCATCCACCGCCAGCGCCGCCGGCTCGGCACGTACCGGCAGCGTCAGGCAGAGGCCGAGCAGCAGCATCGCGGATGTCAGGCAGCGAACCAGGTGGGCGGAAAGGGGCATGGCGAAGACTCCGTAGGCCGGGCACTGCGCACGGTCCGCCGCCAGCCTATCCCATCGGCCTGCGCCGCTACAGGGCTCAGCGCAGACCGTGGCGGGCGCGCACCAGCTCCCAGGCCGCCTGCAGGCGATGGCTCTGCTCGGTGGCCGCGGCCAGGCGCACCGGATCGGCGCGGCCGAGCTTGTCCGGATGGTGGCGGCTGCGCAGGCGCCGGTAGGCCTGGCGGATGGCCGCCGGCGGCGTGTCGGGGGTGACGCCGAGCAGGTCCAGCGCCGTGCGGTAGGCGTCGTCGCGGCGGACCAGCGGCAGGCCGCGCCCCAGCGCCTGGTTCTCCAGCGCCGCCAGCTGCGCCGCCGGACAGCCGAGCTGCGCCGCCCACACGCCGAGCAGGGCGCGCGCCGCCGGGGCGCAGCAGTCGCCGGCCCAGGCCATGCGCCAGGCGGCGCGCAGCACGGTGTCGACGCGCGCCGGACGCTGGCGCAGCCCCGCCAGGATGGTCTCGACGCGCGCGCCGCGACGGCCGCGCTCGAAGGCCAGCAGCGCGGCCGTCTCGGCCAGCCCGGCGCGCTGCGCCTCGCGGCGCAGCTGGCGGCGCTGGGCCACGGCGGCATGCGGGTTGGCCGCGGCCAGGCGGCCGAGCATCTGCATCAGGCGCAGGGCGTCGAGGGTGTCGTGGCCGTGGCCGGCCAGGCGCTCGCGCAGGTCCTCCCAGTCGTGCAGCTGCAGGCGACGGTCCAGCCAGTGGCCAAGCAGGCCGCCGAGCAGCGCGCCCGGCACGCTAGCCAGCACGAAGCCGGCCATGCCGCCCAGTGCGCTGGCCGGCCACAGCATCAGGGGCGCTCCGCCAGCAGGCGCTCGACCTCGTCCAGCCGCTCGCGGGTGCCGACGTCCACCCAGCGGCCGCGGAAGTGCTCGCCGCTGACCTGGCCGAGCGCCATGGCGTCGAGCAGCAGCGGCGCCAGCTTGAACGCTCCCGGCCGGCAGCCGGCGAACAGCGCCGGGTCGAGCACGGCGATGCCGCTGTAGGTCAGTCCGGGCTGCGCGCCGCGGGCGCTGACCCGTCCCTCCTGCAGGCGGAAGTCGCCCTCGGGGTGGTGCGCCGGGTTGTCGACCAGCACCAGATGGGCCAACCCGTCATGGGCCTGCCCCGCCAGCGGGCGGCGCAGGTCGGCGAAGGCGTAGTCGGTCCAGATGTCGCCGTTGACCAGCAGGAAGGGCGCCGCGCCGAGCAGCGGCAGGGCGCGGTGGATGCCGCCGCCGGTCTCCAGCGGCTCGCCCTCGGCGGAGAAGGCGATGGACACGCCGAAGCGCGCGCCGTCGCCCAGGTAGTCCTCGATCTGCTGGCCGAGCCAGGCATGGTTGATCACCAGCTCGGTGAAGCCGGCGGCGGCCAGGGCGCGGATGTGGTGCTCGATCAGCGGCATGCCGCCGACCGGCAGCAGCGGCTTGGGGGTGTGCAGGGTCAGCGGGCGCATGCGCTCGCCCTTGCCGGCGGCGAGGATCATCGCCTTCATGCCGCGGGCTCCTTGGGCAGGCCGGCGAGCAGCGCGCCGAGCGGCGCCAGTTCGGGGCGGCGGGCGATCACCGTGTCGAGGTAGGCGAAGAAGCGCGGCACGTCGCCGAGGTATTTCGGCTTGCCGTCGCGGTGGCAGATGCGCGCGAAGATGCCGATCACCTTGAGGTGGCGCTGCGCGCCCATCAGGTCGCTGGCGCGCCGGAGCTCGGCGAAGCTCTCCGGCAGCGGGATGCCCGCCTCGCCCGCCAGCTGCCAGTAGCGGCGCAGCCAGGCCTCGACGCGCGCCTCGGGCCAGCTGAGGAAGGCGTCCTTGAACAGGCAGGTGACGTCGTAGCTGACCGGGCCGAACACCGCGTCCTGGAAGTCCAGCACGCCGGGGTTGGGAGTGCTGAGCATCAGGTTGCGCGGCATGTAGTCGCGATGTACCAGCACCCGCGGCTGGGCCAGGGCACTCTGCACCAGCAGGTCGCAGGTCGCCTGCCAGGCCGCCAGCGCCTCGCCTTCGAGGGTCACGCCGAGGTGCCGGGCCAGGTACCAGTCGGGGAACAGCTGCAGCTCGCGGCGCAGCAGCGCCTCGTCGTAGGCGGGCAGCTGGCCCTCCACCGGCAGGCGCTGGAAGGCCACCAGCGCCTGCAGGGCATCCTCGAACAGGGCGTCGGCGTTGTCCTCGCCGATCACTTCCAGGTAGGTCTGCCGGCCGAGGTCGGGCAGCAGCAGGAAGCCCTGCGCCAGATCGCCGGCGAGGATCTCCGGCACGTGCACGCCGGCCTGGGCGAGCAGGCCGGCGACCCTGACGAACGGGCGGCAGTCCTCCTGCGGCGGCGGTGCATCCATGACGATCAGGCTGCGCGCGCCGTCTTCCCAGCGGAAGTAGCGGCGGAAGCTGGCATCGCTGCTCGCCGGCGTCAGGCTGGCCGGCCCCGGCACGCCCCAGCCGCGCGCGGCGAACACTTCGGGCAGGCACCCGTCCAGCCAGGCTTTCAGGCTTTCCAATCGACTATCCACGGACATCCAGGGCTCCCCTTCTACGCTAGCCGTTGCGTGACGCATTGATTTATTATCCGCGATCTTACTCCAGCCCATCGAAAGGCGTGCGGCCGCACAGGCTGTTGGCGCGCAGGAAGCCCGGACATCGACAAGATGGCACTCACTCCCCCCCTGTTCCGCAGAAAGTTCCCTCTCCTGGTCACCGGCAGCCTGCTGGCCCTGGGCTCCGCTCCGCTGCTGCACGCCGCCGAGCAGTTCGACTGCCAGGCTTCGGCCGGCGGCGGCTGGGCCTGCGCGCCGAAGAGCACGCCGGGCGCCGTGCCGCCGCGCCCCCAGGCAGCGACGACGCCCGGCGCCGCCCCGACGCCCGCCGCCCAGGCCGCAGCGCAGGCCAGCGACAACGGCGGGCGCGCCCTCGCCTCGCGCAGCGCCGACTACAGCCACCTCGACTGGGTACCGCGCGAGCGCCTGAGCCAGGCCCAGCTGGCCGAGATCGCGCCCTTCTGCGCCGGCACCTACGTCGAGCCCCGGCGCGCCGGCATCACCGACGACACGCCGATGAGCGAGGCGCCCACCTTCGTCTCCGCGCGCGCCTCGCGCTACGACCAGCAGAACGAAACCACCACCCTCGCCGGCGACGTGGTGTTGCGCCAGGGCAGCATGCAGGCCGAGGCCGACGAGGCCAGCCTGCGTCAGCTGGAGAACAAGGGCGAGCTGGCCGGCAACGTGCGCCTGCGCGACAAGGGCATCCTGGTGGTCGGCGATCGCGCCGAGCTGCAGCTGGACAACGGCGAGGCCGTGGTCGAGAACGCCGAGTACGTGGTGCACGCCGCCAAGGCACGCGGCAGTGCCGAGTACGTCAAGCGCCGCGAGGACGCCGTGGTGCGCCTCAAGGACGGCACCTACACCCGCTGCGAGCCGGGCGAGAACACCTGGCACCTGAAGGGCAACAACATCACCCTGAACCCGGCCACCGGCTTCGGCACCGCCACCAACGTGACCCTGCGGGTGAAGGACGTACCGGTGTTCTACACCCCGTACATCTACTTCCCGATCGACGACCGTCGCCAGTCCGGCTTCCTGGCGCCGAGCCTGAGCTCCTCCAGCGACAACGGCCTCACCCTGCAGACACCCTACTACTTCAACCTGGCGCCCAACTACGACGCGACCCTGTACCCGACGTACATGGTCGATCGCGGCCTGCTGATGGAAGGCGAGTTCCGCTACCTGACTCCGGGCAGCGAAGGGCAGCTGGGTGGCGCCTGGCTCGACGACCAGGACGACACCCGCAAGCGGCAGTCGGAGTACGAGGACCAGCGCTGGATGTACAACTGGCAGCACCGCGGCGGACTGGATTCGCGCCTGCTGGCCGAGGTCGACTACACCGACATCAGCGACCCCTACTACTTCCAGGATCTGGATACCGACCTGGACATCTCCAGGCCGGAGTTCCTCGACCAGCGCGCCAGCCTGACCTGGCGCGGCGACAGCTACCGCGCCCGACTGGCCGCCCACGCCTACGAGCCGACCAGCGTGGTCGACATCACCCCCTACGACCGCCTGCCGCAGTTCAGCCTGGACGGCGCCCTGCCGTTCCAGCCGGGCGGCCTGCAGCTGAGCTACGGCGGCGAGTTCGTGCGCTTCGACCGCGACCTGCGCAGCGGCAACTTCATCGACGAAAACGGCGTTGCCGAGCCCTGGTACGACAACAATGTCACCGGCCTGGCCCGCGCCAACGGCGACCGCCTGCACGTCGAGCCGGGCGTCAGCCTGCCGCTGGAGTGGACCTGGGGCTTCGTCAAGCCGTCGGTCAAGTACCTGCACACCCAGTACGACCTCAGCCTCGACAGCCTGGGCAAGAGCCAGATGGCCGCCCTCGGCCAGCGCTTCGACGACGCGCCCGACCGCCAGGTGCCGATCGCCAGCCTCGATTCCGGCCTGTACTTCGACCGCGACAGCAGCTGGTTCGGCGGCTCGCGGCAGACCCTCGAGCCGCGCGCCTTCTACCTCTACGTGCCGGAGGAGAAGCAGGACGCCATCCCGGTGTTCGACACCGCCGAAAGCACCTTCAGCTACTCCTCGCTGTGGCGCGAGAACCGCTTCTCCGGCAAGGATCGCATCGGCGACGAGAACCGCCTGTCGCTGGGCGTGACCAGCCGCTGGCTCCAGAGCAACGGCTTCGAGCGCCAGCGCATCAGCCTCGGCCAGGCCTTCCACTTCGCCGACCGCAAGGTGCAGCTGCCGGGCATCGACTACCGCACGCGCAGCGACGCCACCGCCTCGCAGTCGCCCTACGCCCTGCAGTACCTGTACCGCTTCAACCGCGACTGGCGCCTGAACTCCGACTTCAACTGGGATCCGGACACCCACCGCACCCGCTCCGGCAGCGCCATGTTCCACTACCAGCCGGAAAACGACCCGCGCAAGGTGGTCAACCTCGGCTACCGCTACCGCAACGACAGCGTGCGCTACGACCAGGCCAGCGGCCAGTGGCGCTTCGGCGGCGACTTCGGTACCCCGGGCACCCCCGGCTACATCAAGGACTACTACAAGATCCAGCAGCACGACCTGTCCACCATCTGGCCGGTCGCGCCGCAGTGGAGCGTGATCGCCCGCTGGCAGCACGACTACAACCGCAATCGTACCCTCGAGGCCTTCGGCGGCTTCGAGTACGACAGCTGCTGCTGGAAGCTGCGTCTGATCAACCGCTACTGGGTCGACTACGACGAGACCAGCCTCAACCCCGACCGCAACGACGAGGCGGATCGCGGCATTTTCCTGCAGATCGTCCTCAAGGGCCTGGGCGGCGTCACCGGCAACAAGGTGGAGTCCTTCCTCGACCAAGGCATTCAAGGTTACCGTGAACGTGAAGACCAAGCTTATCAATAACCTGCGCCCCCTCGCCCTCGGCGCCCTGCTGCTCTGCGGCACGGCCTGGGCCGAGGTGCAGCCGCTCGACCGCGTGGTCGCCATCGTCGACAACGACGTGATCATGGCCAGTCAGCTCGAACGGCGCCTCGAAGAGGTGCAGCAGAACCTGGCCCGCCGCGGCGGCGAGCAGCCACCGCGCGAGCAGCTCGCCCAGCAGGTGCTCGAGCGGCTGATCGTCGAGAACCTGCAGCTGCAGATGGGCGAACGCTCGGGCATCCGCATCGGCGACGAGGAACTCAACCAGGCGCTGGCCACCATCGCCCAGCGCAACAACCTCAGCCTCGAGCAGTTCCGCGCCGCGCTGGCCCGCGACGGCCTGTCCTACGACGAGGCCCGCGAGCAGGTGCGCCGCGAGATGATCATCAGCCGCGTGCGCCAGCGCCGGGTGGCCGAGCGCATCCAGGTCAGCGACCAGGAGGTGAAGAACTTCCTCGCCTCCGACCTCGGCAAGCTGCAGCTGTCCGAAGAGTTCCGCCTGGCCAACATCCTCATCCCGCTCGGCGAGGGCGCCTCGGCCCAGTCCATCCAGGACGCCGAGCGCCAGGCCCGCGAGATCCACGCCCAGCTGACGCGCGGCGCCGACTTCGCCCGCCTGGCCGCGGCCCGTTCCGGCAGCGAGAACGCCCTGGAGGGCGGCGAGATCGGCTGGCGCAAGGCCGCCCAGCTGCCGCCGCCGTTCGACAGCATGATCGGCGCCCTCGGCGTCGGCGAGGTCACCGAGCCCGTGCGCACGCCGGCCGGCTTCATCATCCTCAAGCTGCTCGACAAGCGCGGCGGCGACAGCGGCGTGCTGCGCGAGGAAGTCCATGTGCGCCACATCCTGCTCAAGCCCAGCGAGATCCGCAGCGATGCGGAAACCCGCCAACTGGCCGAGCGCCTGTACGAGCGCCTGCAGGGCGGCGAGGACTTCGCCGCCCTGGCCAAGAGCTTCTCCGAAGACCCGGGCTCGGCGCTCAACGGCGGCGACCTCAACTGGGTCGAGCCGGGCTCGCTGGTGCCGGAGTTCCGCCAGGTGATGGCGGACAGCCCGGTCGGCCGCGTGTCCCAGCCGTTCCGCAGCCCGTTCGGCTGGCACGTGCTGGAGGTGCTGGACCGCCGCACCAGCGACGCCAGCGGCGAGGCCCGCGAACAGCAGGCGCTCAACCTGCTGCGCAACCGCAAGTACGACGAGGAACTGCAGAACTGGCTGCGCCAGATCCGCAGCGAAGCCTACGTGGAAACCCGCCTGTGAGTGCGGCACGGCGCTTCGCCCTGACCCCCGGCGAGCCGGCCGGCATCGGCCCCGACCTGTGCCTGCTGCTGGCTCGCGCGGCCCAGCCGCACGCGCTGGTGGCCGTCGCCAGCCGCGAGCTGCTGGCCGCACGCGCCGCGCAGCTGGGGCTGGACCTCGAGCTGCTCGAAGTCGGCCCCGGCGCCTGGCCGGAAGTGCCGGCGCCGGCCGGCAGCCTGTACGTGTGGGATACCCCGCTGGCCGTGCCGGCGGTCGCCGGCCAGCTCGATGCGCGCAACGCGCCCTACGTGCTGGAGACCCTGCTGCGCGCCGGCAACGGCTGCATTGACGGCAGCTTCGCGGGGATGATCACCGCGCCGGTGCACAAGGGCGTGATCAACGAGGCCGGCATCCCCTTCTCCGGGCACACCGAGTTCCTCGCCGAGCTGACCCACACCGAACAGGTGGTGATGATGCTCGCCACCCGCGGCCTGCGCGTGGCCCTGGTGACCACCCACCTGCCGCTGCGCGCGGTGGCCGACGCCATCACCGCCGAGCGCCTGGCCCGCGTCGCGCGCATCCTCGACGCCGACCTGCGCGGCAAGTTCGGCATCGCCAGGCCGCGCATCCTGGTCTGCGGCCTCAACCCGCACGCCGGCGAAGGCGGCCACCTGGGCCGCGAGGAGATCGAGGTGATCGAGCCGACCCTCGCGCAGCTGCGCGGCGAAGGCCTCGACCTGGTCGGCCCGCTGCCGGCCGACACCCTGTTCACCCCGAAACACCTGGAGCACTGCGACGCGGTGCTGGCCATGTACCACGACCAGGGCCTGCCGGTGCTCAAGTACAAGGGCTTCGGCGCCGCGGTCAACGTCACCCTCGGCCTGCCCATCGTGCGCACCTCGGTCGACCACGGCACCGCGCTGGACCTGGCCGGCAGCGGCCGCATCGACACCGGCAGCCTGCAGGTGGCGCTGGAAACGGCGTATCAGATGAGCGCCGGCCAGGCCTGACACGCCGCTCGGACCTTCTCTCCCCGCTCCGGGAGAGGGGCCCGCCCCGCACATGGCCGATCTGGCCAGCGGGCGCTGCAGCCTGTCGGCGCGTTCGCTGTTAAACTGCGGCTCTTTTCGCATTCGCTTCGAGCTTGCGGCTTGAAGCCTGGAGCCGCCCCATGTCCGAGCTGTACCAACACCGCGCCCGCAAGCGCTTCGGCCAGAATTTCCTGCATGATGCCGGGGTGATCCACCGCATCCTGCGCGCCATCCATGCGCGCCCGGGCGAGCATCTGGTGGAGATCGGCCCCGGCCAGGGCGCCCTCACCGAGGGGCTGCTCGGCAGCGGCGCGAAGCTCGACGTGATCGAGCTGGACCAGGACCTGCTGCCGCTGCTCAGGCTGCGCTTCGGCATCGATCCCAACTTCACCCTCAACGCCGGCGACGCGCTGAAGTTCGACTTCAACGCGCTGGTGCAGGGCGAGGAGAAGCTGCGGGTGGTCGGCAACCTGCCCTACAACATCTCCACCCCGCTGATCTTCCACCTGCTCGAGCACGCCTCGATCATCGGCGACATGCACTTCATGCTGCAGAAGGAGGTGGTCGAGCGCCTGGCCGCCACGCCTGGCGGCGGCGACTGGGGGCGGCTGTCTATCATGGTCCAGTACCACTGCCGGGTGGAACACCTGTTCAACGTCGGCCCCGGCGCCTTCAACCCGCCGCCCAAGGTCGACTCGGCCATCGTCCGCCTGGTGCCGCACGCCGTGCTGCCGCACCCGGCCCGCGACCACCGCCTGCTCGAGCGGGTGGTGCGCGAGGCCTTCAACCAGCGGCGCAAGACCCTGCGCAACACCCTCAAGCAGCTGCTGCCCGCTGCCGCCATCGAGGCCGCCGGCGTCGACGGCAGCCTGCGCCCGGAGCAGCTGGACCTCGCCGCCTTCGTGCGTCTGGCCGACCAGCTGGCGCTGCAGACACAACCCGAGTGAATCGCTAAGCTTTTACTTCAGGCCGCCCCGAAACCGCATATCGATGACCACACCGGATCCGCGTTACCAGATCGACGTCAGCGTCGCCACCCGCCACCTGCCCGAGCAGTCGCTGCCCGACCAGCAGCGTTACGCCTTCGCCTACACGGTGACCATCCGCAACAGCGGCGCCCTGCCCGCCAAGCTGCTGACCCGCCACTGGATCATCACCGACGGCAACGCCAAGGTGCAGGAAGTGCGCGGCCCCGGCGTGGTCGGCGAACAGCCGCTGCTGCAACCGGGCGAAAGCCACACCTACACCAGCGGCTGCGTGCTGGCCACCCCGGTGGGCAGCATGCACGGCAGCTTCGGCATGCAGGCCGGCGACGGTCACGCCTTCGACGCGCCGATCAGCGCCTTCCGTCTGGCGGTGCCCGGAGCGCTGCACTGATGGCGCTGTACGCGGTCGGCGACGTGCAGGGCTGCCTGCAGCCGCTGCAGTGCCTGCTCGAGCGGGTCGCCTTCGATCCGGCGCGCGACCGCCTGTGGCTGGTCGGCGACCTGGTCAACCGCGGCCCGCAGTCGCTGGAGACCCTGCGTTTCCTGTTCGCCATGCGCGATTCGGTGGTCAGCGTGCTGGGCAACCACGACCTGCACCTGCTGGCGGCGGCGCACAACATCGAGCGCCTGAAGAAGGGCGACACCCTGCGCGAGATCCTCGAGGCACCGGACCGCGACGACCTGCTCGAATGGCTGCGCCGCCTGCCGCTGCTGCACTACGACGAGGAGCGGCAGATCACCCTGGTGCACGCCGGCATCCCGCCGCAGTGGACGCTGAAGAAGGCGCGCAAGCGCGCCGCCGAGGTGGAGGAGGCACTGCGCGACGACGCCCGCCTGCCGCTGTTCCTCGACGGCATGTACGGCAACGAGCCGAACCAGTGGGACGGCAAGCTGCGCGGCATCACCCGCCTGCGGGTGATCACCAACTATTTCACCCGCATGCGCTTCTGCACCGCCGACGGCCGCCTCGACCTGAAGAGCAAGGAGGGCCTGGGCACCGCACCGAACGGCTACGGCCCCTGGTTCAGCCACCCCAACCGCAAGACCCGCGGCGAGCGGATCATCTTCGGCCACTGGGCCGCCCTGCAGGGACGCTGCAACGAGCCCGGCGTCGAGGCCCTGGATTCCGGCTGCGTGTGGGGCGAAGCCCTGACCCTGCTCGACGTCGACAGCGGCGAGCGCCATACCTGCAGTTGCCACAAGGAGCAGCCATGAGCGAATTCAAGCGCATCGATCCCGCCACCGCCCACGACCTGCGCGCCAAGGGCGCGGTGGTGGTCGACATCCGCGACCCGCACAGCTTCGCCAGCGGCCACGTTCCCGGTGCGCGTCACCTGGACAACCACTCGCTGGCCGACTTCATCGCCGGCGCCGACATGGACGCGCCGCTGCTGGTGATCTGCTACCACGGCAACTCCAGCCAGAACGCTGCCGCCTTCCTCGCCCACCAGGGCTTCGCCGAGGTGTACAGCATCGATGGCGGCTTCGAGCTGTGGCGCGCCCACTACCCCGACGAAGTCGCCCGCCTGCCCCACGACTGACCGCCGGCGCATTTGTAACAACTCGCCACCTCCTCTTGTTTTCCTGCTGCGCACGCGCCAAAGCAGGTCTATGCTCAGTTCAAGAGTCTTGCAAAAGGGAAAGCCGGACCACCGGCTTCCAGGCAGGTCGTACGACCATTGGGGGGTCGAGAGAGGGGAGCAGCAGGCCGGCGCCACGCGCCAGCCCGCCCGTGCCCGCCCGAGGCCCACTTACGTACAGGCATCGAGCGAGGTGACGTCATGAGCATTTTCAGCCATTTCCAGCAACGCTACGAAACAACGCGCCAGGAAGAGTACTCCCTGCAGGAGTATCTCGACCTCTGCAAGCAGGATCCCCTGACCTACGCCAGCGCCGCCGAGCGCATGCTCAAGGCCATCGGCGAGGCGCAACTGGTGGATACCTCCACCGATCCGAGGCTGTCGCGGATCTTCTCCAACAAGGTGATCCGCCGCTACCCGGCCTTCGCCGACTTCCATGGCATGGAAGACTGCATCGACCAGATCGTCTCCTACTTCCGCCACGCCGCCCAGGGCCTGGAAGAGAAGAAGCAGATCCTCTACCTGCTCGGCCCGGTCGGCGGCGGCAAGTCGTCCCTGGCCGAGAAGCTCAAGCACCTGATGGAGCACATCCCCTTCTACGCCATCAAGGGCTCGCCGGTGTTCGAGTCGCCGCTCGGCCTGTTCAACCCTGACGAGGACGGCGCCATCCTCGAGGAAGAGTACGGCATCCCGCGCCGCTACCTGAGTTCGATCATGTCGCCGTGGGCGACCAAGCGCCTCAACGAGTTCGGCGGCGACATCAGCAAGTTCCGCGTGGTCAAGCTGTACCCGTCGATCCTCAACCAGATCGCCATCGCCAAGACCGAACCGGGCGACGAGAACAACCAGGACATCTCCGCGCTGGTCGGCAAGGTCGACATCCGCAAGCTGGAGGAATTCCCGCAGAACGACCCTGACGCCTACAGCTACTCCGGCGCCCTGTGCCGCGCCAACCAGGGCATCATGGAATTCGTCGAGATGTTCAAGGCGCCGATCAAGGTGCTGCACCCGCTGCTGACCGCCACCCAGGAGGGCAACTACAACAGCACCGAGGGCCTCGGCGCCATCCCCTACAGCGGCATCCTGCTGGCCCACTCCAACGAGGCCGAGTGGCACAGCTTCCGCAACAACAAGAACAACGAGGCGTTCATCGACCGCATCTACATCGTCAAGGTGCCCTACTGCCTGCGCGTCACCGACGAGATCAGGATCTACGACAAGCTGCTGGTCAACAGCTCGCTGGCTCAGGCGCACTGCGCGCCGGACACCCTGAAGATGCTCGCCCAGTTCTCCGTGCTGAGTCGCCTGAAGGAGCCGGAGAACTCCAACATCTACTCGAAGATGCGCGTCTACGACGGCGAGAACCTCAAGGACACCGATCCCAAGGCCAAGTCGATCCAGGAGTACCGCGACAGCGCCGGCGTCGACGAGGGCATGACCGGCCTGTCGACCCGCTTCGCCTTCAAGATCCTGTCCAAGGTGTTCAACTTCGACCCGCACGAGGTGGCGGCCAACCCGGTGCACCTGCTCTACGTGCTGGAACAGCAGATCGAGCAGGAGCAGTT
Source organism: Pseudomonas sp. AN-1 (assembly GCF_034057115.1). Classification (NCBI taxonomy): domain Bacteria; kingdom Pseudomonadati; phylum Pseudomonadota; class Gammaproteobacteria; order Pseudomonadales; family Pseudomonadaceae; genus Pseudomonas; species Pseudomonas sp. AN-1. The sequence continues at coordinate 3,429,029 of NZ_CP139195.1, read as the reverse complement.
CCCCGCCGAGACGCGCGAGCGTTACCTGCGCTTCATCAAGGAATACCTGGCGCCGCGCTACGTGGAGTTCATCGGCAAGGAGATCCAGACCGCCTACCTCGAGTCCTACAGCGAGTACGGGCAGAACATCTTCGACCGCTACGTGCTGTACGCCGACTTCTGGATCCAGGACCAGGAGTACCGCGACCCGGAAACCGGCGAGATCCTCAACCGCGGCGCCCTCAACGAGGAGCTGGAGAAGATCGAGAAACCGGCCGGCATCAGCAACCCGAAGGACTTCCGCAACGAGATCGTCAACTTCGTGCTGCGGGCACGGGCCAACAACAACGGCAAGAACCCCTCGTGGCTGTCCTACGAGAAACTGCGCGCGGTGATCGAGAAGAAGATGTTCTCCAACACCGAGGACCTGCTGCCGGTCATCAGCTTCAACGCCAAGGGCAGCAAGGACGAGCAGCAGAAGCACAACGACTTCGTGCGGCGCATGGTCGAGCGCGGCTACACCGAGAAACAGGTACGCCTGCTCGCCGAATGGTATCTGCGCGTCCGCAAGTCGCAGTAGTAAGCTAGAGCAAGCCCTGGTCCGCAGCGGCGCCACCCGGCGCCGCTGTGGTCTGCGCCTCGGCCTCCAGTCCCGCACGGGAGCACGCCATGAGTTACGTCATCGACCGACGACTGAACGGCAAGAACAAGAGCACGGTGAACCGCCAGCGCTTCCTGCGGCGTTACCGTGACCACATCAAGAAGGCGGTGGAGGAAGCCGTCAGCCGGCGCTCCATCACCGACATGGAACACGGCGAGCAGATCAGCATTCCCTCCCGCGACATCGACGAACCGGTGCTGCACCACGGCCGCGGCGGCCGGCAGACCATCATCCATCCCGGCAACAAGGAGTTCACCACCGGCGAGCGCATCCCGCGGCCCTCCGGCGGTGGCGGCGGCGGTTCCGGCCAGGGCAAGGCCAGCAACTCCGGCGAGGGCATGGACGACTTCGTGTTCCAGATCACCCAGGAGGAGTTCCTCGACTTCATGTTCGAGGATCTCGCCCTGCCCAACCTGGTGAAGAAGCATCTCACCGGCATCGACAGCTTCAAGACGGTGCGCGCCGGCATCAGCAGCGAGGGCACGCCCGCCCGCCTGAACATCGTGCGCACCCTGCGCTCGGCCCACGCCCGGCGCATCGCCCTGTCCGGCTCCAGCCGCAACCACCTGCGCGAGCTGAAGGCCGAGCTGGAACGGCTGAAGGTCGAGGAGCCGGACAACTTCAGCGACATCCGCGACCTGGAGGAGAAGATCGCCGGACTGCGCGCGCGCATCGAGCGCCTGCCGTTCCTCGACACCTTCGACCTCAAGTACAACCTGCTGGTCAAGCAGCCCAACCCGACCTCCAAGGCGGTGATGTTCTGCCTGATGGACGTCTCCGGCTCGATGACCCAGGCCACCAAGGACATCGCCAAGCGCTTCTTCATCCTCCTCTACCTGTTCCTCAAGCGCAGCTACGACAAGATCGAGGTGGTGTTCATCCGCCACCACACCAGCGCCAAGGAGGTCGACGAGCAGGAGTTCTTCTACTCGCGCGAGACCGGCGGCACCATCGTCTCCAGCGCGCTCAAGCTGATGCAGGAAGTGATGGCCGCGCGCTACCCGGCCCACGAATGGAACATCTACGCCGCCCAGGCCTCGGACGGCGACAACTGGAACGACGACTCGCCGGTGTGCCGCGACATCCTGCTGCGCCAGATCATGCCGTTCGTGCAGTACTTCAGCTACGTGGAGATCACCCCGCGCGAACATCAGGCGCTGTGGCACGAGTACGAGCAGGTCGCCGCGGCCTTCCCGGACAGCTTCGCCCAGCAGCAGATCGTTTCCGCCGCCGACATCTACCCGGTATTCCGCGAACTCTTCCAGAGGAGGGTCGCCGCATGAGCCCTCGAGCCAAGAAAGGCCAGCCCCTGTCCACCGGTTCGGAGTGGACCTTCGAGCTGATCCGCAGCTACGACCGCGAACTCGCCCGGCTGGCCGAGCGCTACGCGCTGGACACCTACCCGAACCAGATCGAGGTGATCACCGCCGAGCAGATGATGGACGCCTACGCCTCGGTCGGCATGCCCATCGGCTACCACCACTGGTCCTACGGCAAGCACTTCCTCAGCACCGAGAAGGGCTACAAGCGCGGCCAGATGGGCCTGGCCTACGAGATCGTGATCAACTCCGATCCGTGCATCGCCTACCTCATGGAAGAGAACACCATGTGCATGCAGGCGCTGGTGGTGGCGCACGCCTGCTACGGCCACAACAGCTTCTTCAAGGGCAACTACCTGTTCCGCAGCTGGACCGACGCCAGCTCGATCATCGACTACCTGGTGTTCGCCCGCCAGTACATCGACAAGTGCGAGGAGCGCCACGGCATCGACGCGGTCGAGGACCTGCTCGACTCCTGCCACGCCCTGATGAACTACGGCGTCGACCGCTACAAGCGGCCCTACCCGATCTCCGCCGAGGAGGAGCGGCGCCGCCAGAAGGACCGCGAGGAGCAGCTGCAGCGCCAGGTCAACGACCTGTGGCGAACCATCCCCAAGGGCGCCGGCAAGGGGCGCGCCGACGACGGCAAGCGCTTCCCGCCCGAGCCGCAGGAGAACATCCTCTACTTCATCGAGAAGCACGCGCCGCTGCTGGAACCCTGGCAGCGCGAGGTGGTGCGCATCGTGCGCAAGATCGCCCAGTACTTCTACCCGCAGCGCCAGACCCAGGTGATGAACGAGGGCTGGGCCACCTTCTGGCACTACACCCTGCTCAACGACCTCTACGACGAGGGCCTGGTCACCGACGGCTTCATGATGGAGTTCCTCCAGTACCACACCAGCGTGGTCTACCAGCCGCCGTTCGACAGCCCCTACTACAGCGGCATCAACCCCTATGCGCTGGGCTTCGCCATGTACCGCGACATCCGCCGCATCTGCGAGGAGCCGACCGAGGAGGACCGTCGCTGGTTCCCCGACATCGCCGGCAGCGACTGGCTGGCCACCCTCAAGTTCGCCATGCAGAACTTCAAGGACGAGAGCTTCATCCAGCAGTTCCTCTCGCCGCGGCTGATCCGCGAGTTCCGCCTGTTCAGCATCCTCGACGACGACCAGCAGGACGAGCTGCTGGTCGACGCCATCCACGACGACAGCGGCTACCGCACCATCCGCGATCACCTGGCGGCGCAGTACAACCTCGGCAACCGCGAGCCCAACGTGCAGATCTGGAACGTCGACCGCCGCGGCGACCGCTCGCTGACCCTGCGCCACTACCAGCACGAACGCAAGCCACTGGCCAGCTCCACCGAGGACGTGCTGCGCCACCTGCACCGCCTGTGGGGCTTCGACGTGCACCTGGAGAGCATGCAGGGCGAACAGCGCGTGAACGTGCAGCACATGCCGCCCAAGCGCGAGCGCGAGACGGAAGGCAGCCACTTCGACCTGATCGCCCGCCCGGTCTGAGACCGGGCGCGCAACCCTTGCAGCACCGCCGTCGCCCTGCGCGCGGCGGCGCGCTATCCTCTGCGCCACCCCCCCATTGCCTGCAGGACACGCCATGCAGATCTACAAGGTGGGCGGCGCCGTGCGCGACCGCCTGCTCGGCCGCCCGGTCACGGAAACCGACTGGGTGGTGGTCGGCGCCCACGCCGAAGAACTCATCGCCCAGGGATTTCGCCCGGTCGGCGCCGACTTCCCGGTGTTCCTCCACCCGCAGAGCGGCGAGGAGTACGCCCTGGCGCGCACCGAGCGCAAGAGCGGGCGCGGCTACGGCGGCTTCACCTTCTACGCCAGCCCCGAGGTCACCCTCGAGGAAGACCTGATCCGCCGCGACCTGACCATCAACGCCATGGCCGAGGACGCCGACGGCCGAGTCATCGACCCCTACGGCGGCCAGCACGACCTCGCCCTGCACCTGCTGCGCCACGTCTCGCCGGCCTTCGCCGAGGACCCGCTGCGCGTGTTGCGCGTCGCCCGTTTCGCCGCGCGCTACGCGCCGCTGGGCTTTCGCGTCGCCGAGGAAACCCTGGCGCTGATGGCCGAGATCGCCGCCTCCGGCGAACTGGCCGACCTCACCGCCGAGCGGGTGTGGAAGGAGATCGAGCGCGCGCTGATGGAGCCGCGCCCCGAGGTGTTCATCCAGGTGCTGCGCGACTGCGGCGCCCTCGAGCAGCTGCTGCCCGAGCTGCAGGCGCTGTTCGGCGTGCCGCAGCCGGCGCAGCACCACCCGGAGATCGACAGCGGCGAGCACGTGCTGATGGTCCTGCGCCAGTGCGCCGAACACGACCAGCCGCTCCCCGTGCGCTGGGCCTGCCTGCTGCACGACCTGGGCAAGGGCCTGACCGACCCGGCCGAATGGCCGCGCCACATCGCCCACGAGAGCCGCGGCCTGCGCCTGATCGAGGCGGTCAACGCACGCTGCAAGGCGCCGCGCGACTGCGCCGAGCTGGCCCTGCTGGTCGGCGAATACCACACCCACGGCCACCGCGCCCTGGAGCTGCGCGCGCAGACCCTGGCCGAGCTGTTCCAGCACTTCGACCTGTACCGCCGCCCGGAGCGCTTCGAGGCGTTCGTCGCCGCCTGCGAGATGGACGCTCGCGGCCGCCTCGGCCTCGAGCGCCAGCCCTACCCGCAGGCCGACTACCTGCGCGCCGCCGCCAGGGTGGCGCGCGGCGTGGCGGTGCAGCCGCTGCTGGAGCAGGGCTTCAAGGGCGCGGAACTGGGCGAGGCGCTCAAGCGCGCGCGCCTGGCGGCGCTCAAGGCGTTCCGCGAGGCGCAGCGCGCCAACGCGCCGTAGGGTGCGCCGCACGCGCCTTGGACTGCAGGGTGTGGCTGGCGCGCATGGCGCACCCTAGGGTGCCGGAGGCGGAAAGCTGCTGCGCAGCTCTTCCGGCGTCAGCTCCGCGCCGCGCCAGACGAAGGGCACCGGCCACAGGCGCTGCTCGCTGCGCATCGCCTGCCAGAGGGCGGCGAAACTGCGCCCCTCGGCCGGATGGCGCGCCTCGGGGGCGAGCAGGGCCAGCGGCCAGAGCACGAAGGCGTTGCGCAGGATCTCCGCGCGCGGCAGTTGCAGGCCGTCGAAGTCGCCCACCAGGTCGTCGTAGAGCAGCACGTCGATGTCCAGCGGCAGGCCCTTGCGGTCGGGCGCATAGCGGCCGTTGTCCGCCTCGATGGCCTTGAGCCGGCGATCCAGCTCGGCCAGCGGCAGCTCGGTCCGCGCCGTCACCGCGAGGTTGTAGAACGGGCCGCTGCGGATGCCCACCGCCTCGCTCTCGAACACCGGCGAACAGCGCATGTCGACGAGAAAGGCCGCCAGTGCGTCGAGGCCGGCGGTCAGATGCGCGTGGCGGCGGACATTGCTGCCCAGGCCGAGAAACACCGTGGTCAGCGGCATCCGCGCTCGATCTCCACGCCGACGCCGCCGCGCGCCGCCGGCACCGCGCCGGGCTTGGCGATGCGCAGGCGCAGCCAGCGGATGCCGAACTCGGCCATCAGCAGCGTGGCCAGGCGCTCGGCGAAGGTTTCCACCAGCTGGAAGGTGCTCTCGGCCGCGAAGGCCTGTACCCGAGCACTGACCGCCGCGTAGTCGAGCGCTGCGGCCAGGTCGTCGCCGGCCGCCGCCGGGCGGATGTCCCAGCCCAGCTGCAGGTCCAGGATCAGACACTGGCGGATGCCGCGCTCCCAGTCGTACACGCCGATGACGGTGTCGACCTCCAGGCCGTCGATGAAGACTATGTCCACGCTATCCTCTTTCGCGTCACGACAAGGTCGCGCCGCCTCGTTAGAATCGGGGCTCCACCGCAGCGGAACCGATCATGCCCTGGCTTCTGGCCATTGTTGCCTACCTGCTCGGCTCGGTGTCGTTCGCCGTGCTGCTCAGCCGCCGGCTCGGCACCGCCGATCCGCGCCTGGGCGGCTCGGGCAACCCCGGCGCCACCAACATGCTGCGCCTGGGCGGGCGCCGCGCCGCGGCCCTGACCCTGCTCGGCGACCTGCTCAAGGGCCTGCTGCCGGTGCTGCTGGCCCGCCTCCTCGAACTGCCGCCGGTGCAGCAGGCCTGGATCGGCCTGGCCGCGGTGCTCGGCCACCTCTATCCGCTGTACTTCCAGTTCCGCGGCGGCAAGGGCGTCGCCACCGCCGCCGGCCTGCTGCTCGGCCTGCACTGGCCGACCGCCCTGCTGGCGCTGGCCGTCTGGCTGCTGCTCTTCACCCTGACCCGCACCAGCTCGCTGGCCGCGCTGCTCGCCACCGGCCTCTGCCTGCCGCTGCTGGCCTGGCAGCAACCGGTCCTGCTGCTGCCGCTCGGCCTGCTCGCCGGCCTGATCGTCTGGCGCCACCGCGGCAACCTGCGCGATCTCTCCGCCGGCCGCGAACGGCATTTCTAGACCGCCGGCAGCGTCTCCATCGACCAGCGCGGCTGCACGCCGATCGCCGGGCCGTCGTGCTGGCCGGCGAGCAGACGCTGGCAGCCGGCGTAGGCGATCATCGCCCCGTTGTCGGTGCAGAAGCGCGGCCGCGCATAGAACACCTGGCCGCGCAGCTCGCCGAGCATCTTCTCCAGCGCCTGGCGCAGCGCCTGGTTGGCGCTCACCCCACCGGCGATCACCAGGCGCTTCAGGCCGGTCTGCTTGAGCGCACGGCGGCACTTGATGGTCAGCGTCTCCACCACCGCCTGCTGGAAGGCCAGGGCGATGTCGGCGCGCGCCTGCTCGAGGTCGCCGCCCTCGCGCTCGCACTGCCGCCAGGTGTTGAGGGCGAAGGTCTTCAGGCCGCTGAAGCTGAACTCCAGGCCCGGCCGGTCAGTCATCGGCCGCGGGAACACGAAGCGCCCCGGCGTGCCCTGCTCGGCCAGCCGGGCGATCTCCGGACCACCCGGATAGCCGAGGCCGATCAGCTTGGCGGTCTTGTCGAAGGCCTCGCCGGCGGCATCGTCCAGCGACTCGCCGAGCAGCTGGTAGCGGCCGATGCCGTCGACCCGCACCAGCTGGGTATGCCCGCCGGACACCAGCAGGGCGACGAACGGGAACTCCGGCGGCGTCTCCTCCAGCATCGGCGCCAGCAGATGGCCTTCCATGTGGTGCACGCCGACCGCCGGCACACCCCAGGCCAGCGCCAGCGCCTGGGCGCAGGAGGCGCCGACCAGCAGCGCACCGACCAGGCCTGGCCCTGCGGTATAGGCCACCGCATCGATGTCGGCGAAGCCGCAGCCCGACTCGGCCAGCACCTGGCGGATCAGCGGCAGCATGCGCTTGACGTGGTCGCGCGAGGCCAGCTCGGGCACCACGCCGCCGTAGACGCGGTGCAGGTCGATCTGGCTGAACAGCGCATCGCCCAGCAGGCCGCGCTCGCTGTCGTACAGCGCCACGCCGGTTTCGTCGCAGGAAGTTTCCAGGCCAAGGACTCGCATCGGGCAACCCGTGATCGTTCGCTAAACCGCGCATGATAAGCGCCCGGAGCCTGCGACACCAAGCATCGGGCGAGGGTGGCGGACCACCGGCGGGCGGCTTTTCCCGTCTGGGGGCTTGGCAGTGCGGCTGTCAAGGGGTTAATATCCGCAGCCCTTGAAAACCGGTGCCTCCCGAGCCTTTTGCAGGATTGCACCATTCATACTCGGTAATCAGTGAAGGTACGACCTGGATGCCCGCCGTCAAAGTTAAAGAGAACGAACCCTTCGACGTAGCCCTGCGTCGTTTCAAGCGCTCCTGCGAAAAAGCCGGTGTTCTGGCTGAAGTGCGTAGCCGCGAGTTCTACGAAAAGCCCACCGCCGAGCGCAAGCGCAAGGCCGCGGCTGCCGTGAAGCGCCACGCCAAGAAAGTGCAGCGCGAGCAGCGTCGCCGCGAGCGTCTGTACTGAGTTACCACTCGGACAGCAGCGTCTCGCACAACACCCGGCTCATGCCGGGTGTTTGCTTTAGCAGCACCCCGACTCCGACTTGCCCGGCAAGCCTCGGAGTTTTTGCGTTTTCCGCCGCTTCGAACCGTACAGTCACGAGCAGCCCATGGCCGGCCTGATCCCCCAGCGCTTCATCGACGACCTGCTCAACCGCACCGACATCGTCGAGGTGGTGGGCGCGCGCGTGCAGCTGAAGAAGACCGGCAAGAACTACAGCGCCTGCTGCCCGTTCCACCAGGAAAAGACCCCCTCGTTCACCGTCAGCCCGGACAAGCAGTTCTACTACTGCTTCGGCTGCGGCGCCGGCGGCAACGCCCTCGGCTTCATCATGGACCACGACCACCTGGACTTCCCCCAGGCGGTCGAGGAGCTGGCCAAGCGCGCCGGCCTCGAGGTCCCGCGCGAGGACAGCCGCCCCGGGCAGAAGCCGCGCCAGAGCGTGGACTCGCCGCTGTACCCGCTGCTCGGCGCCGCCGCCGACTACTACCGCCAGGCGCTGAAGAGTCACCCGGCGCGTCAGGCGGCGGTGAACTACCTCAAGGGCCGCGGCCTGTCCGGCACCATCGCCCGCGACTTCGGCCTCGGCTTCGCCCCGCCCGGCTGGGACAACCTGTTGAAGCACCTGGGCGGCGACAGCCTGCAGCAGAAGGCGATGATCGACGCCGGCCTGCTGATCGAGAACGCCGAGGGCCGCCGCTACGACCGCTTCCGCGACCGGGTGATGTTCCCGATCCGCGACAGCCGCGGCCGGGTGATCGCCTTCGGCGGCCGGGTGCTCGGCGACGACAAGCCCAAGTACCTCAACTCGCCGGAAACCCCGGTGTTCCACAAGGGTCAGGAACTCTACGGCCTGTACGAGGCGCGCAGGAGCAACCGCGACCTCGACGAGATCCTGGTGGTCGAGGGCTACATGGACGTCATCGCCCTGGCCCAGCAGGGCCTGCGCAATGCGGTGGCGACCCTCGGCACAGCGACCAGCGAGGAGCACATCAAGCGCCTGTTCCGCGTCGTGCCGAGCATCCTGTTCTGCTTCGACGGCGACAGCGCCGGACGCAACGCCGCCTGGCGGGCGCTGGAATCCTGCCTGCCGAGCCTGCAGGACGGCCGCCGGGTGCGCTTCCTGTTCCTCCCCGAGGGCGAGGACCCTGACAGCCTGGTGCGCAGCGAGGGCGCCGACGCCTTCCGCGCCCGCATCAGCCAGCAGGCCGAACCGCTGGCCGAGTACTTCTTCCGCCATCTCGCCGAGGAAGCCGACCCGAGCACCCTCGAGGGCAAGGCGCACCTGGCCACCCTGGCCGCACCGCTGCTGGAGAAGATCCCTGGCGCCAACCTGCGCGCCCTGATGCGCCAGCGCCTCGGCGCGATCACCGGCCTGACCGGCGAGGCGCTCACCCAGTCGTCGCCTGCCCCGGGCGGCGAGGTGCCGCCGACCGACTTCCCGACGTCCTATGCCTATGCGGACGGCATCGAGTATGCCGCAGCGACCGGCCACCCCGAGCGCCCCGCCAGCCAGGAGCGCAAGCCCTGGCAGAAGAACGACTGGAAGGGCCGCAAGGGCGAGGCGCGCCGCGAGCCGCCGGCGGTCATGCCGCCGCGCGGCGGCGCCGGCGTCGAGTCGCCGACCCTCAGCGCCCTGCGCACCCTGCTGCACCATCCGCAGCTGGCGCAGAAGGTCGAGGACGCCGGCCACTTCGCCGCCGAGGACGACACCTGGACCCAGCTGCTGGTGGCCCTGCTGGAATCGCTGCAGAAACAGCCGCAGCAGAACTCGCTGCAACTGATCGCCCGCTGGCACGGCACGGAACAAGGGCGCCTGCTCCGCGGTCTAGCGGAAAAGGAATGGCTGATCAGTCAGGACAACCTTGAACAACAGTTTTTCGACACTATAACTACCTTGGCAGCCCGCCAGCGTGAGCGCAGCCTCGAAGGCCTGTTGCGCAAAGCGCGGCACAGCGAACTCAGCGCGGAGGAAAAGCTCCGCCTGCGCGCGCTTCTCAGCCGAAGCGAAGCCCCGTGAGCCCGGGGCCATCTGGTGCCAGCCAGCCCGGATCGACTATAATGCTCGGCTTCTTTTCAGCCCGCCAAGACCTTCAGTGGATAGGGTGAACATGTCCGTAAAAGCGCAACAGCAGTCCCGCCTCAAAGAGCTGATCGCCCGTGGTCGTGAGCAGGGTTACCTGACTTACGCCGAGGTCAACGACCACCTGCCGGAGGATATTTCCGATCCGGAACAGGTGGAAGACATCATCCGCATGATCAACGACATGGGGATCAACGTATTCGAGACAGCCCCGGATGCGGATGCCCTGCTGCTCGCCGAAGCGGACACCGACGAGGCCGCCGCCGAGGAAGCCGCCGCCGCCCTGGCCGCGGTGGAAAGCGACATCGGCCGCACCACCGATCCGGTGCGCATGTACATGCGCGAGATGGGCACCGTGGAGCTGCTCACCCGCGAAGGCGAGATCGAGATCGCCAAGCGCATCGAGGAAGGCATCCGCGAGGTGATGGGCGCCATCTCCCAGTTCCCCGGCTCGGTGGAGAGCATCCTCGCCGAATACCAGCGCGTCACCAGCGAAGGCGGCCGCCTGTCCGACATCCTCAGCGGCTACATCGACCCCGACGACGGCACCCTGCCGGCCGAGAGCGACGTCGAACTGCCCACCGCCAGCGCCAAGACGGCGGCCGCGGCCGTCGACGAGGACGAGGAAGAGGAAGCCGAGGACAAGGGCGACAGCGAGGAAGAGGGCGACGGCGGCCCCGATCCGGAAGAAGCCGCCCGCCGCTTCGGCGCCGTGTCCGAGCAGCTGGAGAAGACCCGCAAGACGCTGCAGAAGCATGGCCGTCACCACGCCGAGGCGATCGCCGCGCTGGGCACGCTGGCCGAGCTGTTCATGCCGATCAAGCTGGTGCCCAAGCAGTTCGACGCCCTGGTGGCCATGGTCCGCGACGCCCTCGAGCGCGTGCGCGGCCAGGAACGCGCCATCATGCAGCTGTGCGTGCGCGACGCGCGCATGCCGCGCGCCGACTTCCTCAAGCTGTTCCCCGGCAACGAGGTCGACCTGACCTGGAGCGAGGGCCTGACCACCGGCAAGGCCAAGTACGCCGAGGCCATCGGCCGCCTGCAGGCCGACATCGTGCGCAACCAGCAGGTGCTGGTCGACCTGGAGAACGAGGTCGGGCTGACCGTCGCCGAGATCAAGGAAATCAACCGGCAGATGTCGCTCGGCGAGGCCAAGGCCCGCCGCGCCAAGAAGGAGATGGTCGAGGCCAACCTGCGCCTGGTGATCTCCATCGCCAAGAAGTACACCAACCGCGGCCTGCAGTTCCTCGACCTGATCCAGGAAGGCAACATCGGCCTGATGAAGGCGGTGGACAAGTTCGAATACCGCCGCGGCTACAAGTTCTCGACCTACGCCACCTGGTGGATCCGCCAGGCGATCACCCGCTCGATCGCCGACCAGGCGCGCACCATCCGCATCCCGGTGCACATGATCGAGACCATCAACAAGCTCAACCGGATCTCCCGGCAGATGCTCCAGGAGATGGGCCGCGAGCCGACTCCGGAGGAGCTGGGCGAGCGCATGGAGATGCCCGAGGACAAGATCCGCAAGGTGCTGAAGATCGCCAAGGAGCCGATCTCCATGGAGACGCCGATCGGCGACGACGAGGACTCGCACCTGGGCGACTTCATCGAGGACTCCACCATGCAGTCGCCGATCGACGTGGCGACCGTGGAAAGCCTCAAGGAAGCCACCCGCGAGGTGCTCGCCGGCCTCACCGCCCGCGAGGCCAAGGTGCTGCGCATGCGCTTCGGCATCGACATGAACACCGACCACACCCTCGAGGAAGTCGGCAAGCAGTTCGACGTCACCCGCGAGCGCATCCGCCAGATCGAGGCCAAGGCCCTGCGCAAGCTGCGCCACCCGACCCGCAGCGAGCACCTGCGCTCGTTCCTCGACGAGTAAGGCGCCGCCCACGGACAAGCCCCGGCACCGCAAGGACCGGGGCTTTTTCCTGCCCGCGCGCCAGGCTTGGCGCGGATGCGCGGCCACCGCTATAATCGCCGCGCTTCGCCGGTCGCCCACGCGGCCACCGGCACCTCCAGACGCGACGCCCACCGTCCTCGCGCATGGAAGCAACCCTCGAGGTTCTCCCGTGGGCCTATAGCTCAGTTGGTCAGAGCAGGCGACTCATAATCGCTTGGTCGCAGGTTCAAGTCCTGCTGGGCCCACCATACAAATCAAGGGGTCAGGCGATCAGCCTGGCCCCTTGCCGTTTTCGGGGCGGAGCTTTCCTCATCTCCCGCCCCCCCGCTCCGCAGCCGATGGACGGCACCTGCCGCCGGGAACTCCGCACCACCCTTCCCCTCTGACGGGCACACCGCCCCGGTGTTTCAGAGGAGCCCATCATGCGCCGTACCCTGCTTGCCACTGCCCTTGTCCTGCTGCCCGCCGCCGGCGCCCTCGCCGACCATGACGGACACGGCGGGGATATCGGCTGGGGCGAGATCGCCACCTCGGCGGGGACTTCCGCCTCGCTGTACTCCACCTTCAAGGACGACAAGCTGGTGCTCGCCGCCGCGGACGACGCCTCCAGCTTCGTCGCCAGCGGCGGCGCGATCCGCGGCGCCTACCTGGAGGCCGCGCTGCAGCAGATCCGCCGCGACCATCCGGGCCTCGAGGCCAGCGACGAGGAGCTGGCCGGCGCCATCCTCGCCAGCGCCCAGGACGGCAGCCCGCGCTGACGCGCCTGCCACAGACGCCGAGGCCGCCCGCGGGCGGCCTCGGCGTTCATGCCCCGCTCACTCGCGACCGGCGTCCACCGGCACGCAGGCGCAGAACAGGTGGCGGTCGCCGTAGACGTTGTCGACCCGGTTGACCGCCGGCCAGTACTTGCACGCCCGGGTGTGTGCGCTGGGGGTCACTGCCTCGGCGATGCTGTAGGGCCGCTCCCAGACGCCGGTGACGTCGGCCAGGGTGTGCGGCGCGCGCTTGAGCGGGTTGTCGTCCGCCGGCCACTCGCCGGACTCGACCTTCGCGATCTCGGCGCGGATGCCCAGCATGGCCTCGACGAAGCGGTCCAGCTCGGCCTTCGACTCGCTCTCGGTGGGCTCGATCATCAACGTGCCGGGCACCGGGAAGGACATGGTCGGCGCATGGAAGCCGTAGTCCATCAGGCGCTTGGCGATGTCCTCCTCGCTGATCCCGCTGGACGCCTTGAGCGGGCGCAGGTCGATGATGCACTCGTGGGCCACCCGGCCGTTGCGACCGCTGTAGAGCACCGGGTAGGCCTCGGCGAGGCGCGTCGCCAGGTAGTTGGCGTTGAGGATCGCCACCTCGGTGGCCTCCTGCAGCTGCGGGCCCATCAGGGCGATGTACATCCAGCTGATCGGCAGGATGCTGGCGCTGCCCCATGGCGCGGCGCTGACCGCGCCGTTGCCGGGCAGCGGGCCGTCCAGCTCCACCACCGGGTGGTTGGCGAGGAACGGCGCGAGGTGCGCCTTGACGCCGATCGGGCCCATCCCCGGGCCGCCGCCGCCGTGGGGGATGCAGAAGGTCTTGTGCAGGTTCATGTGCGCCACGTCGGCGCCGATGTCGGCCGGGCGGCTGAGGCCGACCTGGGCGTTGAGGTTGGCGCCGTCCATGTACACCTGGCCGCCGTGGGCGTGCACCAGCGCGCAGATCTCGCGGATGCCCTCCTCGAACACGCCGTGGGTCGAAGGGTAGGTGATCATCAGGCAGGACAGCCGCTCGCCGGCCGCCGCGGCCTTGGCCTCGAGGTCGGCGAGGTCGACGTTGCCGGTCCTGTCGCAGGCCACCACCACCACCTGCAGGCCGGCCATGCTGGCGGTGGCCGGGTTGGTGCCGTGCGCCGAGGCGGGAATCAGGCAGATGTCGCGCTGCGTCTCGCCGCGGCTGGCGTGGTAGTGCTGGATCGCCAGCAGGCCGGCGTACTCGCCCTGCGCTCCGGAGTTGGGCTGCATGCTGATGGCGTCGAAGCCGGTGATCGCGCACAGCCAGCCTTCCAGCTCGCCGATCATCCGCTGGTAGCCGCGCGCCTGCTCGCGCGGCACGAAGGGGTGCAGGCTGGCGAACTCGGGCCAGCTGACCGGCAGCATCTCGCTGGTGGCGTTGAGCTTCATGGTGCAGGAACCGAGCGGGATCATCGCCTGGTTGAGCGCCAGGTCGCGGCCCTCCAGCTGGCGCAGGTAGCGCAGCATCTCGGTCTCGCTGTGGTGGCTGTTGAACACCGGATGCTCGAGGAAGCCGGAGGTGCGCGCCAGATCGGCGGGAATGCCGGCAGGCAGCGCCGGGTCGTCGGCCAGCGCGGCGAGGTCGATGCCATGGTCGGCGCCGAGGAAGATCTGCGCCAGCCGCTCGACGGTGTCCAGCGTGCAGGTCTCGTCGAGGCTGAGGCCGAGCTGGCCGCGGCCGAGGATGCGCAGGTTGATCCGCGCGGCGCTGGCGCTCTCCAGGATCGCCTGCTGGGCGCCGCCGACTTCGAGGGTCAGGGTGTCGAAGAACTGCCGGTTGCGGCGGGCGATGCCGCCCTGCTCGAGTGCCGCGGCGAGGATCGCGGTGAGCCGCTGCACCCGCCCGGCGATGCGCTTGAGGCCATGCGGCCCGTGATAGACGGCGTAGAAGCCGGCCATGTTGGCCAGCAGCGCCTGCGCGGTGCAGATGTTGGAGTTGGCCTTCTCGCGGCGGATGTGCTGCTCGCGGGTCTGCAGCGCCATGCGCAGGGCGACGTTGCCGCGCGCGTCCCTGGACACGCCGATGATGCGTCCCGGCATGGCGCGCTTGAACTCGTCGCGGCAGGCGAAGAAGGCCGCGTGCGGGCCGCCGTAGCCCATCGGCACGCCGAAGCGCTGGGCGCTGCCCAGGGCGATGTCGGCGCCCAGCTCGCCGGGCGGGGTGAGCAGCACCAGGGCGAGCAGGTCGCAGGCCACGCAGGCCAGCGCCTGCTGGGCGTGCAGCTGCGCGATCAGCGGGCGCAGGTCGCGGATCTCGCCGTGGCTGTCGGGGTACTGCAGCAGCGCGCCGAACACCTGGTGCCGGCCGAGCTGCTCCGGGCTGTCGATCACCAGCTCGAAGCCGAAGCCGGCGGCGCGGGTCTGCAGCACCGAGAGGGTCTGCGGATGGCAGTTCTCGTCGACGAAGAAGCGGTTGCTGGCGCTCTTCGCCACCCGGCGGGCCATGGCCATGGCCTCGGCGGCGGCGGTGGCCTCGTCGAGCAGCGAGGCGCTGGCCAGCTCGAGGCCGGCGAGGTCGCAGGTCAGCTGCTGGAAGTTGAGCAGCGCCTCCAGGCGGCCTTGGGAGATCTCCGGCTGGTAGGGCGTGTAGGCGGTGTACCAGCCGGGATTTTCCAGCACGTTGCGCAGGATCACCGGCGGGGTGTGGGTGCCGTAGTAGCCCATGCCGATCAGGCTGGTCCACAGCTCGTTCTGTTCGGCATGGCTGCGCAGGCGGGCCAGCGCGGCCTGCTCGTCGAGCGCCGGCGGCAGCGCCAGCGGGCCGGCCAGGCGGATCGCCGGCGGCACGCTCTGACCGATCAGCTCGGCGCGGTCGGCGACACCGAGGGCGGCGAGCATGGCGCGCTGCTCGGCGGCATCGGGGCCGATATGGCGATGGAGGAAGGCTTCGGGCTGCAGCAGGTCGCTGGGGCGGGACATGGCACGGACTCCGGAACGGGGGTCCGGCCGCTCCGGCAGCCGGACAGGCGTTTGGCGCGGAGCCGGCAGCCCCGCCGGCAGGCGCGGGCCACCGGCGGGAGGGGGATCAGGCGTCGCAGCTGGCCTGGTAGGCGGCGGCGTCGAGCAGCTGGTCGAGGTCGCTGGCGCTGGCTGGCTGCAGCTTGAAGAACCAGGCGCCGTAGGGGTCGCCGTTGATGCTTTCCGGCGCGTCGGCCAGCGCCTCGTTGACCGCGATCACGGTGCCGGCGACCGGCGCGTAGATGTCCGAGGCGGCCTTCACCGACTCGACCACGCCGGCCTGCTCGCCGGCGGCCAGCGCCTTGCCGACTTCCGGCAGTTCGACGAAGACCACGTCGCCGAGGGCTTCCTGGGCGTGGTCGGTGATGCCCACGGTGACGCTGCCGTCCTGTTCCAGGCGGGCCCATTCGTGGCTGGCGGCATAACGCAGTTCGGCGGGAGTGTTGCTCATTGTTGGATTCCTTGTTCGATTCGGCGCCGGGGCGGCACCCGCGGAGAATGTGCGCTCAACAGTACAGGGACGCGGTCGGCGCGGCTACGTCCCGCGCCCTCAGATCAGCGGCTTGCCGTGACGCACGAAGCTCGGCTTGACCACCCGCACCGGGTACCACTTGCCGCGGATCTCCACCTCGGCGCGCTCGCCGGTGCCGGCCGGCACGCGGGCCAGGGCGATGGCCTTGCCGAGGGTCGGCGAGAAGCTGCCGCTGGTGATCTCGCCGTCGCCGATGCCGGCCACGCGCACCACCTGGTGGGCGCGCAGCACGCCGCGCTCCTCGAGCACCAGGCCGACCAGTTTGGTCTCGGCGCCGCCGCCGTCGCGCTGCGCCTGCAGGGCGGCGCGGCCGATGAAGTCGCGCTCGGCCGGCTGCCAGGCGATGGTCCAGGCGAGGTTGGCGGCCATCGGCGTCACCGTCTCGTCCATGTCCTGGCCGTACAGGTTGAGGCCGGCCTCGAGGCGCAGGGTGTCGCGCGCGCCGAGACCGGCCGGGGTGATGCCGGCGCCGACCAGGTCGTTGAGGAAGCCCGGCGCCTCGGCGGCCGGCAGCATGATCTCCAGGCCGTCCTCGCCGGTGTAGCCGGTGCGGGCGATGAACCAGTCGCCCTCGGCCTGGCCGTGGAACGGCTTGAGGGCGCGGATCAGCGCGGCGCGCGGCGGGGTGACCAGCGCGGCGCAGCGCTCCAGGGCGTGCGGGCCCTGTACGGCGAGCATGGCCAGGTCGTCGCGCTCGCGGATCTCGACGGCGAAGCCCTCGGCCTGCGCCTGCAGCCAGGCGAGGTCCTTGGCGCGGGTGGCGGCGTTGACCACCAGGCGGTAGCCGCCCGCGCTGCGGTAGACGATCAGGTCGTCGATCACCCCGCCCTCGGGGTTGAGCATCAGGCTGTACAGCCCCTTGCCGACCGCATCGAGGCGCGCCACGTCGTTGGCCAGCAGGCGGCGCAGGTACTCCCCGGCCTGGGGCCCGGCGACGTCCACCACGGTCATGTGCGAGACGTCGAAGACCCCGCAGTCGCTGCGCACCTGATGGTGCTCCTCGACTTGCGAACCGTAGTGCAGCGGCATGTCCCAGCCGCCGAAGTCGACCATCTTGGCGCCCAGCGCCACGTGCAGATCATGGAGGGGTGTACGCTGTCCCATGGGAACCTCTTCCGGGCCTCGAATGGCGGGCATTGTAGCCGCAAATCCGCCAGCGGACATGCGCCCGGTCAGCCCGCCGGCCGGCGCGCTCAGCCGTAGCGGCGCGCCGAGCGGCGGATCAGGCCGATCACCGGCAGCAGGCCGACCAGCACCAGGGTCAGCGCCGGCAGCGCGGCGCGCGCCCACTCGCCCTCGCTGGTCATCTCGAATACCCGCACCGCCAGGGTGTCCCAGCCGAACGGACGCATCAGCAGGGTCGCCGGCATCTCCTTGAGCACGTCGACGAACACCAGCAGCGCCGCGCTGAGTACGCCGGGCACCAGGAGCGGCAGGTAGACCCGGCCGAACAGGCGCACGCCGCCGACCCCCAGGCTGCGCGAGGCCTCCGGCAGCGACGGGCGGATGCGCGCCAGGCTGCCCTCCAGCGGGCCGTAGGCCACCGCCATGAAGCGGATCAGGTAGGCCAGCAGCAGCGCCGCCAGGCTGCCCAGCAGCAGCGGCTTGCCGGCGCCGCCGAGGGCGCCGGACAGCGGGATGACCAGGTGGCGGTCCAGCCAGCTGAAGGCCAGCATGATCGACACCGCCAGCACCGAGCCGGGCAGCGCGTAGCCGAGGTTGGCCAGGCCGACCAGCGCCTGCATGCGCCGGGTCGGCGCCAGGCGGCGGGCGAAGGCCAGCAGCAGGGCCAGGGCCACGGTGATCGCCGCGGCCAGCGCGCCGAGGTAGAGGGTGTGCAGGATCAGGCCGACGTAGCGCTCGTCGAGGTCGAAGCGCCCGCGCTGCCAGAACCAGGCCAGCAACTGCAGCACGGGGACGACGAAGGCGCAGGCGAACACCAGGCCGCACCAGGCGCTGGCGGCGAAGGCGCGGGCGCCGCGCAGGTGGTAGAGCGCCGCGCTGCGCGCACGCTCGTTGCCGGGCCGGCTGGCGCCGCGGGCGCGGCGCTCGCCCCACAGCAGGACCATCACCGCCAGCAGCAGCAGGCTGGCCAGCTGGGTGGCGCCGGACAGGCTGTAGAAGCCGTACCAGGTCTTGTAGATGGCGGTGGTGAAGGTGTCGAAGTTGAACACCGACACCGCGCCGAAGTCGGCCAGGGTCTCCATCAGCGCCAGCGCCAGGCCGGCGCCGATCGCCGGGCGCGCCACCGGCAGCGCCACCCGCCAGAACGCCTGCCAGGGCGACAGGCCGAGCACCCGCGCCGCCTCCATCAGGCCCTTGCCCTGGGCGAGGAAGGCGTTGCGCGCCAGCAGGTAGACGTAGGGATAGAACACCAGCACCAGCACCAGGATCACCCCGCCGGTGGAGCGCACCCGGGGCAGGCGCAGGCCGCTGCCGAACCACTCGCGCAGCAGGCTCTGCACCGGCCCGGCGAAGTCGAGCAGGCCGACGAAGACGAACGCCAGCACGTAGGCGGGAATGGCGAAGGGCAGCATCAGCGCCCAGTCCAGCCACTTGCGGCCGGGGAACTCGCACAGCGCGGTGAGCCAGGCCAGGCTGACGCCGAGCAGGGTCACGCCGACGCCGACGCCGAGCACCAGGCTCAGGGTGTTGCCGAGCAGGCGCGGCATCTGGGTGTCCCACAGGTGACTCCAGATCTCGCCGTCCACTTCGCCCCAGCTCAGCAGCAGGACGCTGAGCGGCAGCAGGACCAGGGCGGCGATGGCCGCGGCGGGCGGATACCAGCGGCGTTGGGCGGAATGGGCCACGCAGACTCCTTGGCAGACAGGACACGGGATCGGGCGGGTCGGATCATGCAAGTCTCATGCACAGCCATGCGCCATCCCCAAACGAAAACGCCCCGGCTGGGCGGCCGGGGCGTCGAGTATAACCAAAGGCGGACGGGAATCAGTTCCAGCCGGCGCGATCCATCAGGCGGATCGCCTCGGCCTGGCGCTTGCCGGCCACTTCCACCGGGATGCTGTCGGCCTTGAACTCGCCCCAGGCGGCCACCTCGGCGGACGGCTTGACCTGCGGGTTGGCCGGGTACTCCTGGTTGACCCCGGCGAACACGCCCTGGGCTTCGGCGCTGGTCATCCACTCCAGCAGCTGCTGCGCCTGCTCGGCGTGCGGGGCGTACTTGGTCACGCCGGCACCGGCCAGGTTGACGTGCACGCCGCGGTCGGCCTGGTTCGGCCAGAACAGCTTGGCCTTGAGGTCCGGCTTCTGCTGGTGCAGGCGGCCGTAGTAGTAGGTGTTGACGATGCCGACGTCGCACTGGCCGGCGTCGATGGCCTGGATCAGCGCGGTGTCGTCGGCGAACGGGTCGGTGGCCAGGTTGGCGACCCAGCCCTTGACGATCTGCTCGGCCTTCTCGGCGCCGTGGGTCTCGATCAGGGTGGCGGTCAGCGACTGGTTGTAGACCTTCTTGCTCGAGCGCAGGCACAGGCGGCCTTCCCAGTTCTTGTCGGCCAGCGCCTCGTAGGTGCTCAGTTCGGCCGGCTTGACCCGCTCGGTGGAGTAGACGATGGTCCGTGCGCGCAGCGACAGGCCGGTCCAGGCGCCAGTGCTGGAGCGGTACTGGCTGGGGATGTTGGCCTCGATGACCTTGGACTGCAGCGGCTTGAGCACGCCTTCCTGCTCGGCCTGCCAGAGGTTGCCGGCATCCACGGTGATCAGCAGGTCGGCCGGAGTGTTCTCGCCCTCGGCCTTCAGGCGCGCCAGCAGCGGCGCTTCCTTGTCGGTGATGAACTTGACCTTGACCCCGGTCTTGGCGGTGTACTGGTCGAACACCGGCTTGATCAACTCGTCGATGCGCGCCGAATAGACCACGACCTCGTCGGCTGCCTGCACGGTACCGGCCAGGGTGGTCAGCGCCAGGGCCGCCAGGATCTTCTTGTTTGCCTGCATGGAACACGCCTCGTAGGGGGTTGAGTTGGGCAAATGATAGTTACTAGCATTTGCCATAACAACCCGCAACATGCCTTCAGGCACGCATTTTTTGCTCCCGATCAAGCCCCTCGGCCCGCGCCAGCGCCGGCAGGTCGCCGGACAGGCCCAGCGCCTGGCGCACGAACAGGCCCTTGGCCTCGTGGTGGCCGTCCATCAGGCGCAGGCCGGCGTTGCGCAGCCAGCGCAGCGGCAGCTGGTCGGTCTGGAACAGGCGCTCGAAGCCCTCCATGGCCGCCATCATCGCCAGGTTGTGCGGCATGCGCCGGCGCTCGAAGCGCCCCAGCACGCGCGCATCGGCCAGTTGCTCGCCGCGCGCGCGGGCGTGCAGCAGCACCTCGGCGAGGGTGGCGGCGTCGAGGAAGCCGAGGTTGACCCCCTGCCCGGCCAGCGGGTGGATGACGTGGGCGGCGTCGCCGATCAGCGCCAGGCCCGGCTCGACGTAGCGCTTGGCGTGGCGCTGGCGCAGCGGCAGGCACAGGCGCGGATCGACCTGCAGCACGGCGCCCAGGCGCTGTTCGAAGGCGCGGCCCAATGCCTGGGCGAAGGCGGCATCGTCCAGCGCCATCAGCCGCTCGGCCTCGGCCGGGGTGCACGACCAGACGATCGAGCACCAGTGGCGGTCGCCGCCCCTGTCGAGCGGCAGGAAGGCCAGCGGACCGTCGTCGGTGAAGCGCTGCCAGGCGGTGGCCTGATGCGGCTGCTCGCAACGCACGCTGGTGACTATGGCCTGGTGCAGGTAGTCCCACTCGCGGGTCGCGCAGCCGGCCAGGCGGCGCACCGCCGAATGGGCGCCATCGGCGGCGACCAGCAGCGGCGTGCGCAGCTCGCGGCCGTCGGCCAGCTGCAGCAGCCAGCCGCTGCCGGAGCGGCGCAGCTGCTCGAGGCGGGCATGGGCGAGCAGCTCGACGCCGCTGTCCTGCAGCCGTTCGAGCAGGGCGTCCTGCACCACGCGGTTCTCGACGATGTGGCCGAGCACCGCGGCGTGCACGCTGGCGGCAGAGAAGTGGATCTGCCCGGTGCCGGAGCCGTCCCACACCTGCATCGCCGTGTAGGGCGCGGCGCGCCGCGCGAGGATGCCCTCCCAGGCGCCGAGACGGGCGAGGATGCGCCGGCTGGCCTCGGACAGCGCGCTGACCCGCGGCTCGAAGGGCGCGGTCGGGTCGAAGGGCGCCGGTTCCAGCGCGCCACCGTCGACCAGCAGGATGCGCAGGCCGCTGCCGGCCAGGGCCAGCGCCAGGCTGCTGCCGACCATGCCGGCGCCGACGATGATCAGGTCTGCGTGCATCGGGTGCTCCTCGCGCCCGGCCACAGCGGCGGGCGCCTGTGAAGTGGTGTCAGGGCCGGGTGCCCAGGCCCATGGCCTGGCGGGCGAACCAGTGCTTGGCCGGCGGCAGCAGGTCGAGCGCCAGCAGGCCGAGGTGGCGGACGTCGCTCAGACCGGCGCGCTGGTGGGAGAACAGCCGGGTGACCCGGTCGGAAAAGCCCACGGTCAGCGTCTGGTCGAGGCGCTGGCCGGCCAGGTAGCGCTGCAGCACGCCCAGCTCGCCGAGCGCTGCGTCATCCTGCAGCAGGGTCTCGGCCAGCGCCATGACGTCGCGCAAGGAAAGGTTGTAGCCCTGTCCGGCGATCGGGTGCAGGCCGTGGGCGGCGTTGCCGAGCACCACCAGGTGGCGGCGCACCTGCTCCTCGGCCTCGAGCAGCGCCAGCGGGTAGCTGTGCCGCGCGCCGACCCTGCGCAGGGCGCCGAGGCGGTAGCCGAAGGCCCGCTGCAGCTCGGCGAGGAAGGCGCGCTCGTCGAGCGCGGCGAGGCGCGCGGCATCGGCGTCGGGGCGGGTCCAGACCAGCGCGCAGCGGTCGTCGGCCAGCGGCAGCAGGGCCATCGGCCCGTCGCTGGTGAAGCGCTCGAAGGCCTCGCCGCGATGCGGCTCGCCGGGGGTGACGTTGGCGATCAGCGCGGTCTGCCCGTAGGGCGTGCGGCGCACGTGGATGCCCAGCTGCCGGCGCAGGTCCGAACGGCCGCCGTCGGCCAGCACCAGCAGCTCGCAGTCCAGCGGGCTGCCGTCGTCGAGGGTCAGCCGGTAGCCGCTGGTGCGCGCCTGGGCGGCGCTCACCCGCGCCGGGCAGCGCCAGTCGATGCCGGCCTCGCCATGCAGCGCCTGCCACAGGCAGTGGCCGAGCCAGGCGTTCTCCACCACGTAGCCGAGCGCCGGCACGCCCTCCTCGTCTGCCGCCAGGCGGGTGGCGCCGAAGCGGCCGCGCTCGGAGACGTGGATGCGGGTGATCGGCTCGGCGCGCCCGGCGATGGCCGGCCACAGGCCGAGGCCCTCGTAGATCAGTCGGGTGCCGAACGACAGCGCCGAGCAGCGCGCGTCGTAGCTGGGCTGGAAGCCGTCGCCGGGGGCGTGCGGCTCGATCAGGCTGATCGTCCAGCCGCGCTCGCGCGCGCCGCCCTGCAACAGGGTCAGGGCCAGGCTGGCGCCGACCAGGCCGCCGCCGACGATGGCGATGCGGCCCTTGCCGTCAGCCGCCATCTCAGGCCGCCTGGCTGCGCGCGGCAGCCATCAGCGCCTCGATCTCGGCGACCGTCTTCGGCACGCCGGCGGTGAGGATCTCGCAGCCGTCGGCGGTGACCACCACGTCGTCCTCGATGCGCACGCCGATGCCGCGCCAGCGCTCCGCGACGCTCTGGTTGTCGTGGGCGATGTAGATGCCCGGCTCGACGGTCAGGCACATGCCCGGCTCCAGCTCGCGCCACACGCCGCCGATCTTGTAGTCGCCGACGTCGTGCACGTCCATGCCCAGCCAGTGGCCGGCGCGGTGCATGTAGAACGGCTTGTAGGCCTCGCACTCGATCAGCTGGTCGACCTCGCCGGCCAGCAGGCCGAGCTCCACCAGCCCGGCGGTGATCACCCGCACGGTGGCCTCGTGGGCCTGGTTCCAGTGCTTGCCCGGGGCGATCTCGGCGAAGGCGGCGGCCTGGGCGGCGAGCACCAGCTCGTAGATGGCCTTCTGCTCGGGCGAGAAGCGCCCGCTGACCGGGAAGGTGCGGGTGATATCGCTGGCGTAGCAGTCGATCTCGCAGCCGGCGTCGATCAGCACCAGGTCGCCGTCGCGCAGCGGCGCGTCGTTCTCGCGGTAGTGGAGGATGCAGGCGTTGCGGCCGCTGGCGACGATCGAGCCGTAGGCCGGCAGCCTCGCCCCGCCCTTGCGGAACTCGTAGTCCAGCTCGGCCTCCAGGTGGTACTCGGACAGCCCGGCGCGGCTGGCCTGCATGGCGCGCACGTGGGCGCGCGCGGAGATCGCCGCGGCGGCCTTCATCACCTCGATCTCGGCCGGCGACTTGAACAGGCGCATGTCGTGCAGCAGGTGGTCGAGGGCGCCGAACTCGCTGGGCGGGGTGGCGCCCTGGCGGACCTTGCTGCGGATCGCGTTGATCCAGCCGACCAACTGGCGGTCGAACTCGGGGTTGGCGCCGAGGGCGTAGTAGACCCGCGAGCGGCCCTCGATCAGCCCGGGGAGGATGTCGTCGATGTCGTCGATGGGGAAGGCGTCGTCGGCGCCGTAGTCGCGCACCGCGCCCTCCTGGCCGGCGCGCAGGCCGTCCCACAGCTCGCGCTCGGGATTGCGCTCGCGGCAGAACAGCACGTACTCGCCGTGCTCGCGCCCGGGGATCAGCGCCAGCACCGCCTCCGGCTCGGGGAAGCCGGTCAGGTACTGGAAGTCGCTGTCCTGGCGGTAGTCGTACTCGACGTCGCGGTTGCGCACGTGCACCGGCGCGGCGGGCAGGATGGCGATGCTGCCCGGCACCATCTGCTGCATCAGCGCCTGGCGGCGGCGGGCGTACTCGGACTGGGCGATGCGGGTCATGGCGCGCCTCCTTGGCGGATCAGTGCAGGGAAGGTTTGGCGTCGTCGGCGGGCTTCACCGGCAGGCCGCCGCACTCGCTGAGCAGCAGCAGGGGCGCGACGCGCAGGTACTCCATCACCTCCATGTAGTCGTTCTCGGCGTCCTCGGACTCCTCCAGCGACTCCTCGATGCGGGCGATGGCGGCCAGGTCCTGGAGCACCTCGCCGGCCTCGGCGGACAGCTTGCCCTCGCGGGCGGTGAGGCCGAAGCCGGCGAGGAAGCCCTGGCACCACTGGCCCAGCGCCGCGGCGCGCTCGGCCAGCGGCGCCTCGTCGGCCGGCAGCAGCAACACCAGCGACAGCTCGCCGCCCTCCAGCTCGCTCTTGACCATCGCCTGCAGGCCGAGCAGGGCCTGGCGCAGGCGCTCGTCGGGGGCGGCGTCGAGCAGCTCGGCGGCGGCGGCCAGCCACAGGTCCGGGTCGAAGCCGGCGCCGGCGCAGGTGCGCCCGAGCAGCAGGCCGTGCAGCTCGGCGGGAGAGATGGACTGGCCGGAACCGGAAAGCAGGGCGGCGAAGGCGGAATAGGCGGAGGCAGGCAGGGACATGGCAGGCAGTCGGCACCGGGCGAAAGGACGGGAATCGTCGGCCAATGCTAGCACCGGCGCGCCGGCCAAGACCATCGGCAGCGGCCGGCGACCGCGCTGGTTGTGTTGTATAGTCAGACGATCATTCCGCGCCTCGAGCAAGAGCCCATGGAAGACGCCGACCTCAACGCCCTGGCGGCGAAGATCGATCAGCTGATCCACCTGGTCGAGCAGCTGAGCCTGGAAAACCACCAACTGCGGGCCAGCGAACAGCAGTGGCGCAGCGAGCGCGCACGCCTGATCGAGCAGAACGAACTGGCCCGGCACACGGTCGAATCGATGATTTCGCGCCTAAAAGCCCTGGAGCAGGACTCATGACCCAGCCGCAGACCGTCACCGTACAGATCCTCGACAAGGACTACCCCATCGGCTGTCCGCCGCAGCAGCGCGCCAACCTGGAAAGCGCCGCGCGCTACGTGGACGGCAAGATGCGCGAGATCCGCAACAGCGGCAAGGTGATCGGCGCCGACCGCATCGCCGTGCTCGCCGCGCTGAACATCGCCCACGAGCTGCTGCAGCGCGGCGCCGCGCCGGCGCAGCCGGCCGCCGGCGACACCCGCGAGCGGGTGCGCGAGCTGCTCGACAAGGTCGACCGCGCCCTGCAGGAGCGACCGCTGGAGCAACAACGGGGATGACAAGCCGGAAGTTTGCGGTAAACTCACCTCCAGCTCCCTGGTGTGTTGGCCAGTCGGTAATGTCCCTGAGCCGATTCACACAACCCGGGGGTTGCGTCTGGAAGCCGGTGTGCATGTCCGCCTGACGGAAAGCCTTAACGCTTCCTGCAACCTCCACCTTGAACTTTCGGGTTCAAGGGCTAATCCGACAGCGGCACTTCGGGGAGTCATGCCTACCTTCGGCCGTCGCCTGCGCACGGCCTGCGGCGACCGCCGCCTGCACTGCCGCTGCCCGTCCACCGACCGCCCGTCCCGGGCGGTCCGTATCCGCCAGCTTCCGCGATGATCCACGCCGACCAGC
This sequence comes from Pseudomonas sp. AN-1, assembly GCF_034057115.1. Lineage (NCBI taxonomy): Bacteria > Pseudomonadati > Pseudomonadota > Gammaproteobacteria > Pseudomonadales > Pseudomonadaceae > Pseudomonas > Pseudomonas sp. AN-1. The sequence goes on along the minus strand of NZ_CP139195.1, from coordinate 3,403,422 downwards.
ACTCCCGTCCCGCCCTGCGCCGCCTGCTGCGCGCCAGGCGCCGCGCCCTCAGCCCGGCCGAGCAGCGCCAGGCCGCCCGCGACCTGTACCGCCAGCTGGCCCAGCACCCGCTGTTCCGCCGCGCCCGCCACATCGCCCTGTACCTGCCCAACGACGGCGAGATCGACCCCGTGCACCTGCGGCGCGAGGCGCAGCGCCGCGGCAAGCAGGTCTACCTGCCGCTGCTGGCGCACTGGCCGCGCACGCACATGGTGTTCCAGCGCCTGGAGGCCGGCGAGACGCTGCGCCGCAACCGCTTCCGCATCCCCGAGCCGCAGCCCTGCCCGGCGCGCCAGCGCAAGCCCTGGGCGCTGGACCTGCTGCTGCTGCCGCTGGTGGGCTTCGACGGCGGCGGCGGCCGCCTGGGCATGGGTGGCGGATTCTACGACCGCGCCCTGGCCTACCGCCTGCGCCACCACAACTGGCAGAAGCCGGTGCTGCTCGGCCTGGCGCACGCCTGCCAGCAGGTCGACCGCCTGCCGCTGGAAAGCTGGGACGTGCCGCTGCACGCCACCGTGACCGACCGTGGCTGGCACGCCGGCTGCCGGCGCGAGGAACTGGAAGAGGCGCTCGCCGGCCAGCCGCGGCGCCAGCGCTGAGCGCGGGCGCCGCGCAGGTTCAGCGGAGGCGGGAAGGGATATCGCGGGGCGGCAGCCGACTCACGGCCACCACAGGCTCTGCGCGTAGCTGGTGGTCACCACCCCCAGGCCGAACAGGCAGACCAGCACCCACAGCAGGTCAGGTTTCTTGCGCAGTTGCATCTCGGATGCCTCTCCCTCGCAGGCAAGCAGAAGTGCGATTCGCCGCGACTGGCGAACGGGTCCGGAGTCGGACCGCGCGCATTCTCCGGCAAGCGCGGGCACCATGCAATTTGTCCATGCAACCGGTGGTCGGCTCGACTCCGCCGCGCTCCCGGCCGCCGCGATTCAGGCCGGACGCGGCGCGTAGGCGAACACGTCGGCGCGCATCTGGTGCGCGTCCATGCCGGCCTCAACCAGCGCATCCAGCGTGGCGTAGACCATCGCCGGCGAGCCGCTGGCGTACACATGCAGGCCGCGCAGGTCGGCGAAATCGGCGCGCACCGCCTGGTGCAGCAGGCCGCAGCGCCCGCTCCAGCCGTCGTCCGGCTGCGGGTCGCTGACCACCGGGTGGAGGAACAGGTTGGGCAGGCTCCGCCACTCCTCCCACACCGGCAGGCGGTAGAAGTCCTGCGGGCGGCGCACGCCCCAGTACAAATGCACCGGATGGGCGAAGCCGCTGGCGCGGCAGTGCTCGATCAGGCTGTGCATCTGCGCCAGGCCCGTGCCGGCGGCGAGCAGCAGCAAGGGACCCGCGGGCAACTCGGCCAGGTGGCAGTCGCCGAACGGCAGCTGCACGCGGGCCAGACCGTTCGCGCGGATCTCGTCGAGCAGCGCGCGGGTCGCCTCGTCGCGGGCGAGGATGTGCAGCTCCAGTTCGCGCCCGGCGTGCGGCGCCGAGGCGATGGAGAAGGCCGCCGGGCGCCCCCCGGCGCGCTCGAGCAGCAGGTACTGGCCGGCGTGGTAGCGCGGCGGCTTGCCGGCCGGGGCGCGCAGGCGCAGGCGGAACACGTCGCCGCCGAGCGCCTCGCAGGCCGCCAGCTGGCAGGCCAGCCGGCGCCGCGGCAGCTCGCCGGGGGCCAGCACGCCGTCCCAGTGCAGCACGCAGTCGGTCAGCGGCTCGGCGATGCAGGTGAACAGCTCGCCGTGGTCCAGCTCGGCGCCCTGCTGGCGCACCCGCCCTTCCACCAGCAGCGCGGCACACACGTGGCAGTTGCCGTTGCGGCAGCTCTGCGGGCAGTCGAAGCCCAGGCGCCGCGCGCCGTCGAGAATACGCTCGCCGGGTTGCAGTTCGAGGCTCAGGCCGGAGGGTTGCAGGGTGATGCGCATGGATGACTCCCGTTGCCAAGGTACTGGGTAGGGTGCGCCATGCGCACCACTACCGCCGGCGCAATCCGATGGTGCGCATGGCGCACCCTACACCTCAGTCGATGCCGAGCTGGCTCCACAGCTCGTCGACCCGCGCCACCGTCGCCGGATCGCGCTCGATCGCCCGTCCCCACTCACGGTCGGTCTCGCCGGGCCACTTGTGGGTGGCGTCCAGGCCCATCTTCGAGCCCAGCCCGGACACCGGCGAGGCGAAGTCCAGGTAGTCGATCGGCGTGTTGTCGATCAGCACGGTATCGCGCGAAGGGTCCATGCGCGTGGTGATCGCCCAGATCACGTCGTTCCAGTCGCGGGCGTCGATGTCGTCGTCGGTGACGATGACGAACTTGGTGTACATGAACTGGCGCAGGAACGACCACACGCCGAGCATGACGCGCTTGGCGTGGCCGGGATACTGCTTCCTGATGGTCACCACCGCCATGCGGTACGAGCAGCCTTCCGGCGGCAGGTAGAAGTCGACGATCTCCGGGAACTGCTTCTGCAGGATCGGCACGAACACCTCGTTGAGGGCCACGCCGAGGATCGCCGGCTCGTCCGGCGGGCGGCCGGTGTAGGTGCTGTGGTAGATCGGGTCCTTGCGGTGGGTGATGCGCTCGACGGTGAACACCGGGAAGCGGTCGACCTCGTTGTAGTAGCCGGTGTGGTCGCCGTAGGGACCTTCGTCGGCCATCTCGCCGGGATGGATATGCCCCTCCAGCACGATCTCGGCGTAGGCCGGCACCTGCAGGTCCGAACCGATGGCCTTGACCAGCTCGGTGCGCGAACCGCGCAACAGCCCGGCGAAGGCGTACTCGGAGAGGGTGTCCGGCACCGGGGTGACCGCGCCGAGGATGGTCGCCGGATCGGCGCCCAGCGCCACGCACACCGGGTAGGGCTGGCCCGGATGCTTCTGGCACCACTCGCGGTAGTCCAGCGCGCCGCCGCGGTGGCTCAGCCAGCGCATGATCACCTTGTTGCGGCCGATCACCTGCTGGCGGTAGATGCCGAGGTTCTGGCGCTCCTTGTTGGGCCCGCGGGTGATGGTCAGGCCCCAGGTGATCAGCGGCGCGGCGTCGCCCGGCCAGCAGTGCTGCACCGGGATGCGCGACAGGTCGACGTCGTCGCCTTCGAGCACCACCTCCTGGCAGGGCGCATCCTTGAGAACCTTGGGCGCCATGCTGATGACCTTCTTGAAGATCGGCAGCTTGTTCCAGGCGTCCCTGAGCCCCTTGGGCGGCTCCGGCTCCTTGAGGAAGGCCAGCAGCTTGCCGATCTCGCGCAGCTCGGGGACCGCCTCGGCGCCCATGCCCAGCGCCACCCGCCTGGGCGTGCCGAACAGGTTGCCGAGCACCGGCATGGAAAAGCCAGTGGGCTGCTCGAACAGCAGCGCCGGGCCGCCCTTGCGCAGGGTGCGGTCGCAGATTTCGGTCATTTCCAGCACGGGCGAGACGGGCACCCGGATGCGCTTGAGTTCGCCTTGCGCCTCCAGCCCACGGATGAACTCGCGCAGGTCGCGGTACTGCATGCTTGAGCCTCGGGAAGATTCGGAAGGCGGCCAGTCTAGCGCCGAACGGCATTGCCCGGAAACGACAACGGCCGGGATGGCCGGCCGTTGTGGATACTCCAGGGAGGTGCGCTTACTTGCGCTTCATCGACTGGAAGAATTCCTCGTTGGTCTTGGTGTCCTTCAGACGGTCGAGGAGGAACTCGATGGCGGCGATCTCGTCCATCGGGTGGAGGATCTTGCGCAGGATCCAGATGCGCTGCAGCTCCTCGTCGCCAGTGAGCAGCTCCTCGCGGCGGGTGCCCGAGCGGTTGATGTTGATCGCCGGGAACACGCGCTTCTCGGCGATCTTGCGATCGAGCTGCAGCTCCAGGTTGCCGGTGCCCTTGAACTCCTCGTAGATCACCTCGTCCATCTTCGAGCCGGTCTCCACCAGCGCGGTGGCGAGGATCGTCAGGCTGCCGCCCTCCTCGATGTTGCGCGCCGCGCCGAAGAAGCGCTTGGGCTTCTCCAGGGCGTGGGCGTCGACACCACCGGTGAGCACCTTGCCGGAGCTGGGGATCACGGTGTTGTAGGCGCGCGCCAGGCGGGTGATGGAGTCGAGCAGGATGACCACGTCCTTCTTGTGCTCGACCAGGCGCTTGGCCTTCTCGATGACCATCTCGGCGACCTGCACGTGACGGGCCGGCGGCTCGTCGAAGGTGGAGGCGACCACTTCGCCGCGCACGGTGCGCTGCATCTCGGTCACTTCCTCCGGGCGCTCGTCGATCAGCAGGACGATCAGGTAGCACTCGGGGTTGTTGCGGGTGATGTTGGCGGCGATGTTCTGCAGCATGATGGTCTTGCCCGCCTTCGGCGGGGCGACGATCAGGCCGCGCTGGCCCTTGCCGATCGGTGCGCAGAGGTCGATCACCCGGCCGGTGAGGTCTTCCTTGGAGCCGTTGCCGGCCTCCATCTTCAGGCGCTTGTTGGCGAACAGCGGGGTCAGGTTCTCGAACAGGACCTTGTTCTTGGCGTTCTCCGGGCGGTCGAAGTTGATGGTGTCGACCTTGAGCAGCGCGAAGTAGCGCTCGCCTTCCTTGGGCGGACGGATCTTGCCGACGATGGTGTCGCCGGTGCGCAGGTTGAAGCGGCGGATCTGGCTGGGCGAGACGTAGATGTCGTCCGGGCCGGCCAGGTAGGAGGAGTCCGCGCTGCGCAGGAATCCGAAGCCGTCCTGCAGGATCTCCAGCACGCCGTCACCGGAGATCTCCTCGCCGCTTTTCGCGTGCTTCTTCAGCAGGGCGAAGATGATGTCCTGCTTGCGCGACCGGGCCATGTTCTCCAGGCCCATCTGGTCGGCCATTTCCAGCAGTTCGGGAATCGGCTTTTGCTTGAGTTCGGTCAGGTTCATAGGATGAGGTGCAGGTTGGCGAGAAAGAAGGAAAGCTTCGAGCTTCGGGAGCCGCGCCGCGTGAATACGGCAGCTTCACTGCGAGAATTCGGGGTGAGAGGGCGGCGGCTACGGCATGCGGGAGGCAGTCTGATCGCGACTGCTAGCCGAATTTATCACTGCATTCGTGGCAGAGTCTAGCACGCAAGCAGAAAAAACCCCGTCGCGCAACGGGGTTTTTCGAACATCCGGGTCAGATGTTGCTGTCGAGGAAGGCCGCCAGCTGCGACTTGGACAGGGCGCCGACCTTGGTCGCCTCGACATTGCCGTTCTTGAACAGCATCAGGGTCGGGATGCCGCGTACGCCGAACTTGGCCGGGGTGTCCTGGTTCTCGTCGATGTTCAGCTTGCACACGGTGAGCTTGCCCTGGTAGTCCTTGGCAATCTCGTCCAGCACCGGGGCAATCATCTTGCACGGACCACACCACTCGGCCCAGTAGTCGACCAGCACCGGGCCGTCGGCCTTGAGCACGTCCTGCTCGAAGCTGGCGTCGGTAACGTTGGTGATGAATTCGCTCATGGGGGTTCTCCGTGATAATCGGATGCGAAAAAGTCGCGCCATGATAGCCCCACTCGCCGGCAACCGAAAGGCGGCGGCGATTGCCATTGGCTATGACACGCGCAGGCGGTGCCTATGGCCGGACCGGAGCCGTTGACCGCTGTCACCTGCGCCGGACGGGATTGCTCTATCATGGCAGGATTCTGCCGTTTTGCCGCGAGAAGTCCCGATCATGCCGCACACCCCTGCCCACGCCTTCCCCCTGATCGCCGCCATCGACATCGGCTCCAACAGCATCCACATGGTGCTGGCGCGGGTCGACCAGGGCGAAATCCGCCTGCTCGAGCGTCTGGGCGAGAAGGTGCAGCTGGCCGCCGGCCTCGACGAGCAGCGCAACCTCGACGAGGCGGCGATGGGCCGCGGCCTCGACTGCCTGCGCCGCTTCGCCCAGCTGATCCAGGGCCTGCCGCAGGGCGCGGTGCGCATCGTCGCCACCAACGCCCTGCGCGAGGCGCGCAACCGCGCGGTGTTCATCCGCCGCGCCGAGGAGCTGCTCGGCCACCAGGTGGAGGTGATCTCCGGCCGCGAGGAAGCACGCCTGATCCACCTCGGCGTGTCGCACAGCCTGCCGGTGGCCGAGGGCAAGCGCCTGGTGATCGACATCGGCGGCGGCAGCACCGAGTTCATCATCGGCGAGCGCTTCGAGTCGCTGCTGCGCGAGAGCCAGCAGATGGGCTGCGTCAGCTACAGCAAGCGCTTCTTCGGCGACGGCAAGCTCAGCCTGGCGCGCTATGCCCAGGCCTACACCGCGGCGCGCCTGGAGCTGATGGGCTTCGAGCAGGCGCTGCGCCGGCTCGGCTGGAACGAGGCGGTCGGCTCCTCCGGCACCATCCGCGCCATCAGCCTGGCGCTGCAGGCCGGCGGGCAGACCAACGGCGAGATCACCCCGCAGGGCCTGGCCTGGCTGAAGCGCAAGATCCTCAAGTCCGACAGCCTCGCCGAGCTGGCCATCGACGGGGTCAAGCCGGACCGCCAGCCGATCCTGCCGGCGGGCCTGGCGATCCTCGAGGCGACCTTCGACGCCCTCGAGATCCAGTCGATGATCCATGCCGAGGGCGCCCTGCGCGAGGGCGTGCTGTACGACATGATCGGCCGGCAGAGCCACGAGGACGTGCGCGAGCGCACCCTGTCGGCGCTGATGGAGCGCTGCCACGTCGACCTCGACCAGGCCGCGCGGGTGGAGGCCAAGGCGCTGTCGATCCTCGCCCAGGTCGCCGAGCCCTGGGGGCTCAACGACGACTGGCACCGCGAGCTGCTCAGCTGGGGTGCCAAGGTCCACGAGATCGGCCTGGACATCGCCCACTACCACTACCACAAGCACGGCGCCTACATCCTCGAGCACGCCGACCTGCCCGGCTTCTCGCGCCTCGACCAGGAGATGCTGGGCCTGCTGGTGCGCGGCCACCGCCGCAACATCCCGGTGGAGCGCTTCGCCGAGTTCGGCGAGGAAGGCGAGCGCCTGGTGCGCCTGTGCATCGTGCTGCGCTTCGCCATCCTGTTCCACCACATCCGCGGTACCCAGGAAATGCCCGAGGTGACCTTCCACGCCGGCCCGCGCAGCCTGGAGGCGGTGTTCCCGGCCGGCTGGCTGGCCGCCAACCCGCTGACCCAGGCCGACATCGAGGCCGAAGCGCAGTGGCTGGCGCGGGTGGGCTACAAGCTCAGCGGGCGCTGAACAGGGCGCAAGACGAAAGGGGCGACCCCGCGAGGAGTCGCCCCTTTCGTTTGCCGCGCGGATCGCCTCAGCGCGCCAGCGGGCCGCTCAGCTTCTCCACCATCAGCGCCTGGGCGTTGCGCGGGTTCTGGTTGCCGGTCGGCTGCAGGTGCACATAGCGGCCGTCGCTCTGCAGCACCCAGGCCTGGGTGTTGTCGGCCAGGTAGGCCTCCAGCTCCCGCTTGACCCGGCCGATCAGCTTCTTGCCCTCCAGCGGGAAGCAGGTCTCGACGCGCTTGTCGAGGTTGCGCTCCATCCAGTCGGCGCTGGCCAGGTACAGCTGCTCGTCGCCGTCGTTCTGGAAGTAGTAGGCGCGGCTGTGCTCGAGGAAGCGGCCGATGATCGAGCGCACGTGGATGTTGTGCGATACCCCGGGGATGCCCGGGCGCAGGCAGCACATGCCGCGCACGATCAGGTCGACCCTCACCCCGGTCTGGCTGGCCTTGTACAGCGCCTTGATCATCTTCGGGTCGGTCAGGGCGTTGACCTTGATGATGATGTGCGCCGACTTGCCCTCGCTGGCGTGCTGGGTCTCCCGCGCGATCATGTCGAGCAGGGTCTTCTTCAGGGTGAAGGGCGCATGCAGCAGCTTCTTCATGCGCAGGGTCTTGCCCATGCCGATCAACTGGTTGAACAGCTTGGAGACGTCCTCGCAGAGCGCGTCGTCCGAAGTCAGCAGGCTGTAGTCGGTGTACAGGCGGGCGTTGCCGGCGTGGTAGTTGCCGGTGCCGAGGTGGGCGTAGCGCACCAGCTCGCCGTTCTCGCGACGCAGGATCAGCATCATCTTGGCGTGGGTCTTGAAGCCGACCACGCCGTAGATCACCACCGCGCCGGCCTGCTGCAGGCGGCTGGCCAGGGCCAGGTTGGACTCCTCGTCGAAGCGCGCGCGCAGCTCGATCACCGCGGTGACTTCCTTGCCGCTGCGCGCCGCGTCGACCAGCGCGTCGACGATCTCCGAGTTGGCCCCGGAGCGGTACAGGGTCTGCTTGATCGCCAGCACATTGGGGTCCTTGGCCGCCTGGCGCAGCAGGTCGACCACCGGAGTGAACGACTCGAACGGGTGGTAGAGCAGCACGTCCTGCTTGCCGACCACGTTGAACAGCTTCTCGCTGCTCTGCAGCAGCCGGGGAATCACCGGGGTCAGCGGCGTGAACTGCAGCGCCCGCTGGCTTTCCAGGCCGGTGATGGAGAACAGCCGGGTCAGGTTGACCGGGCCGTTGACCCGGTACAGCTCGCTCTCGGCCAGACCGAACTGCTTGAGCAGGTAGCTGGTGAGGTGCTCGGGACAGTTGTCCGCCACCTCCAGGCGCACCGCGTCGCCGAAGCGCCGCGAGTACAGCTCGCCGCGCAGCGCGCGGGCCAGGTCCTCGACGTCCTCGGCGTCCACCGACAGGTCGGCGTTGCGGGTCAGGCGGAACTGGTAGCAGCCCTTGACGCTCATGCCGTGGAACAGGTCGTCGGCGTGGGCGTGGATCATCGAGGAGAGGAACACGAAGTTGTCGCCGGGGCCGCCCACCTCCTCCGGCACGCGGATCACCCGCGGCAGCAGGCGCGGCGCCGGCAGGATGGCCAGGCCCGAATCGCGGCCGAAGGCGTCGATGCCCTCCAGCTCGACGATGAAGTTCAGGCTCTTGTTGACCAGCAGCGGGAACGGGTGGGTCGGGTCGAGGCCGATCGGCGTCATGATCGGCGCGATCTCCTCGCGGAAATACTTGCGCACCCAGTTCTTGATCTTCAGCGTCCAGTTGCGCCGGCGGATGAAGCGGATCTGGTGCTGCTCCAGCGCCGGCAGCAGCACGTCGTTGAGGATCGCGTACTGGCGCTCGACCTGCTCGTGGACCAGCTCGGAAATCCGCGCCAGCACCTGGTGCGGCTGCAGGCCGTCGGCGCCGGCCAGCTCGCGGGCGAAGGCGACCTGCTTCTTCAGCCCGGCGACGCGGATCTCGAAGAACTCGTCGAGGTTGCTGGAGAAGATCAGCAGGAACTTCAGCCGCTCGAGCAGCGGCACGGACTCGTCGAGCGCCTGCTCCAGCACGCGGATGTTGAACTGCAGCTGCGACAGCTCGCGGTGGATGTACAGGCTGCTGTCGTCGAGGCCGGGTACCGCCGCGACCGACTCCGCGGTGGTCGCGACCTCGGCGACCACGGCTTCCGGCTCTGGCGCAGGCTCGGCCTCGACGGCCGGCGGAACGGAAGCCGCCACGGCTTCCGGCAATTCGCTATCGATGAGTCCTTGAGTGTTCATTGCATCTTCCCGCAGGGACGTCAGCCCTGCTTCAACTGTTGTGCCGCACGCTTGGCGAAGTAGGTGAGGATGCCATCGGCCCCGGCGCGCTTGAACGCTACCAAAGACTCGAGGATCACCGCCTCGGAAAGCCAGCCGTTCTGGATCGCCGCCATGTGCATGGCGTACTCGCCGCTGACCTGATAGACAAAGGTCGGCGCGCGGAATTCGTCCTTCACCCGACGCACGATGTCGAGGTAGGGCATGCCCGGCTTGACCATCACCATGTCGGCGCCTTCGGCCAGGTCGAGGGCCACCTCGTGCAGGGCCTCGTCGCCGTTGGCCGGGTCCATCTGGTAGGTGAACTTGTTGCCGCCCTTTAGGTTGCCGGCCGAGCCGACCGCGTCGCGGAACGGGCCGTAGTAGGCGCTGGCGTACTTGGCCGAGTAGGCCATGATGCGCACGTTGCCGTGGCCGGCCACCTCCAGCGCCTCGCGGATCGCCTGGATGCGCCCGTCCATCATGTCCGAGGGCGCCACCACCTGGGCGCCGGCCTCGGCGTGGGACAGCGCCTGCCTGACCAGCGCATCGATGGTCACGTCGTTCTGCACGTAGCCGGCGTCGTCGAGGATGCCGTCCTGGCCGTGGGTGGTGAACGGGTCGAGGGCCACGTCGGTGATCACGCCGAGCTCGGGGAAGCGCGCGCGCAGCGCGCGGGTGGCGCGCTGGGCCAGGCCGTCCGGGTTCCACGCCTCCTCGGCGAGCAGCGACTTCTTCTCCAGCGGAGTCACCGGGAACAGCGCCAGCGCCGGAATGCCGAGGGCCACCAGCTCGGCGGCTTCCTCGAGCAGCAGGTCGATGGACAGGCGCTCCACCCCCGGCATCGACTCGACCTGCTCGCGGCGGTTCTCGCCCTCCAGCACGAACACCGGCAGGATCAGGTCGTCGACGGTCAGCACGTTCTCGCGCACCAGGCGGCGGGAGAACTCGTCGCGACGGTTGCGGCGCAGGCGGGTGGCGGGGAACAGGCGATTGGCGGGGGTAAAGCTCACGGCGCACTCCAGGCCCGAAACGGGCACGCTAGACAGTCTATGAAGCAATTGTGACGGAAATGCGACAGCCTGGCCGCAGCACGAGGCGCTGCCGCAGTCGCTCCGACGCCTACCATAGCCCGCCACCGCCCTCCTCGGCCACTGACGCATGGCCGCAGAGCCCCGCTTGCGGCTAGGATGATGGCAATGCCATCGCCTGCGCCGGCCACCGCGCGCAGGTCCGTCCGACATCCCCCAAGGAGTGCCCAGAATGAGCAAGAAGGTTGCCGTGATCCTGTCCGGCTGCGGCGTCTACGACGGTGCCGAGATCCACGAGAGCGTGATCGCCCTGCTGCGCCTCAGCCAGCGCGGCGCCCAGGTGCAGTGCTTCGCCCCGGACATGGCCCAGCACCACGTGGTCAACCACCTGACCGGCCAGGAAATGGCCGAGAGCCGCAACGTGCTGGTGGAATCGGCGCGCATCGCCCGCGGCCAGGTGCGCGACGTGCGCGAGCTGAAGGCCGCCGACTTCGACGCCCTGGTGATCCCCGGCGGCTTCGGCGCGGCGAAGAACCTGTCCGACTTCGCCTTCAAGGGCGCCAGCTGCAGCGTGCGGCCGGACGTGCTGGCCGCCGCCCGCGGCTTCGCCGAGGCGCACAAGCCAGTCGGCCTGATCTGCATCGCCCCGGCGATGGCCGCGCGCATCTACGGCGCCGGCGTGCACTGCACCATCGGCCATGACCCGGACACCGCGGCCAAGCTGGCCGACATGGGCGCCGAGCACGCCGACTGCCCGGTGGAGGACATCGTGGTGGACGAGGCACGCAAGCTGGTCACCACTCCGGCCTACATGCTGGCCAGGTCGCTGGCCGAGGCCGCCAGCGGCATCAACAAGCTGGTCGACCGGGTGCTCGAGCTGGCCTGATCACCGGCAGGGGCGAATTCATTCGCCGCCAACGGCGCCAAGGCGAATCGATTCGCCCCTACAGCCGCGCCAGGGCGTTGAGCAGGCGGTCCAGCGCGTTGGCGAAGGCCTGGCGGTCCTTCTCGCCGTAGGCCGCCTGGCCGCCGCCGACCTGGCCCTGCTCGCGCAGGTCGGTGAACAGGTTGCGCACCGCCAGGCGCTCGCCCATGTTGCGCTCGTCGAACTCGCGGCCGCGCGGGTCCAGCGCCGCCACGCCCTTCTTCACCAGGCGGTCGGCCAGCGGCACGTCCGAGCAGATCACCAGCTCGCCGGGCACGGCGTGCTCGACCAGGTAGTCGTCGGCGGCATCCGGCCCGCTCGGCACCACGATCAGCCGCACGCAGGCGAACGCCGGCTTGACCTGCGCCTGGCCGGCCACCAGCACCACCTCGAACTTGCGTTTCAGGGCGAACTTCACCACCAGATCCCGCGCCGCCCGCGGGCAGGCGTCGGCATCGATCCACACGCGCATCACCAGTTGCTCCCCCGGCAAAAGACGGCAGTATGCCACCGGGCCGGGGCCGGCGATGGGCATGACAACCGATCTTTGTTAAAGTTCCCGCCGCCGCCTTGACCCTCACGAGGAATCAGGCCCCGCCGCGGCGGAGATGGCACGGAAGCCCAAAGCGCATGCCATGTGGTGACCACACCCGGCCTCGCCACGAGGCCGGGCTTTCGATTCATGGACGAGAGATCCCCCGATGGCATCCCGTACCCTTCTGGCGCTCGCCCTCTGCGCCACCCTGCCGCTGGCCGGCTGCTCGGCCTTCCGCAGCTACCAAAGCGAACTCACCCAGACCAGCCAGCACCTGTCGAGCGGCGACGTGCCCGCCGCCCTGGCCCTGCTGGAGAAGAACAACAGCTCCGCCGACAAGGACCTCCTCTACTACTTCGAGAAGGGCGAACTGCTGCGCGCCCAGGGCGACCTCGCCGGCAGCCAGGAAGCCTGGCGCAGCGCCGACCGCACCATCGTCGAGTGGGAGGACTCGCTCAAGGCCGATCCGGGCAAGCATCTCGGCACGGTCGGCAGCCTGCTGGTCAACGACAAGGTGCGCCGCTACGAGGGCTACGACTACGAGAAGGTCATGCTGACCACCCAGATGGCCCTCAGCCACCTGGCCCTCGGCGACTTCGACGGCGCCCGCACCGAGATCAAGAAGACCCACGAGCGCGAGGCGCTGATCGCCGAGCTCCGCGACAAGGAATACCTCAAGCGCGAGGAGGAGGCCAAGGAGAAAGGCATCACCGCCGAGTTCAAGGATCTGCAGGGCTATCCGGTGGAAACCCTCGACGCTCCGGAAGTGCTCGGCCTGAAGAACAGCTACCAGAGCGCCTTCAGCCACTACCTGTCCGGCTTCGTCTACGAGGCGCTCGGCGAGCGCGGGCTGGCGGCGCCCGGCTACCGCAAGGCCCTCGAACTGCGCCCGAACACCCCGCTGCTGGAGCAGGCGCTGCTCGACCTCGACGCCAGCGCCCGCCGCAAGGCCGACGAGAGCGAGGTGCTGCTGGTGGTGCAGAGCGGCCTGGCACCGAGCCGCGACTCGGTACGCATCCCCCTGCCGATCCCGACCCCCAACGGCCTGATCATCACCCCGCTGTCCTTCCCGGTGATCCGCGAGGACAACTCGACCCCGGCTCCCGCCAGCCTGGTCGTCGCCGGCCGGACGGTCGACCTGACCGAGCTGAACAGCACCTCGGCCATGTCGCGCCGCGCCCTGCGCGACGACATGCCCGGCATCATCCTGCGCACCAGCGTGCGCGCCATCAGCCGCAGCGTCGCGCAGAAGCAGCTCAACGAGGTCAATCCGCTGGCCGGCCTGGCCGTGGGCCTGGCCTCGGCCATCACCGAAGGCGCCGACGAGCGCACCTGGCGCACCCTGCCGGACCGCACACGCATCGCCCGCCTGCGCCTGAAGAAGGGCGAGCACGAGCTGAACCTTGACGGCCACCCGCTACACGTCAAGGTCGAGCGCGACTACCAGGTCATCACCCTGCGCAGCGTCGGCAACCAGCTGTTCAGCGCCGGCACCGCCACCCCCGCCAGCCCCATGCAGACCGCCGCCCGCTAAGGAGCCCCCATGAAACGCAACATTTTCGCCGCCCTCGGCCTGGCCCTGCTGGCCGGCTGCGCCACGCCGCCGCCGGCACCGGGCAGCGCGGCCAGCAAGGTGGTGTCGCTGGGCAGCATGGAGCACATCGAGGTCGGCGCCATGCGCGTCGCCCGCGAGAACGGCTTCCTCACCGTCAAGGTCGAGCTGCGCAACGACAGCCACAAGAACAAGGGCATGTACTACCGCTTCGCCTGGCTGGGCGACGACGGCTTCCCGGTCGCCGGCGAGGAAGCCTGGAAGAGCCTGACCCTGTACGGCAAGCAGGTCAGCTACCTCCCGGCCATCGCCCCGGTGCCGCAGGCCACCGACTTCCGCCTGGAAGTCCAGACCCCGGAAAACTCCGTCAACCTGTTCCGCTAAGAGAGAGTCCCCATGCCGTTCGCACGCCTGTCCCTCGTCGCCGCCTTCGCCCTGCTGGCCAGCGGCTGCGCCTCCACCTCCTCGCCGGTGCTGGGCGGTGGCAACATCAGCTACGGCGACAGCAAGGCCGTCGAGCTGGTCACCAACGAGTTCGGCTCCACCGACCTGCAGACCATCGCCGAATCCATGACCCGCTCGCTGGCCCAGTCCGGCGTGCTGCAGGGTCGCCCGGTGGTGCAGGTCTACGACGTGAAGAACAAGACCAGCGAATACATCGACACCCGCGAGATCACCACCTCGATCAAGACCCAGCTGCTCAAGTCCGGCGTGGCGCGCTTCGCCAGCGACAACGTCGACATGCAGAGCCAGGTCGACCAGCTCAAGCTGCAGAACCAGAGTGGCCTGTACAAGAACGCCACCGTGGCCAAGACCGGCAACATGGTGGCCGCCAAGTACCGCCTGGAGGGCTCGATCAGCTCCATCGTCAAGCGCAGCAACGACTACAAGGACGTGTTCTACAAGTTCAGCCTGCAGCTGGTCGAGGTCGAGAGCGGCCTGGCCGAGTGGATGGACGAGAAGGAAATCCGCAAGACCACGGAGCGCTAGAGCATGCGAGCATCGATAGCACTGATCGCGCTGGGACTGAGCCTGGCCTGCCAGGCGGAACCGAAGATCGCGGTCACCGACCTGGCCTACGAGGAGCAGGTGCGCGAACAGATCCGCACCGTCAATGCCCACAGCCATATGCAGGCCAACGGCTTCGCCACCAGCGCCACCTCCAGCTACGAGGAGGTCGAGGACGTACGCAAGTACATCGAGCGCGGCGAGCTGCGCAAGTTCACCGGCGACATCAAGGGCGAGATCCTCCGCTCCGGCCTGTTCCAGCTGGTGCAGGGGCGTCCGCACAGCGGCGTGGAGAACGGCGAAGGCCTGCACGACGTGATCCAGCGCATCGAGCTGGGCCAGTTCGAAGGGGCCGACTATGTGCTGTTCGGCAGCCTCTCGGACATCGACTTCCGCGAGGACCTCAACGACATCGCCAACACCGACAGCTACTCGAAGGTGCTCGGCCTGACCCTGGTGGCCGACTTCAGCCTGATCGACACCCGCACCCACGAGGTGACTGCGGCCTTCACCGCCATGGGCGAGGCGCAGGACGTGCGGCTGGTGAACGGCAACGACATCCGCGTCACACCCAACCGCGGCCGGGTGATCCGCGAGGTGTCGAAGTCGATCGGCGAGGACGTGACCCGTCAGCTCAAGGAGCAGCTGCTCGGCGAGTACGACGACGGCACCGACGTCCAGTCGGGGTCCGGCCAGCTGCCGCCGGACGAGCCACCGCGCATCCTGCGCTGAAACGACAAGGGCGACCCGCGGGTCGCCCTCGCTTTTGGCGCGCGGCCGGGGCTGGCCACGCCTCGGGCGTTCACGCCAGCTCGCGCCCCCGCGCGCCCAGCCGGCTGCGCCCGTAGAACACGGCGATGGCCAGCAGCGCCAGGGCCTGGGCACCGAGGCTCAGGGCGTCGGGATGGATGCCCAGCCAGTCGAGCTCGACGAAGCGCAGCGGATGCAGGCCGAACACGCCGGCCTCCTGCAGGGCGGCGACGCCATGCCCGGCGAACACCACCGACAGCGCGCAGAGCAGCACGGCGTTGATGGCGAAGAAGGTGCCCAGCGGCAGCCGCTGCGAACCGCGCAGGATCACCCAGGCCAGGCCGAGCAGCAGCACCAGGGCGGCGCCGGCGCCGGCCAGCACCATGCCGTGGCCGGCAGCGCCGGCCTGCAGCCAGAGAGTCTCGTAGAACAGGATGACCTCGAACAGCTCGCGGTAGATCGACACGAAGGCCAGCACGGCGAAGCCCAGGCGTCCGCCGCTGCCGAGCAGGCTGCTGCGGATGTGCGCCTGCCAGGCCGCGGCATGCCGACGGTCGTGCATCCATACACCGACCCACAGCAGCACCACGCTGGCGAACAGCGCCGAGCCGCCTTCCAGCAGCTCGCGCTGCGCCCCGCTGACCTCGATCACCCAGGCCGCCAGCCCCCAGCTGGCGGCGCCGGCGAGCAGCGCCAGGCCCCAGCCGAAGTGCACGCTGCGCACGGCCTGCTGCTGTCCGGTGTTGCGCAGGTAGGCGAGGATCGCCGCCAGCACCAGGATCGCCTCGATGCCCTCGCGCAGCAGGATCAGCAGGCTGGACAGGAAGCTCAGCGAAGCGGACAGGCCGTCGCCGCCGAGCAGCTCGGCGCAGCGCGCCAGTTCGGCCTTGGCGGCCTCCAGGCGCGGCGCCAGGCGGGTGGCCGGCAGGCCGTCCTGCAGGCCCTGGCGGTAGGCCATCAGCGCCCGCTCGGTGGCCTTGCGCTGCGCGCCGTCGACATTGTCCAGGGCGCTCTCCACCAGCTCGAAGCCTTCCAGGTAGGCGGCCACCGCCAGGTCGTAGGCCTGGTCGCGCTGGCCGTCGCGATAGGCGGCCAGGCTCTGTTCGAGGGTGTCGCGGGAGAAGTCGAGCAGCTGCTGGGTGCTGCGCTGCGGCTGCGGCGGCGCCGCTCGCTGGGCACGCAGGGCGGCCGCCGCGGCAGGCCCCTGCTCGGCCGCGACCTGCTGCGGGGTCTGCCCGGCCAGTTGCTCGAGGCTGAAGGTCGCCCCGCGTGCCGCAGCGGGATCGGCGCTGAAGCCGGCGACATGGCTGGCCAGATCCCAGCGCGCGCGCTCGTCGAGCTGCGCGGCGAAGGCCGGCATGTCGGTACCCTCCACGCCGAGGCCGATGCTGTTGTACAGGTCGTAGAGGCTCAGGCTGTCCATGCGCGCGGCATTGCGCATGTTCGCCGGCGGCGGCTCGAGGCCGATCCCCGCCGGGCCGTCGCCGAGCCCGCCCTCGCCGTGGCAGACGCTGCAGCGCTGGGCGAACAGCGCCGCGCCGCGCGCCGGGTCGGGAGTGATGCGCGGAGTCAGGCTGATCCGGTAGCTCGCCACCAGATCGGCGGCCAGCTGGCGTGCCTGGTCGGCCACCGCGGCGCCGTCGCGGCGCTCGCGGATGCTGTCGCCGAGGCGGGCGACGCCCTGCAGCAGGCCATCCTTGCCGGCGTTGGCCGGCAGCGCGGCGACCAGCCCGGCCAGCACGCCATGGAACTCCAGCTGCTCCTGGTATTCGCCACTGTCGACCACCTGGCCGGCGGCCACCGTGGCCGGGTAGTCGGCGCCCAGGTAGCTCAGCAGGTGCAGGGCCTGGGCGGCGCCCTCGGGTTCGGCGAGGGCCATCAGGCTGCACAGTGCCAGCACGGGCAGCAGCAGCCAGCTCAGAAATCGCTTGCGGGTAAGCATGAGTGAATCCCAAATGAGAACAAATTCCATTGCCCTTTTACGCCTCATTGCGGCGTCACTCAAGAGCCGTCCCGGCCAGCGGCTGCGACGATTCGCCGCGAAAGTCCTCAGGCCGGCGCGCGGCGCACCAGCGACAGCAACCCCGCGGCGGCGACGAACAGGCTGGCGAAGGTGCGGTTGAGCAGGCGCTGCTGGCGCGGCGTGCGCAGCAGGCGCAGGACCCGCGCGGCCAGTCCGGTGTAGCCGGCCATCACCACCAGGTCGACGGCGATCATGGTCGCCGCCATGGCCAGGTACTGGGCCAGCAGCGGACGGGCCGGGTCGAGGAACTGCGGCAGCACGGCGAGGATGAACACGATGGCCTTGGGGTTGCTGGCGTTGACCACGAAGCCGCGCAGCACCAGGGTCAGCGGCCGGCCGAGCGGGCGTCCGCCGTTCTCGGTGGCCAGCTCGCCGACCGGCGCGCACCACTGCTTCCAGCCCAGCCAGGCCAGGTAGGCGACGCCGAACCACTTGATCGCCGCGAAGGCCAGCTCGGAGGTGGCGAGGATGGCGCCGACGCCGGCGGCGACGATGGCGATCTGCAGGGCCAGCGCCAGCTGCAGGCCGATGGCGTTCCAGTAGCCACGGCGGAAGCCGTAGTTGAGGCCGCTGGACATCGAGGCGATGGCGCCGGCGCCGGGCGACAGGCTGATCACCCAGCAGGCGGCGAAGAAGGCAAGCCAGGTTTCCAGGCTCATGGGGCATTCTCCGGTAGAGGATGGCGGAAACGACGCCGGCCCATGACGGGCCGGCGCGGGTACAGCATGGCATGCGGACAGGCTTCGGCCTACCCCGCCAGCACTCAGTCCGGCAGGTCCTTGTGCAGCTTGACCGGCTCCTTGAGCTTGCGCTTCATCGCGGTGCGCATGCGGATGTTGAGCGCCTCGACGCCCAGCGAGAAGGCCATGGCGAAGTAGACGTAGGCTTTCGGCACGTGCACATCGAAGGCCTCGGCGACCAGCAGGGTGCCAACCACGATGAGGAACGACAGGGCGAGGATCTTCAGCGACGGGTGCTTCTCGATGAAGTCGCTGATGGTGCCGGCGGCCAGCATCATCACCAGCACGGCGATGATGATCGCGGCGACCATCACCGGCACGTTCGACACCAGGCCGACCGCGGTGATCACCGAGTCCAGCGAGAAGATGATGTCGATCACCGCGATCTGCAGGATCACGCTCATGAAGGCGGCCTTCTTCACGCCGCCCTCCTCGCCCGCTTCCTCCTCGCCCTCGACGCTGTGCCAGATCTCCATGGTGCTCTTGAACAGCAGGAACAGGCCGCCGAAGAACAGGATCAGGTCGCGGCCGGAGACGCCCTGGCCGAGCACGGTGAACAGGTCGGCGGTCAGGCGCATCACCCAGGCGATCGACAGCAGCAGCAGGATGCGCGTGCCCATGGCCAGCGCCAGGCCGAAGAAGCGCGCCTTGGCCTGCTGCTCCCTGGGCAGGCGGCCGACCAGGATCGAGATGAAGATGATGTTGTCGATGCCGAGGACGATCTCCAGGGCGGTCAGAGTGAGGAAAGCAACCCAGATTTCCGGGCTAGTCAGCCATTCCATGATGGTTCAGGTCTCGTTGGGGGTAGTGGTTGGAGTGAGTTGATGTTCGGTCCCGCGCCAGCGGCGCACGACCTTCTGGAAGAACAGGCTGTTGGGGATCTGCACCAGCGCGCCGCTGCCGTTCTCGGCGTCTTCCTCCAGCGTGGTGTACAGCAGGTTGATGGCGATCACCCGGCCCTTGGCGCCGGGCTTGTCCGCGGCCTCCAGCACCTCGACGCGATCGCCCAGGCGGAACGGCCCGATGGTGAAGATCAGCACCGCGCAGAACAGGTTGGACAGCACGCTCCACACGGCGAAGAAGGCCACCGCGGCCACCGCGACGAAGCCGGAGAAGGCCGCCCACAGCACGCCGGCGGACACGCCCAGGTGCTCCAGCGCCAGCATCAGCGCGCTGCCCATGATCAGCCAGCGCAGGGCGCCGCGCAGCGGCAGCAGCAACTCGCCGGGCAGGTGGTAGCGGTTGGCCAGACGGGTCAGGCCGCGCGCCACCAGGCGCTGCAGCACGTAGCCGGCGAGCAGGATCAGCAGGATCTGCCCGCCGAGCAGCAGGGTTTCGCTCCAGGCGCCCAGCCACTGCGCCAGCCAGACCTTCACGCCGCGCCTCCCAGCTCGGCTTCCAGCGCCTCCAGTTCCTCGAGGGCCAGCAGCCAGGCCTCCTCCAGCTCGGCCTCGCGGGTCTTGAGGGTCGCCTGCTCGGCCAGCAGGGTGCGCAGCTCGTCCTTGCGCGCCGCCTCGTAGAGGGCGCTGTCGCCCAGGCGGGTTTCCAGCGCGGCCAGTTTCTCCTGCACGCCGCCGAGTTCCTTCTCCAGCTTGTCGGCCGCCTTCTTGCGCGGCGCCAGCTGCTGGCGCAGGGCGGCGGCGGCCTGGCGCTGGGCACGCTTGTCGGTCCTGTCGGCGCCCGGCGCCGCCTCGACCACCGGCTGCTGGCGGGCGCGGTAGTCGACCAGCCAGCGGCTGTAGTCGTCGAGGTCGCCGTCGAAGGCCTGCACGCGGCCGTCGGCCACCAGCAGGAACTCGTCGGTGGTGCTCTTCAGCAGGTGGCGGTCGTGCGACACCACCAGCACCGCGCCCTCGAAGTCCTGCAGGGCCAGGGTCAGCGCCAGGCGCATCTCCAGGTCGAGGTGGTTGGTCGGTTCGTCGAGCAGCAGCAGGTTGGGCTTCTGCCAGGCGATCAGCGCGAGCGCCAGGCGCGCCTTCTCGCCGCCGGAGAAGTTGACCACCGGCTCGTCGCAGCGCGGCCCACGGAAGTCGAAGCCGCCGAGGAAGTCGCGCAGGGTCTGCTCGCGCTCGCCCGGAGCGATGCGCGCCAGGTGCAGCAGCGGGCTGGCCTTGGGGTCCAGCGAATCGAGCTGGTGCTGGGCGAAGTAGCCGACCGCGAGGTTCTCGCCGCGGATCAGGCGTCCGCCGAGCGGCTGCAGCTCGCCGGCCAGGGTCTTGATCAGGGTCGACTTGCCGGCGCCGTTGGGGCCGAGCAGGCCGATGCGCGCGCCGGGTACCAGCTGCAGCTTGACCTTCTCCAGCACCGCCCTGTCGCCGTAGCCGAGGCGGCCCTCGGCCAGATCGAGCAGCGGGCTGGAGACCTTGTCGGCCTCGCGGAAGCGGAAGTCGAACGGCGAGTCGATGTGCGCCGGCGCCAGTTCCTCGAGGCGCTCCAGCGCCTTGATGCGGCTCTGCGCCTGACGGGCCTTGCTGGCCTTGGCCTTGAAGCGGCGGATGAAGTCTTCCATGTGCGCGCGCTGCGCCTGCTGCTTCTCGTAGGCCTGCTGCTGCTGGGCCAGGCGTTCGGCGCGGGTGCGCTCGAAGGCCGAGTAGCCGCCGCGATAGAGGGTCAGTTTCTGCTGTTCGAGGTGCACCACGTGGTCGACCACCGCATCGAGGAAGTCCCGGTCATGGGAAATCAGCAGCAGGGTACCGGGGTAGCCTTTCAGCCAGCTTTCCAGCCAGAGGATGGCGTCGAGGTCGAGGTGGTTGGTCGGTTCGTCGAGCAGCAGCAGCTCGGACGGGCACATCAGCGCCTGCGCCAGGTTGAGGCGCATGCGCCAGCCGCCGGAGAAGTCGCCGACCGCCCGTTCCATCTGCGCGCTGTCGAAACCGAGGCCGGCCAGCAGCTTGCGCGCGCGGGCGTCGGCCGTGTAGCCGTCGGCGCTGTCGAACTCGCTGTGCAGGCGGGCCAGGGCATGGCCGTCGTGGGCCGCCTCGGCCGCCGCCAGCTCGGCCTGGATGCGGCGCAGGTTGCTGTCGCCATCCAGCACGTAGTCCACCGCGCGGCGCTCGAGGGTATCGACCTCCTGGCGCATGTGGGCGATGCGCCAGTCCGCCGGCAGCAGGCAGTCGCCGCCGTCGGCGTGCAGTTCGCCGCGCAGCAGGGCGAACAGGCTGGATTTGCCGGCGCCGTTGGCGCCGACGAGACCGACCTTCTGGCCGGGATGCAGGGTCAGCTCGGCGCCGTCGAGCAGACGCTGCGGGCCACGCTGCAGGATAAGATTCTGGAGTCGGATCATGATCGTGAGAGAGGATTCAGCGGTGGCGAAGTCTACCAGCTTCCCCCGTCCCTCGCCCGGAGGCCAGCATGCAGCAATCGTTATGGGATTTTTCCGTGGCGCTCTACGCCCGCCCGGGGGTGGCCGAGCTGTGCCTGCGCCTGCAGGACGAACGCGACGCCGACGTCTGCCTGCTGCTCGCCGCGCTGTGGCTGGAGCGGCGCCGGGTGGATGTCGCGGCGGAGCGGGTCGCCGCCCTCCGCGATCAGGCGGGGCCCTGGCAACGGACGGTCACCCTGCCCCTGCGCCGGCTGCGGCGCGCCTGGAAGGCGCCGGCGGCGGACGACCCGACGCTGGCCGAGCTGCGCCGGCAGCTGGCGGAGCTGGAACTGCAGGCCGAACGCCTGCTGCTGGAGCGGCTGCAGGCGCTGGCGGAGGACTGGCCGGCGACACCGAGCGCCGAGCCGGGCGCCTGGCTCGCGGCCCTGGCGCCCGAGTGCCGCGACGCGCTGGCGGCGCTGCGCGTCGCGGCCGGTGCTCCTCAGTCCTGAGCGGACGGCTCAGCGGCGGGTGCCGCGGCAGCCGGCTTGCGCGCCGCGCGCGGACGCGAAGTGGCCGGCTTGGCGGGCTTGCTCGCCGGCTTGGCGCCGGCAGCGGGCTTGCCGGCCGGGGCGCTGCGCTTGCGCGCCGGCTTGGCTGCAGGCGGGATGGCCGGCACCTCGGCGGCGGGCGCCGGAGCGGCTGCGGCGGCCGGCTTGGCGCTGCTGCGCCGCGTGCGCGTCGGCGCCGCGGCGGGGATCGGCGCCACGGCGGGCGCTGCGACGACGCGCGGACGCCGTGGCGCGCGCGGCTTGGTGACGGCCTGCGCTTCGGCTTCGCCGGCCTCGCGGCGGGCCAGCAGGCTGGCCACGCTCTCCTTGACCTTGCCGATGCCCTGGGCCAGGTGCAGGCTCTGCTCGGCATCGGCCTTCAGGCGCACGATGTAGTCGCGGGTTTCACCCTGGCGCTGGCGGAGGGTGTCGAGCAGCTCCTCCAGCTCGGCGATGCTCTCGCGCGCCTTGGCCTGGGCCTTGGCCTTGCCGGCGGCGGCGGCCTCCTCGAGGCGGGCGGAAGCCTTGTGCAGCTTGTCCTGGGCCTTGCTGCGCTGCTTCTCCAGCTTGGCCAGCAGCTTCTCGGCATCCACCAGCGCCTGGCTGCAGGCCTGCTCCAGATGCTCGAGCAGACTGTGGGACAGCTGCTGCAGCAGATGCAGCGGCGTGGTGACTGGCTTGTTCCTGGTCGCCATGAAATGCCTCCCGGCTATGAGTGTCCCCCCATACTAGTCCGGCGGCGACGGGGCTTCCAGAGGCTCCAGTCCTGCCGCGGCTCAGGCCTGGCCGGCCTGGCTGGTGGCCGCACCGCTGTGCACGTTG
This sequence comes from Pseudomonas sp. AN-1, assembly GCF_034057115.1. NCBI lineage: Bacteria > Pseudomonadati > Pseudomonadota > Gammaproteobacteria > Pseudomonadales > Pseudomonadaceae > Pseudomonas > Pseudomonas sp. AN-1. Next base: position 3,380,730 of record NZ_CP139195.1, on the reverse strand, counting down.
TGCAGCACCTCGATCAGGCAGTCTTCCAGCTCGAAGCGCTGCTCCAGCAACTGGCCGAGCTTCTCCAGCTCGTGAGCGACGCAGGCGCTGTCGCGGCAGTCGCCGTTGTCGCAGCGGTCGTTGAAGTCGAGCATGACCGCGGTGCTGGCCTCGAGCTGCGGAAACACCTTGGCCGCCAAGACCAGCGCTGGGCCGTCGCCGAAGGCGCGCGCCTCGCCGAGCAACTGCTCGTAGATCTCGAAATGGCCGGCGGACAGGTAGTCCATCAGCTGCGCGCAGAACTCCTCCAGCAGGGGTCCGCTGGTCTGCGGACGGGCATTGAGGGCCTGGAAGGCGCTGACCAGCTGATGCCGCTCCTGCAGCCAGCGGTCCAACAGCAGGTGGACACCACCCCAGCGTTCCTGGGCGTTGCGACAGTTCTCGAGCATGGTTTTCCTCGCTTCCCGCGTCGGTGGAGTTGTTGTGCGCATGGGAAAACGATGCCGCCCGGCATCGCTGCCGGCCCCGCGAGGACTGCCCGGCGACAGCCTCCAGCAGCGACCGGTGGCGGCCAGACTATGCCGGCCCCGCCGCTGGCAGCAAGCCATCACCGGGAAAACTTTGATACAGCCGTTTGAGGCGATTCTCAGTCGCGACGCAGCAGCTGCAGCACGGCCAGCGCGGCGAAGCCGGCGAAGGCCAGCAGGCTCCACTCGGGGATGCTCAGGCCGAGCAGGGTCCAGGTCACCTCGGCGCAGTCGGCGGTGCCGTGCAGCATCAGGCGCACGATGTCCTGGAACGGCAGCGCCTCCATCATGTACTCGAGGCTCGGCAGGCAGGCCGGCAGCTGGTCCGCTGGCAGCCCCTGCAGCCAGACCTGGCGGCCGGCCGAGGCGAGGCCGGCGGCGGCGAACAGCAGAGTCAGGCCGGCATAGACGCGCCGACCGCGACGCTGCGGGCCGTGGATGGCGGCCGCCAGGCAGGCGAGACCGACGCCGATGAACTCGATGCGCTGGACGACGCACAGCGGGCAGGGCTCGAGCCCCTCGGCATGCTCTAGGTAGAGGCCGAAGGCCAGCAGCGCGGCGCAGGCGAGGAAGGCGAGAAGGTTGAGCAGGCGGGGGTTGGCCAGCGGCATGGCGGCTCCGGTGGGAGGAAACGGAAGGCCGCTACGGTAGAGGAAAGCCGGGCGGGCTTTCAAGGCCGCCCGGCAGACGCTGGACACCACCTGTCAAGTGCGAGGCGACGACCGTCACGGCCGCCATGCGCTCAGCGCGCCGGCTGCGGCAGCGCCGGCAGTTCGCCGCCGAACAGGCCGAACCCCTCCTGCAGCAGGCGGTTGCTGCGCTCGACCTCGCCGAGGCGCGCCAGCAGGCGCGCCAGCTCGGCATAGGTCTCGACGCGCCGCTCGAGCTGCAGGCTGTGCTCGAGGTAATCGCGCGCCTTGCCCCACAGCTGGTTGCGCAGGGCCAGGCGGCCGAGGCTGAGCAGCAGGCCGGCGTCGGCCGGGCGGCCCTTCAGCCAGGACTCGGCGCTGGCCAGCTGGCGCGCCGGATCGCGCCCCTGGACCAGCCCGTAGAGGTAGGCCAGGCGCGCGTCGTAGTCGCGCTTGAGCGCGGCGCGCAGCAGCTCCTCGGCCTCCGCGCCACCGCCCAGGCGCTGCAGCAGCTCGGCATGGCAGCCCACCAGCGCCGGCTTCTGCCGCTGCGCCTGGGGCAGCTGCTGCCACGCCTGGCGCAGCGCATCCAGCGGCGCCTCGCCAGCGGCTGCGGCCTGCTCCAGCAGGGCGCGACGGGCGCGCAGTTCGAGGGCCTCCAGCTCGTCGTCCGCCAGCAGCTTCTGCCGGCGCAGCTCGGGCAGCAGCTCGCACAGCGCCGCCCAGTTGCCCAGCCGCGGCTGCAGCTGCGCCAGCAGGCGCAGGACGTGGGGATGCCGCGGGTGCTTGTCGCGGACCGCCTGCAGCACGCTCGCCGCCTCGGCATCCGCCCCGCGCGCCATCAGCAGCTGGGCCTGCACCAGGTCGACGGCCAGCGCCGCCTTCGGCTCGCGCTGGCGGGCCTCCTCGAGCAACTGGTCGGCGCTGGCGTGCTCGCCCAGCTCGCTGGCCGCGCGGGCGGCGGCCAGGTAGGGCACCAGCGGCTGCGAACTGTGCACGGCGACCCGGCGCAGCAAGCGCAGGGCATGCGACCAGCGCCCGGCGGCCAGCTCCAGCAGGCCGCGCTGGGCCGCCTGCTGCATGCGCCGCGTGCGGTTGCGCCCGGACCAGGGGTTGACCAGCCGCCCCGAGGCGCCCAGCAGGCCGAGCAGCAGGCGCACGCCGGCCAGCAGCGCCCAGAGGACCGCTCCGAGGGCGAGGAACACCCACAGGGTGGACTCGTAGCGGAAGCCCTTCCAGGCGATCAGCACGTAGCCGGCCTCCTCGGCGATCAGCAGGCCGAGCAGCGCGGCGGCGAAGATCGCGAGCAGGAACAGCAGGAAGGTGCGGTTCATTGGCTGGCCTCCTGCGCCGGCGCGCTGCCGGGCGCCGCCGGCGGCGCGGACGAGGCCTCGGGGGTCCTGGGCGCCGCGCCGGCAGCTTCCAGCGCGGCGCGCTCGCGCTGGCCGAGGTAGGCCTGTAGGGCGTTGAGCGCCGGCGTCAGGTCGGGCAGCTCGAGAGCCACCGGCTGGTTGGCCAGCTCGCCGAGACGGGTGTAGAAGGCGTGGTTCTCCGCGCTGTCCAGGCCGAAGTAGCGCTGCACCAAGCCGCGCGCCTGCTCCAGCGCGCCGCGGTAGACCTGCGGTTGGGCGTTGAGCGCCGCCCACTGTGCCTGCTCCAGGGCCAGACGCAGGGCCAGGCGCAGCTGCTCGAGGGTCTGCCCGGCGAGCAGCGGCCTGACCTCGTCGCTGGCGGTGAACTCCAGGCGCACGAAGCCGCTGACGTGCTGCCACCACTGCGCCCAGCGGCTGGCGCCGTCGCCCTCGGCAACCTGTGCCGCGGCCGGCAGCGCGCCGTCCCGCGGCTGGAATTCGGGACGCCGGGTGTTGAGGCCGGCGGCCTGCTCGCCGAGGGCGCCGAGCTGCAGGAACAGGCCGGTGCGGTCGACCGCAGGCAGGGTCTGCAGGGACTCCAGCGCACTCACCAGCCGCTCGCGGGCGGCGAAGGCGGCCGGATCGTCGTGATCGCGAAGGATCTCGTTGGCAGCAGCGAGCAGGAAGCGCGCGCTGTTGACGTCCTGCAGCGCCGCCAGGCGCAGGCTGGCCAGGCGCAGCAGGTGCTCGGCCTCGGCCAGGCGCCACTCCTGGCGGCTGGCGCCGAGCACGCGGTCGACCCGCTCGCCGAGCTGCTGCTGGCCGGCCTGCAGTTCGGCGAGCAGGCGGCGGCGCGTCTCCAGTTCGGCCGGCGCGGGCAGCTGCTCGAGCTGCCGGCTGAGCACCTGCTCGCGCTCGGCCAGCTCCTGGCCCTGGCGGTGCGCCTCGGCCATCGCCTCCTGCTGGCGGGCGTCGGCCTCCTGCAGGCCGGCGACCTGGCGCAGGCTCCAGCCGGCCACCAGCAGGGCGCCGGCGCCCAGCAGCAGGGTCAGCACGGGCAGCGCCCGGCCATTGCGTGCGGCTGCCGGCCGCGGCGGCGCAGCGGGCGTCTCGGCGGCGACTTGTTCGGTTTGCGGGGCGGGATCGGTCACGTCGGCATCCTTCTGGTCGTTTCATCCGCCCGGCAGCTCAGGCTGCCCGGCTCAGCATTTCCCGGCGCGCGGCTCGTCGGCCAGGCACGCCAGCAGCGCCGCGGCGCTCGCCCCGCGGCAGTCTCGTACATCCAGGGCACCGGCCGCGCGGGCCAGGGCGGCGACCCGCGGGCTGGGCACGAACAGCGGCAGGCGCGCCAGCGCCGGCCAGTCGGCGCCGGCCAGCGCCTGCAGGTTGGCCAGGCCCTCGCCGCTGCTGACCACCAGGCCATTGAGCGCATGCTCGCGCACCGCGCCGGCCAGCGCGCCGGCCGGATGGGCCGGCAGGCGGCGCCGATACAGGCAAAGATAGTCGACGGCCACCCCCTGCTCGCGCAAGCGCTCGGCGAGCCAGTCGCGGCCGCCCTCGCCGCGCAGGATCAGCAGCCGCGGGTCAGGCACGGCGAGCGCCTCGTGCAGCGCCGGCAGGGCCAGCAGCGCCTCGCTGTCGTCGCCCGCCTCCGGCCAACTGGCGTCCAGACCGTAGGCGTCGAGCAGCGCGCCGGTGGCGGCGCCGACGGCGAACCAGCGCTGGCGCATCGGCGGCTGCGGCCAGTAGCGGTCGAGCAGCGCCAGGCCCAGGCGGGCGGCCGGCTTGCTGACCGCCAGCACCGCGCAGTAGCGGTCGAGGTCGAGGAACACCGCGCGATGCTCCGGGGTTTCCGGGAGCGCCTCGATCTCCAGCAGCGGCAGGCAGTGGCCGAACACGCCGTGCCCGGCCAGGGTCTGCGCCAGCGCGGCGCAGTCCTCGGCCGGACGGGTCAGCAGCAGGCGCCAGTCGCTCACGGCTGGCCGGCCTCGCCGTAGACCGCGGCGAGGATGCGGTCGGCGCCCTGGGCCAGCAGCGCCTCGGCGACCTGCACGCCGAGCGTCTCGGCGGCGGCGCGCGGGGCGCGGGCCTCGGCGCGCAGCAGCGCGCCGCCGTCGGGCTGGCCGACCAGGCCGCGCAGCCACAGCTGATCGCCCTCGAGCAGCGCGTAGCAGGCGATCGGCACCTGGCAGCCGCCGTTGAGGTGCTTGTTCAGCGCGCGCTCGGCGTTGACCCGGTCGGCGGTGTCGACGTGGTGCAGCGGTGCCAGCAGGGCGTGCACCTCGGCATCGGCGCTGCGGCACTCGATGCCCACCGCGCCCTGGCCACCGGCCGGCAGACTGTCCTCGGCGCTGATGAAGGCGCGGATGCGTTCCTCGAAGCCGAGGCGGATCAGCCCGGCGGCGGCGAGGATGATGGCGTCGTACTCGCCGGCGTCGAGCTTGGCCAGGCGGGTGTTCACGTTGCCGCGCAGGAACTGGATCTTCAGGTCCGGGCGGCGCGCCAGCAGTTGGGCCTGGCGACGCAGGCTGGAGGTGCCGACCACGCTGCCGGCCGGCAGCGCATCGAGGCTGGCGAAGGTGTTGGAGACGAAGGCGTCGCGCGGGTCCTCGCGCTCGCAGATGCAGTACAGGCCGAGCCCCTCGGGGAAGTCCATCGGCACGTCCTTCATCGAGTGCACGGCGATGTCCGCCTCGTTGTCCAGCAGGGCGGTTTCCAGCTCCTTGACGAACAGGCCCTTGCCGCCGATCTTCGCCAGCGGCGCGTCGAGCAGCTTGTCGCCGCGGCTGACCATCGGCACCAGGCTGACGACCAGACCGGGATGGGCCGCCTCGAGACGGGCCTTGACGTATTCGGCCTGCCACAGGGCGAGGGCACTCTTGCGGGTGGCGATGCGGATTTCGCGAGGCATGGGCAATTCCGGATGCAGGTGAATTGCCGCGATGATAGCAGGCTCGGCGCGCCGGCTGGATCGGCCGGGCGCAAGGAAGGGGCGACGCCGGCCCGGCCGGCGCCGCGCGGGAGATCAGAGCTCGTTCATCAGCTTGCGCACCCCGGCCACGTGGCGGCGGCTGACGGTCAGCGCCTCGTCGCCGAGGCCGCGCAGGTACAGCTGGAAGTGGCCGAGGGCGGTGCGCTGCAGGCGCTCGATGCGCTCGCGGGCGACCAGTGCGTTGCGGTGGATGCGCACGAAGCGCGAGCCGAACTCCTCCTCCAGCGCCTTGAGCGGCTCGTCGAGCAGCACCTCGCCGTGCTCGTGGCGCAGGGTCACGTACTTGTGGTCGGCGATGAAGTAGATCACCTGCTCCAGCGGGATCAGGTCGATGCCCTTGCGGGTGCGCGCGCCGATGTGGCTGCGCGGGGCGCCCTGATCGGGCGCCGGGCGGCCGAGGGCGGCCAGTTGCACGCGGTTGGGCCGCTCGGCCTTCTTCAGCGCCTCCTCCAGCGCCTCCAGACGCACCGGCTTGACCAGGTAGCCCGCCGCGCTGACCTGGAACGCCTCGAGGGCGAACTCGTCGTGGGCGGTGCAGAAGATCACCGCCGGCGGCGCCTCGCGCTCGCACAACCGGGCCGCCACCTGCAGGCCGTCGAGGCCGGGCATGCGGATGTCGAGCAGGACGATGTCCGGCTTCAGCGAATCGATCAGGGCCAGCGCCTCCTCGCCGTTGCCGGCGGCAGGTTCGAGGACGCGATAGCCATCCAGTTGCCCGACCAGCCGGGCCAGGCGCTCACGCGCCAGGGGTTCATCGTCGACGATCAGGACATTCATGATGATCTGGCTTCCTGCGTGGGTCTTCCACAAGCATAGCGTAGACAGGTGAAGTGCCGTCCGTCACGGCACTCGCAGGTAAGACTCGCATCTGGCCCGAAAAGTGCCGCCAGGCGGGCCTGGATGTTGTGCAGCGCCAGGCGGGTGCCGCCGGACTCCGCCGTCTCCCCTGGCGCCAGCGGGTTGCTCACGCACAGGTGGAACTGGCCAGCGGCATACTCGGCCAGCACCTCGACCCGGCCGCCGTCGATGCGCGGCTGGATGCCGTGGATGATGGCATTCTCCAGCAGCGGCTGCAGGGTCAGCTGCGGGATCGGCAGCTCGCCCGGCACGCCGTCGATCCGCCAGTCCAGCTGCAACCGCTCGCCCAGGCGGTACTGCTCGATCGACAGGTAGCGGCGCGCCAGGGCCAGCTCGTCGCGCCAGGCCACCAGGCTGCCCGGCTTGGCCAGGCTGGCGCGGAACAGGTCGGACAGATCGAGCACCGCCTGCTCGGCCTTGTCGGCATCGACGGCGATCAGGCTGGCGATGCTGTTCAGGCTGTTGAACAGGAAGTGCGGGCGGATGCGCGCCTGCAGCGCCTCCAGCCGCGCGCGCAGCTCGGCCTGCTGCTGGCGGCGCCACTGGCTCTGCAGCCAGAAGTAGCGCAGCACCAGCCCGGACATGATCAGCGCGATCAGGCCGTGGCGCAGGTAGAGGTTGACCTGCCCCTCCAGCGGCCGCGGCGCGGCCAGGCCGAAGTGGCCGGCCGCCCAGGTGCAGGCCAGGGTCAGCGCCACCACCAGCGCGCCGCAGAGGATGCCGGCCAGCGCCTGCGGCAGGCGCATCAGCCAGGGCCGCAGGCGGCACAGCGCCGCCGCCGCGAGCAGCACGTTCCACTGCACGAACAGCGAGGTCAGCGCCAGGCGCACCCAGTCGAACGCCGGCTGCAGCGGCTCGGCCAGCACCAGCACCAGCACCAGCAGCTCGGCGAGCAGCACCAGGCTGAGCAGCGCCTCCGGCGCGCACAGCTCGGGGAGGAAGAAGTCGTCGGAGGAGGCCGGCGGGCGGGTGCCGGTGGACCAGGTTCTGCGCATGCCCGCAGTGTCGGTGCCGACCGCTCGTCCGGCAAGTCCGGCCCGCCGCCACGGTGACCGCCGTCACCGAATGCCGCTGCCGGGTTTTGCCGGGCGAGCTGCTATCATGCCCGCCACTTCCTTCACCGACGCATGCACAGCACGAGACACCGATGAGCAGCGAAAAAACCAACCAGTCCTGGGGCGGCCGCTTCAGCGAGCCGGTCGACGCCTTCGTCGCCCGCTTCACCGCCTCCGTCGACTTCGACAAGCGCCTGTACCGCCACGACATCATGGGCTCGATCGCCCACGCCACCATGCTCGAGCAGGCCGGCGTGCTGACCGTTGCCGAGCGCGACGCGATCATCGACGGCCTCACCCAGATCCAGGCCGAGATCGAGGCCGGCCAGTTCGACTGGCGCGTCGATCTGGAAGACGTGCACATGAACATCGAGGCGCGCCTGACCGACCGCATCGGCATCACCGGCAAGAAGCTGCACACCGGGCGTAGCCGCAACGACCAGGTGGCCACCGACATCCGCCTGTGGCTGCGCGACGAGATCGACGTGATCCTCGCCGAGATCACCCGCCTGCAGCAGGGCCTGCTGGCGCAGGCCGAGCAGCACGCCGAAGTGATCATGCCCGGCTTCACCCACCTGCAGACCGCCCAGCCGGTGACCTTCGGCCACCACCTGCTGGCCTGGTTCGAGATGCTGTCGCGCGACCACGAGCGCCTGGTCGACTGCCGCAAGCGGGTCAACCGCATGCCGCTCGGCTCGGCCGCGCTGGCCGGCACCACCTACCCGATCCAGCGCGAGATCACCTGCCGGCTGCTCGGCTTCGAGGCCATCGGCGGCAACTCGCTGGACGGCGTGTCGGACCGCGACTTCGCCATCGAATTCTGCGCCGCCGCCTCGCTGGCGATGATGCACCTGTCGCGCTTCTCCGAGGAGCTGGTGCTGTGGACCAGCGCCCAGTTCAACTTCATCGAGCTGCCGGACCGCTTCTGCACCGGCTCCTCGATCATGCCGCAGAAGAAGAACCCCGACGTCCCCGAACTGGTGCGCGGCAAGAGCGGCCGGGTGTTCGGCGCGCTGACCGGCCTGCTGACCCTGATGAAGGGCCAGCCGCTGGCCTACAACAAGGACAACCAGGAGGACAAGGAGCCGCTGTTCGACGCCGCCGACACCCTACGCGACAGCCTGCGCGCCTTCGCCGACATGGTCCCGGCGATCCGGCCGCGCGTCGAGGTGATGCGCGAGGCCGCGCGCCGCGGCTTCTCCACCGCCACCGACCTGGCCGACTACCTGGTGCGCAAGGGCCTGCCGTTCCGCGACTGCCACGAGATCGTCGGCCACGCGGTGAAGTACGGCGTGCAGAGCGGCAAGGATCTGGCCGAGATGTCGCTGGACGAGCTGCGCCAGTTCAGCGACCAGATCGAAGGCGACGTGTTCGCCGTGCTGACCCTGGAAGGCTCGGTCAACGCCCGCGACCACATCGGAGGCACCGCCCCGGCGCAGGTGCGCGCCGCCGTGGCCCGCGGCCGCGAGCTGCTGGCCGCGCGCTGACCCCCCGCGGCAGGCGCTCCGACCAAGGAGCGCTTGCCGTGCCCGGCATAGGCGGGTTATGAAGGAGGCCAAGGCCGCCCGGAATGCCCGCCATGCCCACCGACCGCCCGCGCTTTCGCGTCAGCGCCGACCGCCAGTCGGCCAGCCGCCGCCTGCGCTACATCGAGACCAGCCGCCCGGACGACGGCAGCTGCACCCTCTGCCGGCTGGACGAAGAGAACCCGCCGGCGCCCGACGAGACTCCCGCCATGACCGAACACAGCGCCGAGGACGATGCCGTCTTCGCCGAAGAGAAACTGATCGAGGCCATCGAGAATCAGGTCGCCGCCGGCGAGCCGGCCGCGGCCCAGGCCACCCTCAACAAGCTGACCCTGGTCGGCTACCCGCGCGAGGACGCCGTGCGCCTGATGGCGCTGATCCTCGCCCACGAGATCGAGAACATGCTGGCCGACAACCGTCCGTTCGACGGCGCCGGCTACGAGCGCATGCTGCGCGCCCTGCCCGAGCTGCCCGAGGCCCTGCAGGGCGACGCCGAGGAAGACGAATAACGACAAGCGGCAGCACCCGGCTGCCGCGACCGCACTGGAGGCACCATGCACCTGAATCCCGAGCTGATCGCCGAACTGGAACTGCTCACCCTGTTCAACCCGGACAACACCCAGGAGGGCCTCAAGATCCACCAGGACGCCGCGCCGCAGATGATCGCCGCCGGCCAGCGCCTGCACGCCAAGGGGCTGATCTCCCAGGCCGACGGCGGCTACCTGACCAGCCTCGGCCTCGACGCCACCGAGCAGCTGCGCACCGTGCTGACCATCCTGCAGCCGGCCTGATCGCCTCTGCCGTAGGCTGGAAAACGACCGCGGGCCCTTTCCACCAGCCAGCGACACGCGGCCAAGGCGGAAAACCGCTGCGCGGGTTTTCCACCCTACGCATCGCGTAGCCCAGAAAGCCAACAGCCCGCGCCGGTCTCCCGGTCGCGGGCTGTTTGCGTTCTTGCCGTCAGGCCGCCTTCAGCGCACCTCGCCGGCGGCCTCCGGCTGGTAGTCGACGCCGAGCAGGGTCAGCTTGAGGCGCTTGCCGCCGGGCACTTCCCAGTCGATGGTCTGGCCGACCGACAGGCCGAGCAGCGCACAGCCGACCGGCGCCAGCACCGACACCGTGCCCTCGGCGCCCGCCTCGTGCGGGTAGACCAGGGTCAGATGGTATTCCTTGCCGCTGGCTTCCTCGCGGCAGTGGGCGGTGGAGTTCATGGTCACCACGCCCGGCGGCACCGCGTCGAGACCGACCACCTCGGCGCGCTCGAGTTCGCGCTCCAGTGCCTCGGCGGTGGGGCCGTAGTCCTCCAGGCTGTCCAGCAGCTTCTCCAGACGCTGCAGGTCGAGACGGGTGATGGTGATGGGCGGCGACAGGCTCATGATGTCGGCAGGGCTCCTTGACGTGATCGGGAAAAAGCAAAACCCCACCCGAGCAGGCTGTGTGAAAACGTCGCAAACGTCGGCGAAGCAAAGCCGAAAGGGCGACCACGGGGGTCGACCGCTTCCAACGGCGCATCGCCCGACGCGGTGTCTTTACACAACCGGCGCAGGCGGGGTTTGCAGCGACCATACCACAGCAAGGCGAATAGGCAAGCCGGCCGGATCAATGCCCCCGGCCGCAGGAGCGGCGCGGGCGGTGTGCCCGCGCGGAGTACGGGCACGCTCCGGACGGCGCTCAGAGCGCCGAGAAGTCGACCTCCTCGCCGGCCTGCTCGCGGACCAGACGCGCCAGCATGGCCGGCAGCGGCTCGCCGCCGGCGTCGCACACCCAGCGCACAGCACTCTCGTCGTAGTCGAAGTGGAAGCCGCCGGAGCGCGCCGCCAGCCACAGCTGGCGCAGCGGCTCCTGGCGGCTGAAGATCAGCTGGCTGCCGTTGTCGAAGCGCACGGTCAGCACGCCGCCGCTGTTCTCCAGATCGACGTCCAGGTCGCTGGCGTCGAAGGCGTCTTCGACCGCCAGTTGCAGGGCGTCCACCAGGCTGTGGAAGCGGGCTTCGGTGAGGCTCATCGGCTGTTCTCCGCGGAAACTGGGTTGCATACACAAGGCCCCGCGCAGGCCGCGTCCGCCGCGCGTCCCGGCGCATAGGCAAGCCCTCGGGGGGTCGGTATACTCCGGCGCAATCGATGCTTTTACAAGGATTTCCGCCATGAAGCGCCTGCTGCTTCCGCTCCTTGCGCTGATCGTGCTCAGCGCCGGCCTCACCGGCTGCGGCCAGAAAGGTCCGCTGTACCTGCCGGGCGACAAGAACGCCGGTAGCAGCAAAGACCGCTTCGAACTCTAAGATTCCGTGCGTCCGCCTGTGGGCGGACGCCCCCAGGAGGCTGCATGCAATCCTTCGACTACCGCGACGGCCAGCTGTTCGCGGAAGGCGCGGCGCTGTCCGCGATCGCCGAGCGCTTCGGCACCCCCACCTACGTCTATTCGCGCGCCCACATCGAGGCGCAGTACCGCGCCTACGCCGATGCGCTGGCCGGCATGGAGCACCTGGTGTGCTTCGCGGTCAAGGCCAACTCCAACCTCGGCGTGCTCAACGTGCTCGCGCGCCTCGGCGCCGGCTTCGACATCGTCTCGCGCGGCGAACTGGAGCGCGTGCTGGCCGCCGGCGGCGAGCCGGGCAAAATCGTGTTCTCCGGCGTCGGCAAGAGCCGCGACGACATGCGCCGCGCGCTGCAGGTCGGCGTCCACTGCTTCAACGTCGAATCCGACGTCGAGCTGGAGCGCCTGCAGGAAGTCGCTGCCGAACTGGGCGTCAAGGCGCCGGTGTCGCTGCGGGTCAACCCCGACGTCGACGCGCAGACCCATCCGTACATCTCCACCGGCCTCAAGGAGAACAAGTTCGGCATTGCCATCGACGCCGCCGAGGCGGTCTACGTCCGCGCCGCCGAGCTGCCGAACCTCGAGGTGGTCGGCGTCGACTGCCACATCGGCTCGCAGCTGACCCAGCTCGAGCCGTTCCTCGACGCCCTCGAGCGCCTGCTGGCGCTGGTCGACCGCCTGGCCGAGCGCGGCATCACCATCCGGCACCTGGATCTGGGCGGCGGCCTCGGCGTGCGCTACCGCGACGAGGAGCCGCCGCTGGCCGGCGACTACATCAAGGCGGTGCGCGAGCGCCTGGCGGGCCGCGCGCTGGCCCTGGTGTTCGAGCCGGGCCGCTCGATCGTCGCCAACGCCGGCGTGCTGCTGACCCGCGTCGAGTACCTCAAGCACACCGAGCACAAGGACTTCGCGGTGATCGACGCGGCGATGAACGACCTGATCCGCCCGGCGCTGTACCAGGCGTGGATGGACATCGTGGCGGTGCAGCCGCGCAGCGGCGAGGCGCGCCGCTACGACCTGGTCGGGCCGATCTGCGAGACCGGCGACTTCCTCGGCAAGGACCGCGAGCTGGTGCTGGCCGAAGGCGACCTGCTGGCGGTGCGCTCGGCCGGCGCCTACGGCTTCGTGATGAGTTCCAACTACAACACCCGCGGCCGCGCCGCCGAGGTGCTGGTGGACGGCGAGCAGGTGCATCTGGTGCGCCGCCGCGAGACCCTCGAGGAACTCTACGCCGGCGAAAGCCTGCTGCCCAACTGATCCGGAGGCCGGCATGCTGCTGCGTTTCACCAAGATGCACGGGCTGGGCAACGACTTCATGGTCCTCGACCTGGTCACCCAGCACGCCCACATCCAGCCCAAGCACGTGCGCCAGTGGGGCGACCGCCACACCGGCGTCGGCTTCGACCAGCTGTTGATCGTCGAGCCGCCGAGCCGCCCGGACGTCGACTTCCGCTACCGCATCTTCAACGCCGACGGCTCCGAGGTGGAGCAGTGTGGCAACGGCGCGCGCTGCTTCGCCCGCTTCGTGCTGGACAAGCGCCTGACCGCCAAGAAGCGCATCCGCGTCGAGACCAAGAACAGCGTGATCGAGCTGAACGTGCGCAACGACGGGCAGATCACCGTGGACATGGGCGCGCCGCGCCTGGCGCCCGCGGAGATCCCCTTCGTCGCCCCGGAAGCGGCGATCGCCTACGAGGTCGAGGTGGACGGGCGCACGCTGGAGCTGGCCGCGGTGTCGATGGGCAACCCCCACGGCGTGCTGCGCGTCGCCGACGTCGACACGGCGCCGGTACACCAGCTCGGCCCGCAGCTGGAAACCCACCCGCGCTTCCCGCAGAAGGCCAACATCGGCTTCCTGCAGGTGGTCGACGCCCACCATGCGCGCCTGCGCGTGTGGGAACGCGGCTGTGGCGAGACCCAGGCCTGCGGCACCGGCGCCTGCGCCGCCGCGGTGGCCGGCATCCGCCAGGGCTGGCTGCAGTCGCCGGTGCAGATCAGCCTGCCCGGCGGCAGCCTGTCCATCGAGTGGGCCGGCCCGGGTGCGCCGGTGCTGATGACCGGCCCGGCGCTGCGCGTGTTCGAAGGCCAGGTGCGCCTGTGAGCGAGCTGCCGGAGCTGGACGCCGAACAGGTCGCCGCCTGGCTGGCGGCGCACCCGCAGTTCTTCGTCGGCCGCGACGCGCTGCTCGAGCAGCTGCTGATCCCCCACGAGGCGGGCCATGCGGTGTCGCTGGTCGAGCGCCAGCTGCGCCTGCTGCGCGAGCGCAACCACGAGCTGCGCGCGCGCCTCACCCAGCTGATGGACATCGCCCGCGACAACGACCGCCTGTTCGAGCGCACCCGCCGGCTGATCGTCGCCCTGCTCGACGCCGAGGGCCTCGAGGAGCTGGTCGCCGCGGTGGAGGACGGCCTGCGCCACGACTTCCAGGTGCCCTTCGTCAGCCTGCTGCTGTTCAGCGACAACCCGCCGGCGGTGGGCCGCTGGGTCGGCGAGCGCGAGGCCCAGCAGCGCATCGGTGCCCTGCTCGGCGGCAACAAGACGGTGTGCGGCGTGCTGCGCGCCGAGGAGCTGGCCTTCCTGTTCCCCGCCGAGCAGGTCGGCAGCATCGGCTCGGCGGCAGTCGCGGTGCTCAGCCACCAGGGCCTGCACGGCGTGCTGGCCCTCGGCAGTTCCGATCCGCAGCACTACAGGAGTTCGCTGGGCACGGTGTTCCTCGGTCACGTCGCCGAGATAGTCGCGCGCCTGCTGCCGCGCCTGGTGCCGCCGCTGCGCGCGGTGCGCTGAACGCCGCCCGGCAATCCCCCACGGGGCATCCGCAGCCCCAAGGAGCCCGCCATGCGTGCCGCCCCGGACGACTTCCACGCCTGTCGCGACCGTGCCGTTCGCGAGCTGTTCTACGCCGGCCTGCGCCTGAGCGAGCTGAGCCGCCTCGACCTGGCCCAGCTCGACCTCGCCGCCGGTCTGCTGCAGCTGCCGGCCGGGCACGGGCAGCGCCGCGAGCTGGCGCTCGGCCGCCAGGTGCGCGCCGCGCTGCAGGAGTGGCTGACGCTGCGCCAGGCGGTGGCCGTCGAGCCGGCGCTGTTCGTCGGCCGCCAGGGCCGACGCCTGACCCCGCGGGCGCTCCAGCAGCGCGTGCGCGCGGCCGGCCTGCGCGAACTGGCCGCCAGCCCGCAGCCCGCCGTCAGCCGCGAAGCCGCCGCGCCGGCGGAGCCCCCCGACGACGCCGGCAGCGAGCGGGCGCAGGCCTACGCCCGCCTCGACTTCCGCTACCTGGCGCGGGCCTACGAGCGGGCCCACCCGCGCGCCCATCGGCGCACGCCGCACGACGACGAGAGCGGCGCCGACTGAGCCCCGGCGGTATGATGCGGAAATCGACTGGAACACCCCGCCGCCGCGGAGACCGCCCTTGAGCCTGCGCCTGATCATCTTCGACCTCGACGACACCCTGTGGGACGCCCCGCCGGTGCTGGAGTCCGCCGAAACCGCGCTGCAGCGCTGGCTCGCCGAGCACGCCCCGCGCCTGGGCGACGAGGCCGGCGCGCAGATCCGCGCCAACCGCCAGTGGCTGCTGGCGCAGGAGCCGACCCTGCAGATCCGCATCAGCGAGCTGCGCCAGCGGGCGCTGCAGCGCAGCCTGCGCCAGGCCGGCTACGCCGAGGCCGAAGCCGATGCACTGGCGCAGGGCGCCTTCGCGCACTTCCTCGCCGCCCGCCAGCAGGTCGCCCTGTTCCCCGAGGTGCGTCCGACCCTCGAGCAGCTGGCCGGGCGCTTCGCCCTCGGCGTGCTGACCAACGGCAACGCCGACGTGCAGCGCATCGGCATCGCCGACTACTTCCGCTTCGCCTTCAGCGCCGAGCAACTGGGCGTGAGCAAGCCCGACCCGCGCGCCTTCCACGCCGCGCTCGCCGAAGCCGGCGTGCCGGCCGAGGCGGCGGTGCACGTCGGCGACCATCCGCGCGACGACATCGCCGGCGCCCAGGGCGCCGGCCTGCGCGCCATCTGGATCAACCCGCAGGGCAAGGCCTGGGAAGGCGAACGCGCACCGGACGCCCAGGTCGCCAGCCTCGCCGAGCTGCCGGCGCTGCTGGCCCGCTGGCAGGCGGGCTGATGGCGGGCGCTGCCCGCGCCCCGCTCGCCGCTCCGCTGCTGCCGGCTCTGGCGCTGCTGGCCGGACTGCTCGCCGGCGGCATCCAGCCGGCCGGCCTGCTGGTCGGTACGCTGTTCGTCCTCTGGGTGCTGCAGCCGCCGCGCGCCCTGCCCGCCGGCCTGTGGCTGGGCGCCAGCCTCTTGGCCGGCACCGCGCTGGCCGCCTATGCACTGCCCGGCTTCGCCCCTCTGCAACTGAGCGCGCCGCGCGCGCTCAGCGCCGACGCCGCGCCCTACGCCGTGCGTCTGCACTGGGACAAGCTGCTGCTCGGCGCCGCCCTGCTGGCCTGGTGGTGGCGCCAGCCGCGCCCGCGTCCGGCGCGGCCGCAAGCGGCCTGGCTGTGCGCCCTGGCCACCCTGCTGGCGGTACCGGCGCTGGCCCTGGCCCTCGGCGTGGTGGCCTGGCAGCCGAAGTGGCCGCCGGAGCTGGCGGTCTGGCTGGCGGTGAATCTCGGGGTGACGGCGCTGGCCGAGGAGCTGCTGTTCCGCGCCCTGCTGCAGGGCACGCTGGTCGCGCGCCTCGGCGCCGCGCGCGGCATCGCCCTGACCGCCCTGCTGTTCGGCCTGGCCCACGCGCCGTTCAGCATCGGCTTCGCCGCGGTCGCCGCCGTGGCCGGCCTCGGCTACGGCTGGCCGCTGCAGCTGTCCGGCCGGCTGTGGCCGGCGGTGCTGCTGCACGGCGCGGTCAACCTCGCGCACTTCCTGCTGCTCAGCTACCCGCTGCGCAGCCTCTGAAAACGGAAAAGGGCGATCCCGGACACTCCGGGATCACCCTTGCGCCAGCCAGCGATCGCGTGGATCAGATGGGGCGGCTGCCGTACTTGCTGTCCGGCTTCTTCGGCGGGTCGGCAACCACGTTGGATTCGATTTCCTGCACCTTGCCACCGCGGGCGAGGAACTCCTCCATCGCCCTGGCCAGCGCGTCGCGTTCCTTCTGCTTGGCCTCGATGGAGGGCAGCTCCTCGGGCTCGGCCTCCTTCTTGGTCTTCTTGGCGACCGGGGCTGCCACCTCGTCGTCGCCGTCGCCATCGTCGTCCGGGGCGGCGCCCAGCTCTTCCTCCGCCTCCTCGGCGCCCTCCAGCTCGTCCTGTTCGAGATCTTCTTCGCTCATGATCAACCCCATGCTGCTGTTCAAAGCAGAGTGTATATAGCCCAGCCACGTCGCCCGTGCGCGCCGCCGGTGCAGATTTGCCGGCCCCACCCCCGCCGTCGCCCCGCTGCGGCGGGGCCGGGAGGGCGGGCTGGCCCGTTTGCGCGCATTCTAGCGTGCCGCGAGAAAAAGCAAAGGGCACCCGCAGGTGCCCCTCGTCGCGTCTGCGGCAGCCCCGCGGATCAGCTCTTGCGAGTGAACTCCGGGTAGGCCTCCATGCCGCATTCGGCGATGTCCACGCCGGTGTACTCGTCCTCGGCGTCGACGCGCAGGCCGATCAGCGCCTTTAGGATGCCCCACATCACCAGGCTGGCGGCGAACACCCAGCCGAAGATGCAGACGATGCCGAGCAGCTGGGCGGCGAAGCTGCCCGCGTCGTTGGTCAGCGGCACCGCCAGCAGGCCCCACAGGCCGCCGAGGCCGTGCACGGAGATGGCGCCCACCGGGTCGTCGATCTTCAGCTTGTCGAGGGTCAGCACGCCGACCACCACCAGCACGCCGCCCACGCCGCCGATCAGCACCGCGGCCAGCGCCGACGGGGTCACCGGCTCGGCGGTGATCGCCACCAGGCCGGCCAGGGCGCCGTTGAGGGCCATGGTCAGGTCGAACTTGCCGAACAGCAGGCGCGCGACGATCAGCGCGGCGAGCATGCCGCCGGCCGCGGCCATGTTGGTGTTGACGAAGGCCGAGGCGACCGCGTTGGCGTTCTCGATGCTGCTGATGGCGAGCTGCGAGCCGCCGTTGAAGCCGAACCAGCCGAACCACAGGATCAGCGCGCCCAGGGTCGCCAGCGGCAGGTTGGCGCCGGGGATGGCGTTGACCTGGCCGTTGGCGCCGTACTTGCCGCGCCGCGCGCCGAGCAGCAGGACGCCGGCCAGGGCCGCGGTGGCGCCGCACAGGTGCACCACGCCGGAACCGGCGAAGTCGAGGAAGCCGGCCTGGTTGAGGAAGCCGGTGCCCCACTTCCAGTAGCCCTGGACCGGGTAGATGAAGCCGGTCATCACCACCGCGAAGGCGAGGAAGGCCAGCAGCTTCATGCGCTCGGCCACCGCACCGGAGACGATCGACATGGCGGTGGCGACGAACACCACCTGGAAGAAGAAGTCGGCGCGTTTGGCGTAGGCGGGGGCGTCGTCGCCGCCGGCGGCGACCAGGTCGACGGCGTGCTCGTCGCCGATCAGGAAGCCCAGGCTCGGCAGGAAGCCGCCTTCGGGGCTGGAGTACATGATGTGGTAGCCGACCAGCAGGTACATCACGCAGGCCACGGCGTACAGGGTGACGTTCTTGGTGAGGATCTCGGTGGTGTTCTTGGCGCGCACCAGACCGGCCTCGAGCATCGCGAAGCCGGCGGCCATCCACATGACCAGGGCGCCGCAGAGCAGCAGGTAGAAGGTGTCCAGCGCATACTGGAGCGGAATCAGAGCATTGGTATCCATGACAAAAGCCTTTTGCCGGGGGCGCTGGCGCGCCGCTGGGCGGGCGCCCGGTTTCCCGGGCGCCCGCTACGTCCTCAGAGGTTGTAGCCGCGCTCGTTGTGCTCGGACAGGTCGAGACCGACGGTCTCCTGCTCCTCGCTGACGCGCAGACCGACGACCATGTCGACCACCTTGAGGATCACGAAGGTGACGATGGCGGTGTAGACCACGGTGAACAGCACGCCCTTGAGCTGGATCCACAGCTGCAGGCCGATGTTCTCCACCTCGCCGAAGCCGCCCAGGGCCGGTGCCGCGAAGGCGCCGGTGAGGATGGCGCCGACGATGCCGCCGACGCCGTGCACGCCGAAGGCGTCCAGCGAATCGTCGTAGCCGAGCTTGCGCTTGAGGCTGGTGGCGCAGAAGAAGCACACCACGCCGGACACCAGGCCGATCACCAGGGCGCCCGCCGGACCGGCGGTGCCGGCGGCCGGGGTGATGGCGACCAGGCCGGCGACCACGCCGGAGGCGATGCCCAGCGCGCTGGGTTTGCCGTGGGTGAGCCACTCGGCGAACATCCAGGCCAGCGCGGCGGCGGCGGTGGCGATCTGGGTCACCAGCATGGCCATGCCGGCGGTGTCGTTGGCGGCGATCGCCGAGCCGGCGTTGAAGCCGAACCAGCCGACCCACAGCATGGCGGCGCCCATCAGGGTGTAGCCGAGGTTGTGCGGCGCCATGTGGGTGGTCGGGTAGCCCTTGCGCTTGCCCAGCACGATGCAGGCCACCAGGCCGGCGATACCGGCGTTGATGTGCACCACGGTGCCGCCGGCGAAGTCGAGCACGCCCCAGTCCCACATCAGCGCGCCGTCACCGGCCCACACCATGTGCGCGATCGGCGCGTAGACCAGGGTGAACCACACGGTCATGAAGATCAGCATGGCGGAGAACTTCATGCGCTCGGCGAAGGCGCCGACGATCAGCGCCGGGGTGATGATCGCGAAGGTCATCTGGAAGGTGACGAACACGCTTTCCGGGAAGGCGCCGATCAGGGCCTCCTTGGTCAGCTTGCCGAGGAACAGGTTGGAAAGGCCACCGACGAAGGAGCTGAAGTTGGTCACTCCAGCCTCCATGCCGGTGGTGTCGAAGGCCAGGCTGTAGCCGTAGACGAACCAGAGGATGCTCATCAGGCCGGTGATGGCGAAGCACTGCATCATCACCGAAAGAATGTTTCTGGAGCGGACCATGCCGCCATAGAACAGGGCCAGACCGGGAATGGTCATGAACAGGACCAGAGCCGTGGCGGTCAGCATCCAGGCTGTGTCGCCGCTGTTCAGGGTCGCTCCTTCGGCCGCCAGGGCCAGGCCCGGGCTGACGACAGACAATAGGGCTCCTAGCCCTGCGATCTTGCGCAGAGTCATGTGTTACTCCTGGGGCGTTGGGGTTCGGTGGAGTAGTAGGTAGCGCGGTGCGGTTAGATCGCGTCGGTGCCGGTTTCGCCGGTACGGATGCGGATGGCCTGCTCCAGGTTGACCACGAAGATCTTGCCGTCACCGATCTTGCCGGTGTTGGCCGCCTTGGTGATGGCGTCGATGACCGAGTCCAGCTGGTCGTCGGCGACGGCCACCTCGATCTTCACCTTGGGCAGGAAGTCGACGACGTATTCGGCGCCGCGATACAGCTCGGTGTGGCCCTTCTGACGGCCGAAGCCCTTGACCTCGGTGACGGTAATGCCCTGCACGCCGATTTCCGACAGCGACTCGCGCACGTCGTCGAGCTTGAACGGCTTGATGATGGCGGTGACTAGCTTCATGAAAGTTTCTCCCGTAATGGTGGACTTGCCCCAGGAACAACGAACCCATGACAAGTCTAAGCGCAGAGTCCGACGTTTGTAACAGGTGGCAGACGCCGCGCAGGCTGGATTCAACGTCGGCCGGCGGCTGCTGGCGAAGCACTCCCCTGCCTCGCCCTGCCCGACGCTCTTGCACCCGGGCACCGGCTGTACAGGCATAAGCAGAATCCTTGCCAGCTTTTCGCATTTGCTGTTTTTTCAGGGAGTTATCCCGCCACCCGGGCGCGCCAGGGGGGCCGCCGCCGTTTTTTGCACCATAACGGTGCGAAACGCCCGCAGCGAAGGGCAAAAAACGCCCAGCGCGCCACCATTCCCTCAGCGGAACGCACCATGGAAGTGCGCAACCGGCGCGCCGCCACGCACCCCTCTGGAACGTCGCTGCCCTGCGCGCACGTCGCAGGTGCGACGACGCCTTTGCTAGACTGGCCGCTCCCGTTGATGGAAGACCGCCATGCTGCCGCCCAAAGCCGTTCTCGACCTTCTCGCCAGCCAGACCAGCCGCCTGTTCGGCGCCGACTCGCCGCTGCCGCGCCCCGAACTGGAGGCCCAGTTCAAGGCCCTGCTGCAGGGCGCCTTCGCCAGACTCGACCTGGTCGGCCGCGACGAATTCGACGCGCAGATGGCGGTGCTGGCCCGCACCCGCGCACGCCTGGAGGCCCTCGAGGCCCGGGTCGCCGAACTGGAAGCCCGCCTGGAGCCGCCGCAGCCGTAAGCGCCGCCCCGGGACACCCGATCAAGGAGCGATCATGTCCCTCGCCATCGTCCACAGCCGTGCCCAGCTCGGCATCGACGCCCCCGCCGTCAGCGTCGAGGCCCACCTGGCCAACGGCCTGCCCTCGCTGACCCTGGTCGGTCTGCCGGAAACCGCCGTGCGCGAAAGCAAGGACCGCGTGCGCAGCGCGATCCAGAGTTGCGGCTTCGACTACCCCAGCCGGCGCATCACCCTCAACCTGGCCCCCGCCGACCTGCCCAAGGACGGCGGCCGCTTCGACCTGGCCATCGCCCTCGGCATCCTCGCCGCCAGCGGCCAGTTGCCCGCCGCCAGCCTGGAAAACCTCGAGTGCCTCGGCGAGCTGGCCCTCTCCGGTGCCCTGCGCGCCGTGCGCGGCGTGCTGCCGGCGGCGCTGGCCGCCCGCGCCGCCGGGCGCGCCCTGCTGGTGCCGCGCGCCAACGCCGAGGAGGCCGCGCTGGTCTCGGGACTGACCCTGTACGCCGCCGAGCACCTGCTGGAAGTGGCCGCCCACCTGGCCGGGCACAGCCCGCTGGCGCCCTGGACCGCCCGCGGCCTGCCGCCCCCTGCACCGATACGGGGCGACATCGCCGAGGTGCAGGGCCAGCTGGCCGCCAAGCGCGCCCTGCTGGTGGCCGCCGCCGGCCGGCACAATCTCCTGCTGAGCGGAGCGCCCGGCACCGGCAAGACCCTGCTGGCCAGCCGCCTGCCCGGCCTGCTGCCGCCGCTGACCGAGGCCGAGGCGCTGGAGGTGACCGCCATCCACTCGGTGGCCGGCCTGGCGCCGCAGGGCGGCTGGCCGCAGCGGCCGTTCCGCCAGCCGCACCACAGCGCCTCCGGGCCGGCGCTGGTCGGCGGCGGCACGCGCCCCAAGCCCGGCGAGATCAGCCTGGCCCACCATGGCGTGCTGTTCCTCGACGAGCTGCCGGAGTTTCCCCGCCACGTCCTCGACGTGCTGCGCCAGCCGCTGGAGAGCGGCGAGATCGTCATCGCCCGCGCCCAGGACAAGCTGCGCTTTCCCGCACGCTTCCAGCTGGTGGCGGCGATGAACCCCTGCCCGTGCGGCTACCTCGGCGATCCCGAGCAGCGCTGCCGCTGCACCCCGGAGCAGGTGCAGCGCTACCGCGCCCGGCTGTCCGGCCCGTTGCTCGATCGCATCGACCTGCACCTGGCCGTGCGCCGCGAGCCGACCCGCCTGCACGCCAGCGGCGAGGGACCGGACAGCGCCACGCTGGCCCGGCAGGTGGCCGCCGCTCAGGCGCTCCAGTTCGAGCGCCAGGGCTGCGCCAACGCCCACCTCGACCTGCCCGGCCTGCAGGCCCACTGCGCCCTCGCCGAGGCCGACCGCCTGTGGCTGGAGGGCGCCGGCGAGCGCCTGCGCCTGTCGCTGCGCGCCCTGCACCGCGTGCTCAAGGTGGCGCGCACCCTGGCCGACCTGGAAGGCCTCGCCGACATCCGGCGCGCCCAGCTGGCCGAGGCGCTGCAGTACCGGGCGAGCGGCGAGCCCGGCTGAGGCACCCGGCATGCATATGACAAAGCTATCAGGAGAATCTAATCCTTCATAAAAAGCTATCGAGCTGGTAGGGTGGTCGACTCCGCGGACCGCGCGGGCGCGCCGCGCCCGGGATTGGCGCTCGGCGCCGGCGCGGTCCAGTCTGTTCCGATACCCGCCCCTGGCGGCCATCCGATCACAAGGAGAGCCTGCTCCATGGAAACTTCCCCGCGCCCCGCGCGCACCCTCAACCCCCCGGTGTTCTTCGGCTCCGCCATCCTCATCTTCGCCCTGGTGCTGTTCGCCGTAACCCTGCCGCAGACCGCCCAGGCCCTGTTCGGCCAGGTGCAGAGCTGGATCGTCGGCAACGCCAGCTGGTTCTACGTGCTGGCCGTGGCGCTGATCCTGATCACCGTGGTGTTCCTCGCCGTCAGCCGCTACGGCGACATCAAGCTCGGCCCCGACCACAGCCGCCCCGACTACAGCAACACCACCTGGTTCGCCATGCTGTTCTCCGCCGGCATGGGCATCGGCCTGATGTTCTTCGGCGTCGCCGAGCCGGTGATGCACTTCGTCGCCCCGCCGGTCGGCGAGCCCAACAGCGTGCAGGCCGCCCGCGAGGCGATGAAGCTGACCTTCTTCCACTGGGGCCTGCACGCCTGGGCGATCTACGCCATAGTCGCGCTGATCCTCGCCTTCTTCTGCTACCGCCACGGCCTGCCGCTGACCCTGCGCTCGGCGCTGTATCCGCTGATCGGCGAACGCATCCACGGCCCCATCGGCCACGCGGTGGACATCTTCGCCATCCTCGGCACGGTGTTCGGCGTGGCCACCTCGCTGGGCTACGGCGTGCTGCAGATCAACAGCGGCCTCAACCACCTGTTCGGCCTGCCGGTCGGCACCGCCGTGCAGATCGGCCTGATCGTCGCGGTCACCGCGCTGGCCACCCTGTCGGTGGTCACCGGCCTGGACAAGGGCATCCGCATCCTCTCCGAGCTCAACCTCGGCCTGGCCGTGTTCCTGCTCTTGCTGGTGCTGCTGCTCGGCCCCACCGTCTACCTGCTGCAGACCTTCGTGCAGAACACCGGCAGCTACCTGTCGGAGATCGTCAGCAAGACCTTCAACCTGTACGCCTACGAGCCGACCGACTGGCTGGGCGGCTGGACCCTGCTGTACTGGGGCTGGTGGATGTCCTGGTCGCCGTTCGTCGGCATGTTCATCGCCCGCGTCTCGCGCGGGCGGACCATCCGCCAGTTCGTCTGCGGCGTGCTGTTCGTCCCCGCCGGCTTCACCCTGCTGTGGATGACGGTGTTCGGCAACGGCGCCATCCACATGATCATGCAGCAGGGCCTGACCAGCCTGGCCGCGACGGTCGACCAGGACAGCTCGCTGGCGCTGTTCGCCTTCCTCGAGCAGTTCCCCTTCGCCTCCGTGCTGTCGACGGTGGCGGTGCTGATGGTGGTGGTGTTCTTCGTCACCTCGGCCGACTCCGGCGCGCTGGTGGTCGACATGCTGGCCTCCGGCGGCAACCCGCACACCCCGCTGTGGCAGCGGATCTTCTGGGCCGGCTCGACCGGCGTGGTGGCCATCGCCCTGCTGCTGGCCGACGGTCTCAGCGCCCTGCAGACCGCCACCATCGCCAGCGCCCTGCCGTTCTCGATCATCCTGCTGGCCTCGATGTGGGGCCTGCTCAAGGCCCTGCATCTGGACGCCACCAAGCGCGTGCTGCGCCACCAGACCTCCGGCCACACCCGCCAGGCGCGCAGCCCCGGCGGCTGGCAGCGGCGCCTGCGCAACATGGTGATGTTCCCGCGCCGCGCCCACGTCAACCGCTTCCTCGATGAGGTGGTGCAGCCGGCCTGTCTGGCGGTGGCCGAGGAGCTACGCAAGCAGGGCCTGACCGGCGAAGTGCAGAGCGGCGACGACCACCGCGTGCGCCTGGAGGTGCGCCACGGCACCGAGGTCGACTTCGTCTACGAGGTGCATCCGCGCGCCTACGTGCAGCCGAGCTTCGTGATGCTCGAGGGCGACGAGGAGCGCAAGTACTTCCGCGCCGAGGTGCACCTGCAGGAGGGCGGCCAGGACTACGACGTGATGGGCTGGTCGCGCGACGAGGTGATCGACGACATCCTCGACCAGTACGAGCGGCACATGCACTTTTTGCACGTGGTGCGCTGAGGGGCGCGCCAGCCCCCCGGTCGCCGCCCCGTTCGGCGCACCGGGGCGGCCTGCTAGAATGCCGCCTTCCCCCCGCAGCCAGACACCCCTGCCCGCATGTCCCGACTCAATCCCCGCCAGCAGGAAGCCGTCCACTACATCAGCGGCCCGCTCCTGGTGCTGGCCGGCGCCGGCTCCGGCAAGACCAGCGTGATCACCCGCAAGATCGCCT
The DNA here is from genome assembly GCF_034057115.1 of Pseudomonas sp. AN-1. Lineage (NCBI taxonomy): Bacteria > Pseudomonadati > Pseudomonadota > Gammaproteobacteria > Pseudomonadales > Pseudomonadaceae > Pseudomonas > Pseudomonas sp. AN-1. The sequence continues at coordinate 3,356,331 of NZ_CP139195.1, read as the reverse complement.
ACCTGATCCAGCAGTGCGGCATCGCCGCCCGGCACATCGTCGCGGTGACCTTCACCAACAAGGCGGCGCGGGAGATGAAGGAGCGCGTCGGCCACCTGCTGCGCGGCCGGGAGGGCGCCGGCCTGACGGTGTCGACCTTCCACAACCTCGGCCTCAACATCATCCGCAAGGAGCACGCCCACCTGGGCTACAAGCCGGGCTTCTCGATCTTCGACGAGAGCGACGTCAAGGCGCTGCTCGCCGACATCATGCAGAAGGAGTACCAGGGCGACGACGGCGTCGACGAGATCAAGAACCTGATCGGCGCCTGGAAGAACGACCTGATCCTCCCCGAGGAGGCGCTGGCCAAGGCGCGCAACCCGCGCGAGCAGACCGCCGCGATCGTCTACCTGCACTACCAGCGCACCCTCAAGGCCTACAACGCGGTGGACTTCGACGACCTCATCCTGCTGCCGGTCAAGCTGTTCCAGGAGCACCCCGAGGTGCTGCAGAAGTGGCGCAACCGGGTGCGCTACATGCTGGTCGACGAATACCAGGACACCAACGCCAGCCAGTACCTGCTGGTCAAGCTGCTGGTCGCCGAGCGCGCGCAGTTCACCGTGGTCGGCGACGACGACCAGTCGATCTACGCCTGGCGCGGCGCACGGCCGGAGAACCTGATGCAGCTCAAGGAGGACTTCCCCAGCCTCAAGGTGGTGATGCTCGAGCAGAACTACCGCTCGACCAGCCGCATCCTCAAGTGCGCCAACGTGCTGATCGCCAACAACCCGCACGTGTTCGAGAAGCAGCTGTGGAGCGAGATGGGCCACGGCGACGAGATCCGCGTGATCCGCTGCAGGAACGAGGAGGCCGAGTGCGAGCGCATCGCCATGGAGATCCTCACCGAGCACCTGCGCACCCAGCGCCCGTACAGCGAGTTCGCCATCCTCTACCGCGGCAACTACCAGGCCAAGCTGATGGAGCTGAAGCTGCAGCACCACCAGATCCCCTACCGGCTGTCCGGCGGCACCAGCTTCTTCGCCCGCCAGGAGGTGAAGGACCTGATGAGCTACTTCCGCCTGCTGGTCAACCCGGACGACGACAACGCCTTCCTGCGCGTGATCAACGTGCCGCGCCGCGAGATCGGCTCGGCCACCCTGGAGAAGCTCGGCAACTACGCCACCGCACGCAAGATCAGCATGTACGAGGCCAGCGACGAGATCGGCCTGCGCGAGCACCTCGACGCCCGCTACTGCGAGCGCCTGGCGCGCTTCAAGCACTTCCTCGACCGGGTGCGCCGCGAATGCGCCCAGGACGACCCGATCGCCGCCCTGCGCGGGATGATCGCCGACATCGACTACGAGAACTGGCTGCGCGAGAACAGCTCCACCGACAAGGCCGCCGAGTACCGGATGAGCAACGTCTGGTTCCTCCTCGAGGCGCTGAAGAACACCCTGGAGAAGGACGAGGACGGCGACATGACCATCGAGCAGGCCATCGCCAAGCTGGTGCTGCGCGACATGCTCGAACGCCAGCAGGAGGAGGAGGACGGCGCCGAGGGCGTGCAGATGATGACCCTGCACGCCTCCAAGGGCCTGGAGTTCCCCTCGGTGTTCATCATGGGCATGGAGGAGGAGATCCTCCCGCACCGATCGAGCATCGAGGCCGACACCGTCGAGGAGGAGCGCCGCCTGGCCTACGTCGGCATCACCCGGGCGAAGAAGAACCTCGCCATCACCTTCGCCGCCAAGCGCAAGCAGTACGGCGAGGTGATCGACTGCCTGCCGAGCCGCTTCCTCGACGAACTGCCGCCGGAAGACCTGGTCTGGGAAGGCCAGGAGGATGCCCCGGTGGAGGTCAAGGCCAAGCGCGGCAACAGTGCGCTGGCGGATATACGGGCGCTGCTCAAGCGCTGAGCATCAGGCGGCCGGGTCACCCTCGGCAGCCTCGACATCCGGGGCAGCGAACCAATCCCGCCGGCCGCACCCCGCTCCTGAGCGGGAGCCGGCCCTCGCCGGCCTGCCGCCGGATGCTTTCCGGCCCGGAGCCGCGCCTCATGCTTGCGCCCACTGGCCGCCGCGCGCCACAAGTGGTACGAAGGCATCAGCAACCACTCCGACAAACCACCCGCGAAAAAGGAAGGCCGCATGTTTCAATGGAGCCCGCGCTTCGCCATCGGCGAAGACACCGTCGACCGCGAGCATGAGCAGCTGTTCGTCATGCTCGACAAGATCGCCCGCGACATCGCTTCCGGCAACGAGAACGATCAGGAGCTGGATGCCGCCCTGGACGCCCTCCTCGACTACGCCAACAAGCATTTCGCCGACGAGGAGGAGATCATGCTGCAGCACAAGGTCGATCCCCGGCACATCAAGATGCAGCAGATGGCGCACAAGTCGTTCTTCTACGATCTCGGCAAGATCCGCAACCGCCCCGTCGACCTCGGCATCTCCCAGCACTTCGACCGGCTGGTCAGCTTCGTGACCTCCTGGCTGGTGTTCCACACCCTGCGCACCGACCAGGAACTCGGCGTCCAGCTGCGCGAGATCAAGGCGGGGCGCAGTCCCGAAGAGGCCTACGCGATCGCCGAGAACACCAACTTCAACGCCAACATCTACCGCCCGGTGGTCGAGGCGCTGGTCCACCTGTGGACCGACGCCACCGAGCGGGTGGCCTATCTGGAACAGGTCCTGGAGAACAACGGCCTCTCGGCCTGAGCGGCGCCCCGCGCGCGCTCCGCTCGGCCGGTGGACCCGGCCGCGCCAGGCAGGCCGCGCCGCGGCTGTGTAACAGGATGTGTTTCACCGCCCCGGCGCCTTGCCGGACGGGGGCGTGCATGCCTGCCGACAACCGTGCAGATCCCCAGGACATCGCTACACTTCAGTGCAGGATCGGCCCATTCGAGACAGAACGCCCGATGCCCGCAGCAGCGCCAGCCGCCCGACCCGGATGGCTGGCCATTTGCAGGCGGGCTGTGTAGGGTGAAAAACGGGTGTCCGCACTGCAGGTTGCAGGCGGACAGGTTTCTTGTGTTGGTCGGGCCGCCACACAGCCGCAGAGCATGAGCAACCATGACCCCGACCCCTTCCCGCAAGGCGCTGCCGGCTGCGCAGCGTATCGCCGACAAGGCCTTCAACGCCCTCGAGCACTTCCTGCACATCGAAGCCGTCAGCGGCATCGTCCTGCTGCTGGCCGCCGCCATCGCCCTGGCCTGGGCCAACTCGCCGGCCGCCGACAGCTACGCGCACCTCTGGCACCTGCCGCTGGGCTTCAGCCTGGGCGACTTCAGCGTTTCCCACTCGCTGCACTTCTGGATCAACGACGCGCTGATGACCGTGTTCTTCCTGGTGGTCGGCATGGAGATCCGCCGCGAGATCCACGACGGCGCCCTCGCCGACCTGCGCCAGGCCGCGCTGCCGCTGGGCGCGGCGCTCGGCGGCGTGGTCGCGCCGGCGCTCATCTACCTGGCCATCGCCGGCGGCGAGGGCCTGCGCCAGGGCTGGGCGGTGCCCACCGCCACCGACATCGCCTTCGCCGTCGGCGTGCTGGCCCTGCTCGGCAAGTCGATCCCCGGCTGCGTGCGCATCTTCCTGCTCGCCCTGGCGATCATCGACGACGTCATCGCCGTGCTGATCATCGCCCTGTTCTACTCGGGCGGTCTCGACCCGAACGGCTTCCTGATCGCCGGCGCCGGCCTGCTGCTGGTGCTCGGCTTCCAGGCCATCGGCATCGGCTCGGCCTGGGCCTACGTGCTGCCCGGCGCCCTGCTGTGGTTCGGCCTGCTGCACACCGGCGCGCACCCGACCCTGGCCGGCGTGGTGCTCGGCCTGCTGACCCCGGTGCTGCCGACGCGTGGCGAGGCTCCGCTGGACTCCGCCAGCCGCGCCCTGGAGGAATTCGCCGAGCGCGCGCGCAACGGCGAGAGCGATGCCCAGCAACTGATGCAGCCGGTCCGGCGGCTGCGCCACGCCCAGCGCGAGCTGCTGCCGCCGGTGGTGCGCGTGCAGCTGGCCCTGCATCCCTGGGTGGCCTACGGCATCATGCCGCTGTTCGCCCTCGCCAACGCCGGGGTGAACCTGGACGGCATCGACCTGAACGGTGGCGGTGCCACGGCGGTGATGCTCGGCGTCGCCCTCGCCCTGGTGGTCGGCAAGCCGCTCGGCATCCTGCTGAGCAGCTGGCTGCTGGTCCGCCTGGGCTGGTGCCGCCTGCCGGCGGGCATGAACTGGTCGTGGCTGGGGCTGATCGGCGTGCTGGCCGGCATCGGCTTCACCATGTCGATCTTCATCGCCACCCTGGCCTTCGCCGACGCCAGCCTGCTCGGCGCCGCCAAGCTGGGCGTGCTGATCGCCTCGGCGCTGGCCGCCTGTCTGGGCCTGACCCTGGGCGGCCTGCTGGTGCGGCGCGCCCGCGCCGCCAGGGCCGGCGCCAGCCGGGGCGACGACAGCTCCGCGCAGGCGCTGTCGAGCTGACCGCCGCTCAGCCGTGGCGGTTGCGGCTGGCCTGGACGATGCGCTGCGCCGGCACGCGCAGCTGCTGCATCAGGTAGGCGGCGAACTCCGGCGCGTAGCCCTGGCGGGCGACCGCCTGGGCCATGCAGTCCAGCCAGGCCTCGGCGAGCGCCTCGCCGATCGGCCACTGGGCGTGGAAGGCGGGGATCACGACCGGACCGTACTTCTCGGCGAACAGCTTCGGCCCGCCCAGCCAGCCGCTGAGAAAACAGGTCAGCTTGTCGCGCGAGGCCTCCAGGCTCTCCGGATGCAGGCGGCGCAGCTCGGCCGCGGCCGGCGACTCGTCCATGATCCGGTAGAAGTCGTCGACCAGGCGGCGCAGGCCGTCAGGCGCTGTCGAGCTGACCGCCGCTCAGCCGTGGCGGTTGCGGCTGGCCTGGACGATGCGCTGCGCCGGCACGCGCAGCTGCTGCATCAGGTAGGCGGCGAACTCCGGCGCGTAGCCCTGGCGGGCGACCGCCTGGGCCATGCAGTCCAGCCAGGCCTCGGCGAGCGCCTCGCCGATCGGCCACTGGGCGTGGAAGGCGGGGATCACGACCGGACCGTACTTCTCGGCGAACAGCTTCGGCCCGCCCAGCCAGCCGCTGAGAAAACAGGTCAGCTTGTCGCGCGAGGCCTCCAGGCTCTCCGGATGCAGGCGGCGCAGCTCGGCCGCGGCCGGCGACTCGTCCATGATCCGGTAGAAGTCGTCGACCAGGCGGCGCAGGCCGTCGATGCCGCCGGCGGCCTGGTAGGAGGCGTCGCCGACGCCGTAGGTGGGAGTGCTGCTCATCGGGCGTCCTCGGCTGCGGGGAAAGAGCGCATTCTAGCCTTTCGTCGCTCCTCGCCGGGCAGGGGGCCGCTGCGGTTAGAATGCGCGCCCCCCACCTGCGACCACCATCCGCCATGCACGCCGACGCCATCGCCACCCTGCAGCAGCAGCTCCTGACCGCCCTGGACACCGTGCCCGCCGAGGCGCGCCGCCTGTTCCACGGCCGCGGCCGGCGCTGGCCGGGACTCGAGCACGTCACCGTCGACTGGCTGCAGGGCGTGCTGCTGGTGTCGCTGTTCCGCGAGCCGGAGACGGACGGACTGCAGGCGCTGACCGCGATGCTGCTGGAGCTGGCCGACAGCGCCGCCTGGCGGCACAGCGGCGCGCACCACCTGCTGCTGCAGCACCGCTACCTGGCCGACAGCCGCATGGACTGGCTGCTCGGCGCGGAACTGGAGGAATGGCTGATCGACGAGGACGGCCTGCGCTACAAGCTCGACCTCGGCCGCAAGCAGAACAACGGCCTGTTCCTCGACATGCGCTACGGCCGGCGCTGGGTACGCGAGCAGGCCGCCGGCCAGCGCGTGCTCAACCTGTTCGCCTACACCTGCGGCTTCTCGCTGGCGGCCATCGCCGGCGGCGCCGCCCAGGTGGTCAACCTCGACATGGCCAGGGCCGCGCTCAGCCGCGGGCGCGACAACCACCGCCTCAACGGCCACGACCTGGCGCAGGTCGAGTTCCTCGGCCACGAGCTGTTCAAGTCGTGGGGCAAGGTGCGCAGGTACGGACCCTACGACCTGATCATCATCGATCCGCCGTCGTTCCAGAAGGGCAGCTTCGCCCTGACCAGCGACTACCGCAAGATCCTCCGCCGCCTGCCCGAGCTGCTCAGCGAAGGAGGCACGGTGCTGGCCTGCGTCAACGACCCCGGCATCGGCCCCGACTTCCTGATCGAGGGCATGGCCGCCGAGGCGCCGCAGCTGCACTTCGTCGAGCGCCTCGCCAACCCGCCGGAGTTCGCCGACATCCATCCCGACAGCGGCCTCAAGGCGCTGGTGTTCCGCACGGCCTAGGCCGCCGCCAGCGACGAACCCCGTGGCGGGCACGGGGTTCGCCGGCGCCGGCGGCGCCGCGGCTAGACGATGAAGTCCGTGGCGGTGAGCACCTGATGGCCGACCAGGGCCACCTGGAAGTCGCTGCCCGGATTGGCGTTCACGTTGCCATCGATCACCGTGTACTCCTGCCCGCCGATGGTCTCGTAGTGATAGGTCAGCTGCCCCGGGCCGGTGAGCGCGGCGCCGGCCGTGGCATTGAACGCGAACGCCTGGTTGCCCCAGCTGCCGGTGTTGGCATCGATGGTCGAGAAGTCCAGCTTGTCGACGCCGCTCTGGAAGTCGGTGATGACATCCCGCGCGGCCGCTCCCACGCCCGACTCGCCGATGGCGTTGAAGTCGAAGCGGTCGGCGCCCGCCCCGCCGCTCAGCACGTCGGCGCCGGCCCCGCCGGTCAGCGTGTCGTTGCCGCCGCCGCCGCTCAGCCGGTTGCCGGCGGCGCTGCCGGTGATGCTGTCGTTGCCGGAGCCGCCGATGAAGTTCTCGATGCTGCTCAGCGTGTCGCTCAGCGCCGTCGTGCTGCCCGTGCCGCCCACCACCACGCCGAACGCGCCGAGGTTCACGCTCAGGTCGGCGGTGGCCGCCGAATAGTCGACGGTATCGACGCCCACGCCGCCCTGGATGTCGTCGCGGGCATTGTCGCCGTGCAGCACGAAGGTGTCGTTGCCGCCATTGCCGAGCAGCTGGTTGGCGCCGACGGCGTCGCCGATCAGGTTGTCGCCGCTGCTGCCGCGCACGTTCTCGATGCCGGACAGCGTGTCGCTGCCGGTCTCGGCACTGAAGGCCGTGCCGGCGCCGAGGTCGACGCTGGCCGCCGCCGTGGTCGCCGACAGGTCGTAGGTGTCGATGCCGGCGCCACCCAGGTAGGCATCGTCGCCGTCGCCGACGCTCGCCCGCAGCGTGTCGTTGCCCGTGCCGCCGTCCACGGTGTCGTTGCCGGCACCGCCGGTGAGGATGTCGTTGCCGCCCAGCCCCAGCAGGATGTCGTTGCCCGCACTGCCGGACCTGACGTTGCCGGTGTCGGTCCCGGTGATGAAGGCGGTCTCCGCGGAGACGAAGCTGTAGCTGCCGAACGGATCGGCATAGCTGGAGGTCACCCGCACGCTGGTATTGCTCTGGTTGCTCAGCGTGGCCCCCGTGGCGCCGGCGATGTTGACCCAGTTGCCGTTGACCAGCCGCTGCCACTGGTAGCGGACGAAGCCGCTCATGCCGTCCGGATCGGCCAGGGTATTGCTGGCCGTGAGGCTCGCCGACGCGTTGCCGCTGGTGTAGCTGGCGATGTGCAGCGCCCCGCTGGCGGCCTCGTTGACGTTCTGCACGGTCACCGCCAGAGCCTGGGCATCCACGGCGATGCCGTCGCTGACCTGGACGATCAGCTCGTAGACGTTGTTGCCGTCGGCATCCGCCGGCGCCTCGAAGTCGGGCGCGGCCACGAAGCTCAGCACGCCGGTCGCGGCGTCGATGGAGAAGCGCGCCGCATCGGCCCCGCCGCCGATGGAGTAGGTCAGCACGCTGCCGGCATCGGCGTCGGTCGCCGTGACCGTGGTCAGCGCCGTGGCGTTCTCGGCCACGCTCAGCGCCGCCGTCTCGCCGCCGCCGTCCGAGGTGATCTGCGGCGCGCTGTTGAGCAGCTGGGCCTGGCCCACGGTGGCATCGGCGAAGCGGAAGTTCTCCACGCCGACCACCAGGTCCGTGCCGTCGCGGCCGGCCACCGTGTCGCTGATCCGGAAGGCCGTGATGGTGGCGGGGCCGGACGCGGCGACCACCGTGCGGGTGGCGAGGTCGAAGAAGATCCGCTCCACGCTGTAGTCGGCGCGGTTGCCGGCGAACACCGCGGTGTCGGCCGCGCCGGCCGTGCCGCCGTCGCCGACCGTGACGCTGTCGGCGAGATCGCTGCCCGCCACGCCGTTGCGCCACAGCCGCGTGAGCTGGCTGCCACCCAGCTCGAGGTCCTTGAAGGTGGCCGACTTGAGCATCTCGGTGAAGTGCTTGTCGAAGCCGGGGCCGGCGGCGTCGAGCAGGCCGTTGTTCTGGATGAAGCCGTCGGCACGGTGGCTGGCGCCATCGACGTAGTGATCGTAGCCGCCGGCGTAGGTGCCGATCAGGCTGTCCAGGCGGATGCCATCGCCGATCAGCAGGTCGTTGCCGCTGCCGCCGGTCAGCTGGTCGTCGCCGCTGCCGCCGATCAGCCAGTTGCCGTTGGCGTCGCCGAGGATGCGGTCGTTGCCCTGGCTGGCGATCACCCCCTCGATGCCCACCCAGGCCGGGAAGGGCGTGGTGCCGTCGATGGCGGCGATCGGGTTCTGCTGGGTCGAGAAGTCCACGCTGACGCCCTGCGGCGACCAGGCGTGGTCGCTGAAGTCGATCAGGTCGAAGCCGACGCCCTTGCCGTCGTTGCCGCGGTCGCTCTTGCCGTCGCCGCCCAGCACCTCGTCCGGGCCGCCGCCCATGGCCTGGGAGAAGGGTCCGGGACGCAGGATGTCGTCGCCGTCGAGACCGGCCGAGATGTCCTGGTCGTCGCCACCGATGATCAGGTCGTCGCCGCCGTCGCCCCACAGCAGGTCGCCGCCGATGCCGCCGTCGATGATGTCGTTGCCGTCGCCGCCATGGGTGAAGGCGTCGGTGTCGCCCTCGCCGAAGATGAAGTCGTCGCCCGCCTCGCCGGACAGCTTGTCGATGCCCACCCCGCTGTGCAGGATGTCGTTGCCCTCGCCGCCGATCACCTGGTCGACGCCGGCCGCGGCGACCGCGGTCTGTTCGCCGCTCACGTAGTCGTCGCCGGCGCCGCCATCGAGCAGGTCGCCGCCGTCGCCGCCGAGGATGCGGTCGTCGCCGTCGCCGCCGTAGATGCGGTCGATGCCGTTGCCGCCGTAGAGGATGTCGTTGCCGCCTTCGCCGTAGACGGTGTCGTCGCCGCCCCAGGCGTAGATCAGGTCGGCGTTGTCGCTGCCGACGATCACCTCGTGC